>JBFXBK010000329.1:0-10456 GCA_050183255.1 Polyangiaceae bacterium | reverse complement strand
CACCCAGAGCGGATGAAGAGGCCGCAGCGCATCGAGCAACTCAGTGTCGATACGCATCGGGAGCACCACGGGCACTCGCGTCGCCAGGCGGATCGTCTCCACGCTGGGGATCTCGCGCACCGCCTCCACCACGCGCTTGATGCGCGTCGTCGCCATGCTGAGCAGATCACCGCCGCTCAAGATCACGTCGCGGACCTCGGGGTGGCTCTTGAGATAAGCCAGCGCGGGCTCCAGCCGCTGATCAGGTCGTGGCCCCTCGCCGGCTCCCACCATGCGGCTGCGGGTGCAGAAGCGGCAGTACACGGCGCACTGATCCGTCACCAAGAGGAGCGCGCGATCGGGATAACGCTGCACCAGCTCAGGCGCCGGGGAGTGTGCTTCCTCACCCAGCGGATCACGCAAGTCGCCAGGCACCTCCGTCGCCTCTTCCGCACTTGGGACCACCTGGCGCCGGATTGGGCAGTTGGGGTCCGAGGCATCGATCAGCCCGAAATAGTACGGCGTGATCCCGATCGGGAAGCCTTGAGAAGCCGCGCGCTCGGCGCCCTGCTGCTCCCCCGGGGTCAAGCGCAGGCGCGCGCTCAGCTGCTCAACGCTGGAAATCGAGTGACGCAGCTGCCAGCGCCAGTCGAGAGGCGATGCCGGGTCGACTCGCAGCTGCATGTCAATTCCCCGCGGAACCCGATGGAGCCGGCGCCGCCGAAGGCGCTTGCGCGGCCGAAGGTGCTGGCGCGGTGCTCTGCTCCGAAGGCAGCTGCACCTTCTCCAGCGCCTTGTCGTCAATCTTCACCGGGTACTTCTCGCGCAGCTCCTTCTCGAGCTTCTCTTCTGCCGCACGGATATGTTCCTGAACCAGCGACACACGGATGCTGCGCTCAGCCTCCTTGAACGGACGATCGCGCGCGTCGGTCTTGCCGATCAAGCGCACGATGTAGAACTTCCCGGAGTCTTCGACTACGGCGTCGCTGACCTCGCCGACTTTGGCGATCTTGAACACCGCCTCGCGCACCGCCTTCGGCACGCGTTCGTTCGCGCCACGTTCGACCCCGGGCGCGGAGACGATGCCCAAGTCTCCCGCGAGCTCCAACGGTGCCGTTGGTGAAGGATTCGGCGGCTTCTCCAGGGAGTTCTCCATCACGAGCTTGCCCCACTGCATCGGCGTCGCCTTGACCGCTTGAGGCAGCAGCGACTTCGCCTTCGCGGCGTCGCCGAGCACAATCACGGCGACGCGGCGACGCTCAGGCTCGCGAAAATCATCGCGGTGCTTCTCGTAGTACTTGCGCGCGTCAGCCTCACTGACTGACTCAGGGCCAGGCACGTCCCGCCGCAGCTTCTTCAACACTTCGTTGCGCAAGATGATGCGGATGCGCTCCTGAGTTTCCGGGCGCTTGTCGAGGCCACGTCGCTCGGCTTCTTGCGCCAGCAGCTCCACTTGAATCATCTCGTCGAGCAGTTGCTTGCGTCGGTCGGGTGACTGGTAACGCAGACGCTCGAACTGATCCATGCGCTCGAGGGTCGCCGCGTACTCACCGAGGGTGATCTCGCGATCGCCAACCTTGGCCAGCACCTTCGAGGCAAGCTCCGGCGGGAGCGGACCGCTGCTCGCGCTCGAGGCGGGCGCCTCGCCGCCGTTCGCTTCGTCACAGCCGCTGCACCCGATCAAGCCGGCGCACGCCACACAGGCGATCAGTGTACGACGCAGCGCTCCGTGGACTCCCAGAGAGCGGCGCGCTGGCGGGGGCGGAGAGGCAAGGCGCATTTCGAGACCCCGGGATACTACGCAGCGCCAGACCGCGCCAGACCGGCTGCACCCAAGCCAGCGCAAGATTCCGCCAGGTTGAGGCGCCTGGCGCCGTGAAACTCATCGCAGCGCGCGCGGATGGTTGCGCGCCCCAGTTCACGTGAGTAGGAAGCGGCTCGTGAGCGACTCTGGAGATCTCAAGTACCGTCGAATCGTCCTCAAGCTGAGCGGAGAGGCGCTCTGCGGGAAAGAAGGTGGCTTCGGCATCGACACCGCGACCCTGAAGAACACCGCGAAGGAAATCGCCGAGGTCGCGAAGACCGGCGTCCAGCTCGGCCTGGTGGTGGGCGGCGGCAACATCTTCCGCGGCCTCAAGGGCGCCAGCGAAGGCATGGATCGCGCGCAGAGCGACTACATGGGCATGCTGGCCACGGTGATCAACTCACTGGCGCTGCAGGACGCCCTCGAGAACAGCGGCGCCAAGACCCGCGTGATGACGGCGCTCGAGATCCGCGACGTCGCCGAGCCTTACATTCGCCGACGGGCGATCCGCCACCTGGAGCGCGGTTACGTCGTGGTGTTCGCCGCAGGCACCGGCAATCCCTATTTCTCCACGGATACGGCTGCTGCGCTGCGTGCCATGGAAATCCGGGCAGATGCGCTGTTCAAGGCGACCAAGGTCGACGGTATCTACGACCGCGACCCGCGCAAGCACGACGACGCGAAGATGTACCGCCAGGTGAGCTACGATAAGTTCCTCGCGGCACACCTCGGCGTGATGGACTCGACGGCGGTGACGCTCTGCCGCGAGAACGGCATGCCCATTCGGGTGTTCAAGATGATCGAGGGGAACATCCGCGCCGTCGCCAAGGGCGAAGACGTCGGAACCGTCGTCGGCGAAGACTGAGCGCTTCTTTGGGGGATGCTCGGCGATCCTTTCAGGGCACCTCTCCCCCAAAACCCCCTAGGCATGCTCCAGCTTCGCGAGCACCGCTTACGCAGCTCTGGACCGCGTCTCAGCTCCCTCGAAATTCTTGAGTATTTTCGGGGGTTAGGAGCACCAGGCTCAGGCTATTTCCGACTTTTCGAGGGAGGCACTGGGCTTCCCCGCGTAAACTGAGGGCGGCTATGGCTGACGATTGTTCACGTGTTCGAACCAAGTGGCTGAGTCGACGGGCAGGGCTGCTCGCGGCGCTGATCGGTCTGAGCGTGGCAGCGCCCGCGCTGGGAGCCGACGAAAAGCCCCCGGACGCGCCGGCAGCCGCAGCAAAGTCTGCGCTGAACGAGCGCTTCGAGCAGCTGACCAAGACCATCGGCTCAATCGACGCGAGCGGTGTCCCCTGCAAGCTCGGTGATGAAGCGATCGGCTGCGCGGAGGCGGCCAAAGCAGCGAGCACGGATCTGAAGCAGGTTCGTAAGCAGCTGACCAAGGACATCCGCCAGCTACGCAAAGCCAAAGCCAAGCAGAGGCTCGCGCGCGCGCTGGAGTTTGGTAGCAGCCTGAACCGGCTGAAGGGCGACTTACGCAAGTTGGGGGCCGCGGACAACGCGGAAGCCGCACAGGATGCGCTGAGCCAGCTCAACGAACAGCTTGGGAAGGCGAAAGCGCAGCTGAAACAGCTGAACGACGACGCGTCGTAAGCAACGTTTCTGCGTAGCCAGCCCACCCCGCGTAACACACGATTCGTAGGCTCAGCCCCTGCGACAAAGCGCCGAAGCGCTTTCCTGCGCAGGGTTCCGGCGTGTGGGGGAATTCAGGGTAGAGTGCCCCTACGTCATGTGGGAGACACTACCGGAGTTTGGCACTGGGGTTTTGTACGCGGTGCTCGTTGCAGCTGCGTACACGTTCGCGGTGTCCGTCGCCTCTGCGCGAGGCAACCCGCGGCTCTTGAGCGCTGCGCGCTGGGGCGCGTACGGCACCTGCGCGCTGATCGGGCTGGGTGTGCTGCTGCTTGCGTACGCCTTCATCACCCATGATTTCCGCATCCGATACGTAGCTCGCTACTCGGATCGCTCGATGACCGATCCCTACCTGCTGACCGCGCTGTGGGGTGGCCAAGACGGATCGCTCTTGTGGTGGACGTTCTTGCTGGCGATCTACACCTCGAGCGCTGTCGCGTGGATGCGCGGCAAGTACCGCGCGCTGCAGCCCTACGTGATCGCCACTCTGATGGTGGTGATCAGCTTCTTCGGCATCTTGATGCTGTTCGCGGCGAACCCGTTCGAGGTCGCCATTGGTGGCGGCAAGCTGGATGGCGAGGGCTTGAACCCGCTGCTGCAGAACTTCTACATGATCATCCACCCGCCGAGCCTCTACATTGGCTTCGTTGGGTGCTCGATTCCGTTCGCCTTCGCGATGGCGGCGCTGGTCACCGGGCGCCTCGACAACGAGTGGATCAATGCCGCGCGGAAGTGGATGCTGTTCGCCTGGCTGTTCCTCAGCATCGGCAACGCGCTCGGCATGCTGTGGGCCTATGAGGAGCTCGGCTGGGGCGGATACTGGGCGTGGGACCCGGTGGAGAACGCGGCCTGTTTGCCCTGGTGGACGGCCAGCGCCTACCTCCACTCGACCATGATCCAGGAACGGCGCGTGATGTTCAAGGTCTGGAATTTGTTCCTGATTTGCCTCACGTTCTTCCTCACGATCTTCGGTACGTTCCTGACCCGCTCTGGGATGATCGCCAGCGTGCACTCGTTCGCGCAGAGCGAGATCGGCATCTTCTTCGTCTACTTCATGGTGCTCATCTTCCTGGTGAGCACCGTGCTGATCATCTTGCGCGTCCCGAAGCTCACCAGCGAGGCGCACATCGAGTCGGTGGCGAGCCGCGAGGCGGCGTTCGTACTCAACAACTGGGCGCTCCTCGCGATCATGGTGTTCATCGCGATCACCACGCTGTACCCGAAGATCAGCGAACTCATCTACAAGGAGTCCGTCAGCGTCGGCGCGCCCTTCTACAATCGATGGCTGGCGCCGATGGGCATCGCGGTGTTCTTGCTGATGGGCGTCGCGCCGCTACTTGGCTGGCGCAAGACCTCGCCGGATGCGCTGCTCAAGGCCGCTGCGATTCCCACCGCGGCGGGTGTGATCGCGGGCGGCCTGCACCTGCTGCTCGGCGCGAAGCTCGGCTACCCGGCGATCGTCGAGCAAGACGTGTTCTACGTGGAGGCTTGGTATGGCCCGGCGCTGCGCTATTTCGGCATGGTGGTGCCGCTCTTGATCGTGTCGCTGAGCGCCTTCAACCTCGCCGTGATCATCCAAGAGTTCCAGCGCGGCACCGCAGCCCGCATGCGCAACACCGAGGAAGGCGCGTTCACAGCGCTGGTGCGCCTCGTGAGCAGAAACCGCCGACGCTACGGCGGCTATGTGGTGCACCTCGGCATCATCTTCATGTTCATGGGCTTCGTCGGCCGCTCGTGGGGCGCTGACAAAGAGGTCAGCCTGATGCCGGGGCAGACCTACCAGCTGCGCGATTTCGAGGTGCAGTACAAGGGTCCGCGCATGGAGGTCGACACGACGAAGCGCATGATCTTCGCGGACATGCTGGTGAGCCACGTGTCGCCGGACGGCACCCGAACGCTGGTCGGCGAAGCCAGCCCTGCGAAGTTCATCTATCGCAAAGGTGGCATGCCGACCACCGAGGTCAGCATCCTGCGTGGTTTCCGCGCGGATTTTTACTCGATCCTTGGTTCAGCTGATCCAAGCAGCAAGCGCGCGACGTTCCACCTCCACGTAAACCCGATGGTGAGCTGGATCTGGATCGGGGTGGGGATCCTGATCTTGGGCGCGGGTGTCAGCCTTTGGCCCGAAGTGAGCCTGAGCGAAGCCACCGTGCTGAGCTACGCGCGGGTCACCGCCGGCGCCGCCACCGGCTTGATGTTTGCGCTCTTGTTCGCTGCGGCACCCGCCACTGCCTCAGCGCGCACACTGACAGCGCGCGCGCCACCAAGCGCCACGACGACAGCGGAGATGCCGACCCTGACCCGCTTGCCCTGGGAGATGCTCGCCGCGAGCGCGGGTGGCCTGGTGCTGGGCGTGGGCACCGTGGTCGGTGTATATCGACGGCGCCGCAACGCCCGGAGCCAGGGCGGCGGCTCCAAGCAGCCTGCCTGAGCGCCGCATGAGTCAACGCGAAGAGTCCTCCTCCAAATCCGCTGGCAAGGACAAGTCCGGCAAAAAAGCCGGTAAGAAAGCCGGTAAGCGGAGCAAAACCGTTCCCAAGAAGCAGTCGAAGCGTCGTTCGGGTCAGCACTCGACGGATCCCTCGACGCCCAAAGCCAAGCTCCAGGACAAGCTGAGGGAGGCCGAGGACCGCCAGTATCGTTCGTCCCGCACCGACAAAGTCGTCGGTGCGGTCGTCGCGCCCACCAAGCTCGATGAGGTGTTCGACAGCCTCTCGCAGCACAAGGTCTGGGCGATCCCGCTCGTCGTCGTCGCAGCGATCGGCACCGGAGCCTATGCGGGCGTTGGCACGGCACTCTTGGTGCTCGCAGGCGCCTTCATGCTGTTCGTGATTTCGAGCTTTTGGGCGTCCGTGCAGAGCCTCACCGGCGAAGCCGACCTGAACCTGGACGAAGCCCTGAGCCTGGCGGCCCCCAGCGCCGAGCTCGAGCAGAAGCGCGCCACGCTGCGGGCGCTCAAAGATCTCGAGTTCGAGCACAACATCGGCAAGATCAGCGACGCGGACTACAAGGATCTTTCCGCGAGGTATCGCGCGGACGCCAAACGCCTGCTTCAGCAGCTGAGCGACGTGGAGTCGGACTCGCGCAAGCGCGCCGAAGAGCTGTTCAACCTGAAGCTCCTGGAGATGAGCGGCGACGTACATTTGGTCGACGAAGGCTCGCGGGAGCTGCTCGAGTCCGTCGCGCCAGACAAGCGAGAAAAGGTCGAAGAAGTGTTGGTCGACGCCGTGCTCACGTATGCGAAGGCGAAGGCCCGCGGACAGACGGCAGATGGCGAAGCGGACGCAGACCCAGAGGACGACGAAGCAGAAGAAGCTCCCCAAGACGCGGACGACGAACCAGCCGACTCAGAGTCAGATGAGGAAAGCGAAGAAGACGACGACGCGGAGGACACCGAAGACGACGCGGAGGACACCGAAGACGACGCGGAGGACACCGAAGACGACGCGGAGCCGCGCGCCGACTCAGACCAAGGCTTCGTGGACGATCCGGTCACGAGCAAGCAAGGCGTCGCCGGGCCAAGCCGCCTCTGCAAAGCCTGCAAGACTCGCAACATCCTGGCGAACAACCGCTGCAGCGGCTGCAACTCGCTGCTGGCGGAGCCCGATCAAATCCTGTGTCGCGCCTGCCCGGCGACTTACCCCGATAGCGAGCCCGCCTGCCCGCTGTGTGGCGTGGTCGACCAAGGGGAGCACTGACGTGACCAAAACCGCTCACTTCTCCCGACTCGCGTGGCTCGTCACCGCTATTTTGTGCCTGTTTGCGAGCTCTGGGAGCGCACAAGCAGTTCCGCCCGGAAACGGAGACCCCAAACCGGGCGCGGGCCAGGCTCCGGCCAAGCCCAGACCAGCAACAACGCCGTCTGCCAAGCCGGCGGCTCCTGGCAGCGCAGCACCGCCTGGCAGCGCAGCACCGCCTGGCAGCGCGGCACCGCAAGCGGGCACGCCGGATCCCCACGCTGGGGGCATGCCCGCTGGTCATCCGCGAGTCAGCCCCAGCGACAGTGAGCTGGGGTTCAATCCGGTACCGGATCGCAGCACCCCAAGCCCCTTGGTGCCAAAGCACACCATCGAAGTTCGCGTGGTCGATGCCGACGGCAAGCCGCTCCCTGGGGTCCCCGTCAAGCTGGGCATTCTGCGCCAATCAGTGGCTGCCGGTGAGGAGCGAGAACACCGCACGGCAACGGCTGACGCGAGCGGCATCGTGCGCTTCGACAAACTGCCGGGTCACGACACCAGCTACTCCTACCGCGTCAGCGTCACCCGCGACGGCGCGAACTTCGCCGCGGCGCCGTTCAACCTCGACGAGAACAACGGGCAGCAGGTGATCTTGCACCTGTACGACGTCGTGCGCGATCTGCAGACGACGCGCCTCGGTATGTTCGCGATGCTGTACGTCGAGACGCGAGACGACGTGTTCCAGTTCGAGGTGATGTTCCGGGTGTTCAACATCGGACGCACCGCCTGGGTGCCGCAAAACATCACGATCGGCCTGCCAAAAGGCTGGAAAGCGTTTCGCGCTCAAGACGCGATGAGCGATGTCCGCTTCGAGAGCGTCGACGATCGCGTGGAGCTTCACGGTACCTTTACCCCGGGGCAACACGAGGTCGGCTTCCAGTTTCAGGTGCCCAACGATCAGACGGAGAGGCGCAGCTTCGACATCCGGCTGCCGCCTCGCGTGGGTCAGATGCAGGTGATCGCCGCAGCTCCCCAGACCATGGATCTCGAGGTTGCTGGCTTTGACGCTGCTTAACCCACGGCCGCCCGAGACGGCTCGCGGAACCTGGTCGCGACCAAGCGCATGAAGCCCGGCGACGGTGCTTTGGAGCGCGTGACGATCACGCTGAGTGGGATCCCAACCCGTGGTCCCGGCGCGTGGATTGCGGTTGCCATCGCTCTGGCGGCGGTCGCAGCTGGCCTGTTCTTCGCGCTGCGCAAGCAGCCGGAAAAGGCCGCGAAAGCTCCTGAAGAGCTGATCGAAGCCCAGGAGCTGATCCTTGAGGAATTGGTGCGTCTGACACAGGCGCATGAGCGCGGCGAGATCGGTCCGAAGACCTTTCAGAGGGCCCGTCAGGGGCTGTTGGACGCCGCAGCGCGGCTGAATCACCAGCTCACCCACTCCGCCTCCTGAGACGCCCCCTGGCGGCGTCTGGAAATCGCTCGGCGAGCTCGACCCCTGAAGAGCGCCTCGAGGCAGCAACCGGCTGACCTCACCCCCAAATTCGGGTCTGGCGGGGCGTGCTCAGGGACGAAAATCGCTGCCTCAGCGAGGCCCAAAAGTGCAGCCCGCGCGGACGTTTGTGACCGGTGAGGGCACAAACATTCCATTCACCGAACGCTCCACCCAATGAATGTAATCCACAACCTGGGGATAGCTTTGGGAAAACCCTGCTGAGAGTTCGGGTATGGATCTGGGAGAAACTCGGAGGTCTGGATTGGTACCCAAGTAGCCTACATCCCGCTACCAGCATCCATCCCCATGGATGGGGAGACATTTCAGAAGCAATTTCAGCTTGTTCCAGAGTTTTCCCCGGTCTCCACAGGCCCTACTACAACGACCCTAAATTTAAATTTCTAGAGATCTATTAGAGTAGTAACCAAGTCCCGATCCTGGCTGACCGTTCAGTAGAAAAAAGGTGCCCCGAAGGGCCCTCTCAACGGTAGCCCTCAGCCAAATCCACGACTAGACGTGAGGCCCTCATGCACGTCGTCGTCAGCAAGAAGGACCTCCTGCGCATCCTCAATCGCTGTCAGGGAGTGGCCGACAAGAAGAGCACCATGCCCGTGCTGGGCAACGTCCTGCTTGAGGCTCGGGCGGGCTCGATCCAGCTGTCAGCGACGGACCTCTACGTGGCGGTGCGTGGTTCCGTGAAGGCGGAAGTCGAGCAGCCTGGAACGATCGCGGTGGGCGCACGCGACCTGTTCGAGCGCGTGAAGATGATGCCTGAGGGGCAGGTCTCGATCAGTACCTCGGAAGGCGCCGCGACGACGATCCGTGCGGTTGGTTCCGCACGCCGCTACACCCTGCACGGCATCCCGGGTGACGAGTTCCCGAAGCTGCCCGCTCCCGATGACGCGGCACCTTCGATGAGTCTCCCCGTGGATACGCTCCACGAGCTGATCGCGAAGACGCACTTCAGCATCTCCACCGACGAGACGCGCCTGCACCTGAACAGCGCGCTGTTCGAGTGGGATGGTGAGCGTGTCCGCATGGTAACGACCGACGGCCATCGCCTGAGCAAGATGGAAGTCAGCGTGCCGGGCAAGAACGCGACCGCGACGATGCTCATCCCGAACAAGGGTATCCAGGAGCTGAAGCGGCTCTGCGAAGAGGCTCGCAGCGAGAAGACCGATGAGGCGTCGCCGGAGCTCACCATGACCCAGAGCGGGCCGAATGCGTTCTTCTCGCTTGGCGGCTTCCAGTTCAGCGTGAAGCTCGTGGACGCGCAGTTCCCGCCCTATCAGCGCGTGATCCCGGAGCAGACCGAACGGGCGATTCGCGCGCCGAAAGACGCCGTGCAGGAGGCGCTGGGCGCCGTCAGCGTCGCCGCGAGTGACCGCACGGGCGGCGTCAAGCTCACCATCACCGAGGACAAGATCCGCTTCGAGTCCGAGAGCCCCGAGAGCGGCGCTGGCTTCGACGAGATCGCCGTCGACTACCGCGGCGCCGAGGTCACCGTCGGCTTCAACGCGCGCTACTTCATCGACGTACTCAAGGTGGTCGATGACGACGAGGTGATCCTCGGAATCAGCGGCGAGCTCGACCCGGCGGTGGTCCGGCCCGCTCACGAAGACACCACGAAGAATCACGTCGCCGTGATCATGCCGATGCGCATCTGAGGCGCCGGCTCAGCGGCAGTCCTGGTGGCTACCAAGAGCGTCTGGCGGTCTGAAGAAGCATTTCCGCATGGTCAACCCGCTGGTCATCGAATCCCTCTCGGTTCGCTCCTTCCGCAACATCGAGCACATCGACTTCGAGCCAGCACCGCGTCTCAACGTGCTGGCGGGTGACAATGGTCAGGGCAAGACGAGCCTG
>JBFXBK010000328.1:0-10533 GCA_050183255.1 Polyangiaceae bacterium | reverse complement strand
GTTCGCGGAGGCGTTTGCGCGGCTGTCCCTGGGTGTGCTGTTGGTGGAGCGCGGTGCCTTTGACGAGGCCTTCGGAGAGCTAGTGGACGCCATGGGGATCCTCGAGTCCGGGCGCTCGATCCGCCTGATGAACTCCCGGCACCTGAACGCAGTTGCGCTGAGCCACATCGCGCGGGTCAGGCAGGAGACCGGAGACACGTCGAGGGCGCTAGTCGACTTCCATCGAGCGCGCCGCATCGCCGATGCAGAGGGCGCGAGGCGCGCTGAAGCCTTCGCGCTATGTGGGCTGATTGGTCTATTGCTCGAGCTTGGAGAGTTCCGCGCGGCAGAGGATGAGATCCGCGTCGCGCTACCGCTCATTCGCGAGAACGGTCGCGACTACGAGGGCGTGCTGGTCGCGCTGCGTGGCGTGTTCTACGCCATGCAAGGGCACCAGAACGACGCGGAGCGCTTGTTCGCCCACGCGGCACAGCTGCTCGAGCGCGACCGACGGAAGGTGTTCGCTGCGGTGCTGGACGTGCTGCGTGGTCAGGAGTTGCCAAGCGGGAGCGAGCTCGAAGCGTTCGCCGACGTGCGCCTGGCGCGGCGCCTGCGCGCGCGGTTCTTCGTAAAGCCGCCGGAGAAGCCGCTCTTGGTTGCCAAGGATGCCTCGTTCTTCCGCTTGTCGGACCAAGCTCAGGCAGTCGCTCTGGGTCGACGCCGCGCGGTGCGTGGCGTGCTGCGAGCGCTGGTGGACGCGCGCCACGCGCAACCTGGAGTCGCGCTGTCGGTCGATGACTTGATCCGCGCGGGATGGCCCGGTGAGCGTATCCTGCCATCGGCCGCCGCGGGCCGCGTCTACACCGCGATCGCGACGCTACGCAGGATGGGCCTCCGAGGCGTCGTCGAACAGAACGGCGCGGGCTACCTGATCCCAGCTGCAATCCCGCTCTTGGTGCACGAAGACGCGTGAGCTGAGAGCAAACTTTCAGATCGGTTTCAGGCGCTCGAAGAACCACTTTCCACCATGGTTTGGCCATGAAGATGCGATGGCGATGCTTAGCAGGCTTGATTCTCCCACTGGCGCTCAGCGGTTGCGGTAGCGACGAAGTCGCACACACGACTCCATCAACGGGCGGCACTGCCGGCACCGCTGGCGAAGGCGGCGCTGGCGGCAGCGGGGGAACCGCCGGAGCTGGCGGGACCGCTGGCGGTGATACCGGCGGCACTGCAGGGACCGGAGGTAGCGGTGGCTGTGTCACCCTCACCCCGGAAGACACCGCGATCTACTTCGGCAGCTTCGGGGCCTTCGCGCTGCAAGCGCGCGTCGACCACCCGTTGGCTGGTTACGCGAAGACTCGCCTGGCACTCGAACTGTATGACGAAGGCAGCGGACTGCCCCCAGGCACGTTCGACCTCAGCCAATCGCCCGACGACAACTACGGAACTTGCGAGCACTGCGTGTTGCTCGTCGCCTACGACGAGGTGAATCGCCCGCGACGCGTGTTCTTCCAGAAGTCTGGCAGCATGAAGCTCGACAAGCTCGACTTCTTCGAAGGCACCGGTGCCGGCAGCGTGGACTCCGTTCAGCTGGTGGAGGTGAGGCAGAACGCCGACTTGAGCTGGAGCGAAGTGCCGGGTGGCGGTTGCTTCGACTTGCCAGCGTGGTCTTTCGACACCACGCCAGTCGATGGTGGCGAGTGTGACAGCGCAGAGGACTGCCCGAACGTGGCGTGGCAAGTGTGCGACGTCGAGACTCACAAGTGCGTGGCCTACGAGTGCAGCCTGACGTTCGACCCGCCGTTCTGCAACGAAGGTCAGCGCTGCATGTCGCAGATCGGCGCACTGATTGAGCGGGACGAAGGCGGCTCAGCCGCCGGCGCTTGCTACACTGAGTGCACCCAGAACGCATCAGGGGCCTGCGCCGAAGGCGAAGTGTGCTTCCCTCTGGGGCCCGTTCAGGAGACCGGCGTCTGTATCCCCACGGGAACGGCGAAGGTTGGAGAGGCGTGTACGCCCGCAGACGTCTCCACCGGGTGTGAAGCAGGAGCCTTCTGCGCGGGAGATCCCCCACGCTGCCAAAAGGCGTGCAACTACCTGACCTCGAATGGAGACTGCCCCAGCGGCACCTACTGCTCGCAAATCAACTTGTGCGAGCCCCTCGCCGTGGGCGACCTAGCTCCGGTGGGCACCCAGTGTGACGCAGCGAGCCCCGACCTGCGCGACTGTGGCCCGGAAGGCGACATGTTCCGAGGGCTCTGCATCAACTGGTTCCCTGAGGAACAGAACAAGATCTGCGAGCGACTGTGCAAGCTCAACGACCCGGTGTGCGACCCGAACCAAGACTGCTTGCCGCTGTTTTCGAACCCGAGCATCGGCGTCTGCCACACGCGCCCCACCTGCGGTGACAAACAGCTGGATTTGATCGGCGGAGAGCAGTGCGACGACGGCAACACCCAGAGCGGCGATGGCTGCTCCGGCGACTGTCGTTCCACAGAACCCGGGGCGCTGTGCAACAAGGCCGAACCGCTCAGCATGGGCATCAACTTCGACAGCAACGAAGGCGGCCCAACCGGCTACGCCTCGCTCTGCGATCCTTACGTCGCAAACCCGGCGAAACTGTACTCGTTCATGCCTGCGACGCCCGGCAAGTTGGTGCTCGAGCTCGACAGCGCCGCCGACCTTGGCATCAGCGTGCTGGCTGACTGTGCGGACGCGAACAGCGAGCTCGAGTGCACGAACCTGCCGGGCAGTGACTACCTCGAGCTCAACTTCGAGGCGGTGCCCACCAAGCCGCTGCTCGTGACGGTGCGCGGGGCGTACCCCGGCGCGAAGGGTCTGTTCGTGCTGGCGGCCAGCTTCATCCCCGAAGACTGCGGCGATGGACAGGTGAGTGGCAGCGAGGTGTGTGACGACAAGAACCAGACGGACAACGACGGCTGCTCGGCTGACTGCTCGACCATCCAGTGGAGCCCGCTCTGCGCGGCGCTGCCTGCACTGACGCTGAACACACCCGTGTCGGGCAACCTCGACGGCGGCACTCACTACTTCGACACCAGCGGCTTCTGCGCTTACCAGAGCGGCGCCGAGCGCGCGTACACCTTCACCCCGACGGCCAGCGGAACGCTTCACCTCGGACTCACTTCCGAGGGGAACCTCGACTTGATCACGCTCAGCACCTGCGGCCCAGTCGATCCCGACCTCCTCCGCTGCTCCAACAGCGGGTGGGCAGGACAAAGCGAGCAGCTCGACGTCGATGTAACCGCCGGCGCGCCAATCACGATCGTGGTGCAAGGTCACGCTAAAACAGAAGGCGGACCCTTCGAGCTGATAGCCAGCATGTAACGCCGCTCCTGAGGATCAGCCGGGAATCGGTCAGCGTTCGAATCCCGGCTTGGCCGCTCCGGTCGTCGTGACGTAGCAGTTCTCAGTGAACTTCATCGACGACCGGGCGCATGCCGGCAGGCAACGCCAGCAACAAGGGCTGATTGAGGAAGCACTGAAGAGCAACGCGCGTATCGTCGAGGCGGTCGATATCTCACCTGAAGGTCGCGGCCTTGTCGGCACCACGGGCAGCACCCTGAAGAACCTGTTCGGAGGCAAGCTACGCATCGACGCACTGCAGGTGCTGCGCTTCGACTCGGGGGGCTGGCACCACTGCTTCCTCCAACCCTTCTCGGGCATGTCTAGCATGCCCGGTGAGCACTACGGGGTGTTGAACGGCTGCCTCGCAGCACCAGCGATCTTGCGGCCCGGCGGCGTGCTGAGTGGTCCCCAGTGGGAGTCTGGACATTTCCACGAGGTATCACAGCACCTGAATGGGCACGCCGGGCTCAAGACCGCCGTCAAGGCAATCAAGTTCCAGTGGCAGACTGGCTTTGGCGAAATTGACCTCAGCTGGGGACTCCAGCTGCGCAGTCGCGGAGACGGCACCACCGAGGTGGTGATGCAGGCTGGGCGCTACGGCGGGTTCACCACGCCCCACGTGGGCTTTGCCGTGTGGCAACAGGTGGTACGGAGACTCAGCGAGTGCCTGTACCCCGCCACTTGCGAGCGGCAGTACTACATCGACACCCCGCGTTTCATCGAGGTGTTCAGCCCCGACTATCACGCCGCGTACGCAGCGACGACGTCAGCTGTGCCGGGCGCCGCAGGGAGCGCGCCCGCCGCCGCGGCCCAGCTCGACTATCTGCAGTGCGTGCGGGCCTCGCTCACAGGCCACCTTGGCAAGCGCGTGTGGATCCACGGTATCCCTGCGGCCCAGCACTCAAACCTCTACCAGCACGTGCTGCCTCCGGAGCTTGGTCAGATGCCACTGCTCGGTGCAGTCGATCTGACGACCTTCGGGTCGGCAAAGGACGCGGTGGTGGTGACCCCGACGCACCTCGTGAGCAAAGAATTCGAGGAGCGCCAGGCCGTGTACCTGAGCGCGATCCGGCGCGAGCTCGAGGACACCTTCACCGGCATCGTGGTCGAAGTCGCGGAGCGCGGCGCGGTCAAGATCCCCTACGGAGTAGAGCCTGAAGCCGTGCGCGCGCTGGTCCGGGGCATCATCCAGCTGAACACCTGGCACGCCACCCATCAGTAGGCCTCGTATCCCCAGGGCAATATTCAGAGACTCAGGCAACGCTCAGAGACTCAAGCGACGAGCGAGCAGAGCGCGGATTGCCGCGTTAGGAGCCAAGTCCAGCGCCTCCCGCTTGTAGCGTTCGGCTTGCTCAGCGTCCCCGGCACGGCGGAACAAGTCCGCGAGCGCCGCGAGCCACAGGTAGGACCCAGCAAGCCACCCGGGGGGCGCCTCGGCCTCCAAGAGCTGAAGCGCGGCCTGCGGCCCATCGACTTCTGCCAGGGCCAACGCGCGGTTCAAGCGATGCACCGGCGAGGGGCTGAGCCCTTCGAGCAGCTCGTAGCACTCCACGATGCGGCGCCAGTTCGTCTGCGCAAAGCTAGGCGCGAGACAGTGCTCCGCGGCGATACCTGCTTCCGCGTGGTATCTCGTGAACGAGTCGCCCTCCGCGGAGCGCGCGAGCCAGCGCAGGCCCAGCTGAATGTGCGTCAGATCCCAAGCCGCGCGCTCTTGTTCCTCGAGCAACAACAGGCCTCCGGAAGCATCCTGCCTCGCCCCAAGCCTCGCCAGGTGCAAGTGCATGAGAGCGACCAACGCCGCGGTCTCTGGGTCGGCGCCGAGCGGGTGCTTCGCCAGTTGCTCGCCGAGGCGCAGGGCTTCTTCGCACAGCTCCCGGCGAATCGCTACCTCCACGTGGCCGGACAGGTACCCCTCGGTGAAGAGCAGGTAGAGCACCGCGCGCACGGCGGGCAGGCGCTCCCCGAAGCTTTGCGGTTGGAGGTCCAGATCGCGAGGCAAGCTGCGAAGCCGCTCCCGGGCACGCCCGAGGCGCTTGTAGACATTCGCCTCCGAGGTAAACAAGCGCAGCGAGATCTCGCGCACACCAAAGCCACACAAGGTGCGCAGAGCGAACACCAGCTGAGATTCCACAGGGATATCTGGTTCACAGCACACGAACAGCAGGCGCAGGACATTATCTCCGAGTTCGCCCTCCAGGTAGGGCTCGGCGACCTCGGTCACCTCGTCCGAGGTGTAGCGCTCCAGGATGCGCCCACGCCGGCTGCGCTGGCGTGCCTCCCCCAGAAATTCGTTCACCGCGACGCGGTAGAGCCACGCCGCGGGATCATCGGGCAAGCTCGCGCGGCCCCACGTCTCGAGTGCCACCACGAGCGCTTGCTGCGCAGAGTCCTCGACCGCCGCGAGGTGCTGCACGCCAAAGCGACGCGTCATCGCCGCGACCAAGCGCCCGTACTGATGACGAAAGAAGTGCGGGGGGAGCGCGTGGCTCAAGGCGTGCGGATCTCGATCACTTCGACGCCGGAACCAGGACGCACCAAGCCGGGGCAACCGCTCGCGATCTCCGCCGCTTCATCCAGCGTTTCCGCGGACACGATCATGTAGCCACCCACCAGCTCCTTCACCTCGACCAGCGGCCCATCCAGCGACTCCGCAGTGACGACCTTTCCACTTCCGAGACGCCCGCCGAGATCCACCAGGTTGTCCTTGAACTGCTCCCGCCAGGCATTGAACTTCTCGTACATCCCCTGCATTTCAGCTGGCGACATCGCCTCCCCGGTGGTCGGCACACTGCGCTGCAAACACAAAAACTTCGGCATCCTCTGGTGTCCTTTCCGCCGCCAGTCAGTCCAGCGACTCAGAAGGATGCGCGAGCCCCCGAGTTTTGGACACCACCGGGAATTTTTTTGGGGGGGAGGGTGCGATTTTCGACGACCATCAGCGCTACGAGTCTCGCAGCGCCTCGAACCAGCGCTCGACTTCGTCTTCTTCAGGTTCGGGCTCGAGGGGCTCGAAGGAGACTTCACGCCCGCGCCGCTTGAAGAACGCGAGGTCGCCGACGCCTGTGAACGCGCCGATCAGCATGAAGAAGACCGCAGAGCCGAGACCCCAGCGCCAGCTCTCCAGGAAAAGTCCCACCAATGGGGACCAAACGAGGGCGAAGGCGAGCCCCTTCCAGAAGCCCTCTTTGATCAGCTCGCGCTTCATCCGCACTAGGACCTCATCGCTCACTCGTTCGCACACGGGACACGGCGCCAGGGTCACGGCCTGCACCTGCATTTCGCGAGCTCTCCCCCGCGCTCGAGCGCGCGCTTCGGTCTCGGCGGGTGTCGGTCCGATGGTGTTCCCGGAAAGGAACTCGTCATTTTCTTGGTCCACCGCGACGGTGGCTCGCGCCTTGAAGTACGCAGGCCCGGCAAAGCCGCAGTCAGGACACTCGAAGTCCACGGGGTCTGAGCGAACCACCGCGATCTCCGATTCTCGTGGCCACCGGCCCATCCTGCGGGGTGTATAGCCCAGTCAACTGGCGGCGGCCACTCGTGACGCGTGAACGACACAGGGGCCGCGCTGCTCGCCAGTTCCGCGGGGGCGCGGCGTACTCAAACATACCGCGCGGCAACATCAGGCTTCTACCGCCGCGACTCCAGCCACCAGACGAGGAGGCCCATCAGCCCCATCGCGACCGCCAACGTCAGCACGAGGCCCAGGCGTTCCTTCGGCGCCATCTGCGCCTGCAGCTGCTTGCGTTCGGCTTGAGCCTGTTTGTGCGCCGCGACGTCTTCCAAGACCTTGGTCTCGATCAGCCCGAAGGTGCGATCCCACTGGATGCTACCGTCATCGAGTCCATCCATCAGGCCCTGTATCCAAGCCTCTGCCGACTCAGCCAGCACGGGCACGTGGTCATCGTCGTGAGCGACAGCCAGCACCCGGCCGTCGCGGTCATCGATCATGATTTGTTGCCCGGAGTTATCCCCGGCGATGGCCAGCCACTGCGGCTCGACCCAGTAGCCATCAGGTTCCGCACGGATATCATCGGCGATGCGCATGCAGTCAACCGCTTCCGAGAGCTTCATCAGCTCGTGGGCGTCATAGAACGCGTACGCCGTGTCCTGCCCATCGCAGGCCTCGAACCAACGCCGACAGTGGCCGTTGGGGAAGCGCTCGGCCAGCGGTTCCCAGGCAGCTTCGCCAGCCGGCGGCCGCAAGACGGGGCGCTCCTCAGTGAAGCGTTCCAGGAGACGCTCTAGCTGCGTAGCAAGCTTGGTTTGGGGCTCCGACACGGCCGCAGGCTACCCGCAAGGCCCGTCGGAGCAAGCACACGGTGCGCACAGCTCACACACCTGCCGCTCCTTGAGGCCCAATTGCCTCGGCATGCGCTCACCCCTGGGCGTTTCCCCGAGGTTCAGGGGGGGAGGTGCTCCCTCGCCGCAATGCGGCAAATCCGGCACAAACTGGAGCGCTTCACTGTGCTAGCGCTGCCAGCGGTTGAGCTTTGGACGCCTCCGACGAGCTAGATCCAGTGGTACGCGATTCGGCGCTGCTTGGCGCTTTGTGATCGCGCCGACTGCTGCCATCTTGGCCAGATGACCGGTATGCGCCGTTACCTCGCCCTGTCGTTGCTCGCGCTGACGTTCTCCGGCTGCGAGTCCACTGAAGAGACTGCCCAGCCCATCGTGCTTCCGGATCCACCGGCGAACGACGGCGTGCATGGCTACGCGAGCGGCTGCTACGCGCTGCAGGGATTCAGTGGAAAGGCCCAGCCGAAGCACTTGGCCGCCAGCGCGAGTGGCGAGGCGTACGAGTTCAGCGCCGAGCTCGCCGACTCCGCCGCACACTTCCGCATGCGCGCGACGGACCTCGGAACTTACTTGTTCTATGACACGGAGCAGCGCTACTTCACGGCGCAAGCGGTCGAAGGCTCCGATCCGCTGACGTACCAGTTCGTGCGAGCGGACAAACTCCAGGACTCCGTCGAGTTGCTCGATGACAGCTTCCGTTCCCCCGCGGAATGGGAAGTCGAAGTGTCTGAGCGCGATCCTCAACGCTTCCAGCTGAAGCACTATCAGAGCGGGCAGTACCTGACGCTCAACGGACTCACCGACGATCCGAAGCGGGCGGCAATTGTCACGCTTTTCCCCGAGGAAGACTGCGCGACGTTCCCGGAGCTTGAGTTGGACGCCGAAGGCACCCCGAGCAAGACGGAGTGGGACGACGGAGATCTATACGGCATCGCCGAGATCCACTCCCACATCTTCACGAATTTCGGCTTCGGCGGCGGTGGGATCTTCCACGGTTCGCCATTTCATCGCCTGGGAGTGGAGCACGCACTGCCGGACTGCTCGTTGTGGCATGGCCAGGACGGACGCCGCGACATCGTCGGCTACTTCTACGACAAGGGAGGATCCCTCCAGGGCGACATCACTACCTTCATTCCGATCCTGAGCAAGGGCGAGGTTCCGGAGTTCAACCACACCACGGCCGGCTACCCAGACTTCACGGCGTGGCCCAACGCATGGGACAGCTCGACCCACCAAACCATGTATTACCGCTGGATCGAGCGCGCCTACCTCGCGGGCATGCGTCTGGTCGTGAACCTCGCGACGGGCAACTCTGTCTTGTGCGATCTGGTTCGCGGAACCAAAGCCCAGGAAGTGCGCTACTCCTGCAACGACATGGTCAGCGTGGAGCGCCAGATCGAAGAGACGAAGAGCCTCGAGCGCTACATCGACGCCCAGTCCGGTGGCCCAGGCAAGGGATGGCTGAAGGTCGTCACGTCTCCAGCCGAGGCTCGCGAGACGATCAAGGCGGGCAAGCTCGCAGTCGTTCTGGGGATTGAGATCTCCAACTTGTTCGATTGCTTCCTCACCCCCCCGGAAGGCTACGAAAAGTGCAG
Organism: Polyangiaceae bacterium; assembly: GCA_050183255.1. GTDB lineage: Bacteria > Myxococcota_A > Polyangia > Polyangiales > Polyangiaceae > JAHBVY01. The sequence goes on along the minus strand of JBFXBK010000328.1, from coordinate 1,297 downwards.
TGAAGCGACCGTCAACGCGCAGCTCGACAAGTATCGAGATCTCGGCGTGCGCGTCGTGTTCCCAGTGCACAAGTACGACACCGCCTTCACCGCCGGCGACGGGAGTGACGGCATCATCGAGCTGGGAAACGTGATCAACAGTGGGCACTACACGAGCAAGGTTGAAGACTGCTCGAGCATCGACACCACGTTCGATCACGGCAGCGTGACCTTCGGCGGGCTCAACCAGCCCCGGGACACCTTTGACTCCGATCCGCCGCTGGATTTCAACGGATTTGCCGACAACGTGACGGTGAAGCTGCTGCCGTTGCTCGGACCCATCCAAGAACCGCCGCTCGAGGGCGAGCACTGCCAGAAGTTTGGGCTTACCGCGCTCGGCGAGAAGCTGATCCTCGGGATCATGAAGCGCGGCATGATCCCGGATATCGCTCATCTCCCGAAGCGCTCTCTCGAGCGCGCCTATGAGCTGCTCGACGCCGCGGATTACCCAGCCACCAAGACTCACGGCGGCAGCAATGACGGCCACGTCTATGCACTCGGTGGGATGCGCGGGCCGGGGCTCGGTCGCTGCGCGGACCCGAACAAGCCGGGCAACATGGCCGATCCGCTGAGGCAAGCCGTTCAGGAAGTGATCGAGAACGGTGGTTACCCCGCGGAAGGGCTCGCCTTCGACCTGAACGGATTCGCTCACGGACCGCGTCCACGCTTCGGCCCCGACAACACCTGTGGTGGCACCCAGGACGACGCAACCCGACTCACTTACCCGTTCACGTCATACGACGGCAGCGTGACCTTTACGCCGGCTCACCTCGGCAACCGCGACGTGGACTTCAACGAAGAAGGCATGCTGCACATCGGCTTGCTGCCCGAGTACATCCAAGACGCGCGCAACAACGGCGTCGACGATGACACCCTGGAGCCGATGTTCCGCTCCGCTGAAGGCTACATCCGCATGTGGGAGCGCGCCGAGGCACGCGCCAAGGCGATGCAGTAGCCTCCCTCAGCGGGGCGGATCCGGGGGCGGCGCGATGGCCTTGAGGTTCATACCTCCCGGATACTGGTAGCTCGTGTAGCGACCGTAGCCAATCACCTGAAGGCCAACTGGAGCGCTTGCCGTGAGGATATGCGCCCCCTGTTGCCCGGGGCCGAGTCCCACACGCACCACGCCGTAGCCAGAGCCAATCGCACTGGGAGCCAGAGTCAGCGCCGCGCCGTCGAGCTCAAGCTGGGCGTCCATCGGCATCACGATGTCGGCGTAGCTCAAGTCGTAGTTGCTCGGTGCGAGAACTACGTACTT
>JBFXBK010000327.1:0-10536 GCA_050183255.1 Polyangiaceae bacterium | reverse complement strand
TCACCGTCGCTGAACTGGTAACCGCGCACGAACAGCTCGAGCTTCACCAACCAGCGCCGGAGCACTGAGTTTGCGAATGGGTTCTGACGGTCTTCCTCCAGTTGAAGCAGCTCGAAGCCCCGGATGCGGCCATCGGCGCCTACGCCCACTTTTAGGCTGACGCTTGCGAAATTCTGATCGTAGCGCAGCAGATCCTCTAGGGAGCGATAGACCTCCTGACCCCGCACGTATTCCGCGAAGTTCGCGAGCCGGCGCAGACCAGAATTTGCCGTGCGGAAATCATGCGCCAGGGCCTCGAAGATCTCGTGAATCAGCTTGAGCAAGTCCAGACGCCTGCGATTGGCGTCCCAGCGACCCGCACCCGAGCCGCCTTCGAGCAAGCCGCGGTACTGGCGCAAAGATAGATAAACCGTCTCCAGTGAGCGCCGCAGCTCAGGGCGCTCGACGAGCTCCTGAAGGCACGCGCGGCGATGCTGAACCACGCTCGCGTCTGCCGGCGGGCACCCGAGGCAGCGCACGAGGTACTCGGTGTTTGCGGCGAATTCCCGCCCGAGTGCCCGAACCGGCAGACACTGACTTGCGAACTGGCTCAAGAAGAGGTCGTTCACGAACGCCTTCGGGCTCCACTGAGAGCGCGCCGGAGGGGTCTGCGCCAACGCCTCACGGAACAGACCGCCTGCGCCGCCACCCGCAAACGCGAGGCTGACTGCCGTTCGCAACTCTTCGAGGGCGACTCGCGACTCGCCGCGACCGTTGAGCAGGTCGGGGCTTGCGAGGCCTGGGGTGCTGGCTTGGTCGGCGTCGGGCTGCCGAGCGTCGAGAACCTGAGGTGCGCTGGGGTTGTCGAGCATCGCCATACGACAGCACAGAGCGGGGCCCCATTGGGCGGAGAATGGAGTTCCGTTTCTGTTCGAACCTTCCAACCGGACCAGTCGCGCGAAGCGGTGGGTGCGCAAACGCGTCGAAGCCCGGCTGAGCTGATCAGACCGGGCTCCGGTTGGGCTGAGCGGAACGGCTCAGCGGGTCTTGAGTTTCTTCGCGATTTCTTCGAACCGGGCGGAGAGGTCCTTGGCGAGCTTCAGCAGCTCATCGCGGCTCTCGGCGTCGAGCTCGGTGGCGCGGTCCAGGTCGGCGTACGCGTGAAAATCCTTCTTGGCGTACTGGCGCACACCACGCAGGGCCTTCACGAACGCCGGTTGTGGCATCCGCTCACCTTGCTTGTTGCTGCGGAGCACGCTCGCCTCGTGCGCCAACCGGTTCACGGTCCAGCCTTGCTTCTCAGATTGGTCGAGCAGGCGGGCCTGGTCCTTCACCGGCAGACTTAAAACCGCACGGAAATGGCTCATGCCGTTGTGCTTGTAACGCCAGGCCTTGTGCTGGTGGTACACGTTGTAGATCGAAATGGCGCGGTAGAGCGCCAGGCCGTTGACGGGTACCTCCGGATCCTCCGAGAGCTTTCGGAAGGACACATGACGCGTCCCGAGCTTACGGAACGTGGCCAGTGATCCTCCGTAGAACTTCTTGAGCACCACTTCTCCCAGCTCCAAGCAGCCCTCCAAGGTGTTCGTGTCCTGGTGGCGTTTGACTGAGGTCTGCAGTGATTGCATCTCGGCCTTCGACGGGATTAGCGCGCCGTATTGCGAGGTCTTTGGCCGTGTGGCCTTCCCCTTGCTCGGCTCACTCGACTTCTTCGAACCACGCTTCCCCGTAGCGCGAGCTTTCGGCTGGGCCGACTTGGCTCTCCCGCGGGTCGTGCTCGAACGCGCAGCCCCGGAGGACTTTTCGCGCGGATTCTTTTTAGACGTGTTCGTCTTCGTTGCAGCGGCGACCATTCGGAGACGCTAACTCCCATTTCGTTAGCGGTCCACCGTAAGCGACATACAGCCTCGCATGCGTTTCCAGCGTTGCGCTTCCAGGAGTCGCCCCAGGGATCCAGTTCGCATTCCGGGCGGAATCCGAAGCAGGCGCTGCTCTGGCCAATGTGCGGGTGATTTGCGCGCAGTTTGGCCTCTTTCTTGCTGATTTCTTGCCGAAGCACGCCTCCCCGCTGGCTTCCTCGGATGCACCCTGGCCGGCGAGCGATTGAAGGCTGGCCTGCACTCCAGTGTCTCCAAGCCGAGGTCGTATCTTTAAGACATCGTAAGCCGGGTCGAACACCCCAGGCGGGGAACGGCTGGTGGTACGCGCCCCCTAGGGCGGGCGGCTCCCGGGAGCTGAGCAATCCCCAGGTTGGGGGAGCCTGTAGCGAGCAGGCTGACCAACCGCCCAGAGCAGTGTCTTCACGTTGAAACACCCGGCCCGACCGACTGGCCGAGCCTTCGCTGCTACGTTTTCACACGGAAAGCCGCTGGTTGCGGGCTAGGCGCATGATTTTCTGCCCCGAGGTCTCTGAAAGCACCTCACGGCTTCCTCGGATCGATGTGAGTTGGTGCCATGAAGTCCCGGGGGTGAATGGGTGCGATAGGTAAGGGCGCCAGGTCGATTCCGGGGAAACGCCTCCGTCGGGAAGTCGAAGCCAGGCACGTCGGAGGCGCCGCTGGTCTCCTCGAAATCACCGAAATGCGCGTGAGTGCCGACGATCCCCACGCCCCCAAAAAGGCTGTAGAGCCCGAGGTCCGCGATGGGGCTGACCTCCGGATGGCGGTAGACGCCGGTGCCGAAGGAGAGCGAGAGGTACTCCCCACGTCGATCAAGGGAAAATAGGCACGGATCTATCCGGAAATTCGCGCCCGCGAGGCGAAGAACGCCTCCGAACCCATCCAACCACCGCGTCGATAGGGTCTCCCGTCAGGGCTTCCGCAATCCCCCGGCTGCGCATCGGCTCCAGCCTCGGCGGCCTTTTACCGCTGGAAAAGCCGACCTTGACCAGGCGCACCGTGAGAGCGATCCAGGTTGGATGCAATGGCGATGCGTCCTCTGCATGGGGCTACTCGTGGGATTGCTTGGCGCGTGTGTCGTCCAACGTCGCCGCGCGGATATGGACAGGTTCTGCCCTGCTGGGATGCAGGCGTACGAGGTCAACGCTCGCGGCCATCACGGTGCATGGCTGTCTTGCGGCGCGCTCCCCGGTGAGCCAGATCTCTATTGCTGCGGCAGCAGGGCTGCTACGGCTCCGCCAGCTCCAGCTCCAGCGCCGTCGAGCTCGAGCTCCGTGAGAACGTTCGAAGTCGCACAGGCCTGGAGTGCGGTATGCGAGGGACCGGACGCTGTGCCCCTGGAGAGCGCCGGGCAGCGTTTCTATGTGATGGCGACGCTCTCGGGGCCGAAGGGCACCCGAGAGCTGAGGTTTCACGTCGATACCGGTGGCAACACTCCGGGGCTGATGCTCTCGGCGCCTGCCGCATCAGACTTGGGAATCGAGCGCGTCGACCAGCTGCCCACCTCGTTGAAGCTCGGTGGTAAGTCGTTCGCCTTGCCGAGCGGCGCCGGCTGGGTCTTGGGCGACGGCACAGCCGGCCAGGCCGACTACCGTCGCCGCAAGAATTTTTCCGCAGGGCAACTTGGCGCGGGGTTCCTTAGCCGCTACCTGGTGTGTCTCGATCCGCTCACGAAGCGGCTTGCGTTGGCCGACCCCGCGCGCGTGAAGATCGACCCCGGCAGCTGGCCCTTCACGAAGCTGTATGTGCCAGAGCTAGGTGCGAACCGGGCCAGGTATCCCTTCGTGCACGTGGGACTTGGAGATCGCGGCAAGATCTTCGCAGGGTATATGCTCCTGCTGGACTCGGGCGCCTCGAGTTCGATGCTGGAGACCCGCAACCTGGAAGTCGTTCGTGGCAATCTGAGCTCGGGGTATCGCGAAGGCAGCTTCGGTGACGCGGACATGCTCGGCGGTACCCTGAAGGAGCAGGTGCAGCGAGTGCCGGAGCTTCGGCTGCACACGTTGCCGTCCGTGCGCGAAGCTGGGCAGTTGAAGGTGGAGGTGCCCGTCGGATTTGGCGACTTCGTCTCGCGACCGACGGGGACCTTTCAGCAAATGTTCGGGAACTGGTCGCCCATCGGGATCCAAGGCGCGCTCGGCGGTGACGTGCTGCAGCGTTACCGTATGCTAATTGATTACCGGGAGGCGCGACTCTACGTGCAGCCTATTCTTGGCAGCAAGCCACCCAGCTGGACTCGCGTGGGCCTCTCCGTTGCGTATCCGAAGGGTGAGTGCCCGGTGGTGCAGCGGGTCGGGGTCTCGAACGTCGAGGCGGCGCGGCTGGTCAAGCCCGGGGACACGCTCTTGGAGGTAGGCTCACGGGACGCCTGCAAGCTCTGGCACCATGAGCTGATGGAGGCGCTCTCTGGTGAGGTAAGAGAGACGCGACGGCTGCTGCTGCAGCGCAGCGGCAAGCGGGTTGAGGTAAACGTGCCGATCGTGCAGTTGCTCCGCTAGCGCGCCACTTCAGCCAGGCGGCATCTCGAACGGTAAGCAGGCGCGAAACATCGGCACCTCACACGGATCCTTCGCCGCTGATGGGCACGCCGACGTCATCACGACTTCGACCGGCGGATTCTCCGTGAACGGCGTCTCGCACTCGGGGATGTCGGGTGGCGTGACGCGGATGTAGTACTCCGCCGTCGGAACGCCTTGAAACGCGAAGCGACCCTCGGCGTCCGTCGTCGCTTCCAGTTTCCACGGGGCATTTTCGCAGCCCAAGATACTCGAGCAAATGACGACGCTGGCCCCCCGCAGGGGTTGGCTGTTCTTGTAGATCTCGACGCGGCCACGCAGGGTTCGCTCAACCGGTGCTTGCGCCGTCGGCAGCTCACGTGGACCGCCACGGGTGACCGCGAGCCGCTCGAGCTGACCGCCCACGCCTCGCAAAGTGCCAGGACCGTACTCCGCGATCAGATGTCCTGAGGCGTCCAGCACCAGCAGAGTATCGTCGCCGATGATCCAGATTCTATCCGCTTCGTCGACGTCGAGATCTTCCACCCACTGGACGTGAGGGACGTCGACGCTGAGGTGATCGCGATCCGTTCCAAGCCAGCCGATCTCGAGCGTGGTTTTCCCTGCTCGGCCGACCGCAAGGCCCGCGGAGTTCACCGCCTGGATCCCAACTGGGCTCTGCCAGAGCAGCTTCGCCCAGGCGCCGCCGACGCGCATGAACTGGCCTTCGTCATAGCTGGCGATCAAGGAGTCCTTGAACACCGTGAGCCTGCGCGGTGCTCGCTCGGATTGCACGGCGCTAGGCGGAGCAATGGGTAGCCACTTGGTCCCGGCCCTCAGGAACAAACCATTCCACGAGGAAACCCAGGCGCCGTGAGAGTTCACGGCCAGCGCGTTGAGCTTGTTGTCATCGAAGCGCCCCTTGAAGGCTGCGCGTTTCGCCACCGGGGTCCATCTCGAACCGTCGAAATGGTGAACCTCCCAGGTGAACTGATCCGGAGTCCCCCAGGCGTCGTCCGTGGCCACGAAGCTCAGCTGACTGTAGCTGCGAGGACTCACGCGTTTGACCTGGGCGCCATCGATTCTGGCAGTGCCAAACGTGTAGAACGACGCGAACACGGCACCACCGGGTGCTGCGACTAGTTCGACTGAGCTCTCCTGCGTTGCCAGCGCCACCTCGAAGCCTCCGGCCTCGAGACGCAGCAGACCCTGGCCAGGCACGACCACGTAGAGCTCCCCGGCCTCGACTCCCTCGGGGAACTGCCAGCGCGAGACGCTCGGCTTTGCGGGTGGTGTTTCCGCCACTGCGCTTTCCGCGGGTTTGGGGGGGAGGGGGGCAGGCGCCTGAGGGCGCTGTGGCGCAGCGCTAAGGCGCGCAGAGCACGCCAGAGCCAGCACTCCGAGGATTGTCGTCCAACGTCTCGCCATCCCAGAGCGCAGCGTAGCGCGGATGCGGGGGGAGATGTGGGTGTCAAGACCACGCGTGCGAGCTTGTTAGCCCGGTTCGTCCTCTGCTGAAAACGCGACTCCTGATACTAGCGAGTAGCGACGCGCTCGAAGGGGAAGACTCACCCGAAGTCGCGTACAAGTGACGTATGCGTGGTCTTGTTCGGTTTGGTCTGATCGGTGCCCTGTTGGTGAGCCTTCCAGTTGCCTGCTCCAGTGGAGGCAGCGGCGGCGTGAGCGGTGAGGAGTTCGCCGCGCGCTATTGTGCGCTCTTTCAGCCGTGTTGCGCCGAGGTCGGTATCGTCACGGACCAGACGGCGTGCAAGACGCTGTTCGGTTACAGCGCCTCTAACAATGCAGCGGCCGCAGAGGACTGCCTGAAGCAGTACGAAGAGGCCGCCAAGTCCCCAGACTGGTGCCAGACATTTTCCACGCTGCCTCGCCCGGCGAGCTGCGAACAAGCGTATCCTCAGGGCAACGGAGGCGGCGGTGGTGGCAACACCGGCACCAAGCCACCGGGAGCCGAGTGCAACACTTCCGCCGAGTGCGCAGTCCCGAAGGGCGGAGACGCGAGTTGCTCCTACGACTTCGACCTGAGCCAGGATTTCTGCACCCAGTACCACTTCGCCGCTGAAGGTGAGGAGTGCTTTGGCACCAAGGCGGAGAACTACACCGAAACCAGCGGCGTGATGAGCGGCGTGTACGAGGTACCGATCTGCAACACCGGGGACGGCCTCTACTGCGACTACACCACCAGCAAGTGCGCGAAGCAATCGGGCCTCGGCGGTGACTGCAGCAGCTCCCTCGGTTGCAACGCGGACGACCTGTACTGCAGCACCACCTGCAAGACCAAGGTCCCACCGGGGCAGAGCTGTGCGGACTCCTCGAGCGCGTGCGATGACGCGGGGTACTGTGACTCGTTCGGCACCGACACCTGCATCGCGCGCAGGCCGAACGGGGAGGCCTGCGACTCCAACGAGCAGTGCGAGAGCCTCTACTGTGACTACGACGTGTGTGACACCAACCCAGGGCTCGGTGGGCTGAGCTTGCTCTTCTTCTGTCAGTGAATCCGTGCGGTCTTCTGCGCGTGCGCCTGGCGCGCCTCGTCTCGATTAGCTAGCTTCCGCCCGTGCGTTCTCCTCTGCTGGTCGGTTTGCTAGCGTTTCTGCCGGGCTGCGGCTCTCCGCCCGCAGAAGCGCCGGATCCAGATTTCTACCTCGCCCCAAGCGCGTCATCAGAGCCGGAGGTCCGGCCGTCCAGGGTCTGCGCGCGACTCCAGCAGAAGCGCAGCCACGCGTTTTGCTCGCTCGAGGTCGACGAAGCGGCGCTCGAGCGCATGGGCGGCTACGAGCTGAGCTATCAAGACAAGCGCCTGGTGAAGGCGTGCCCCAGCGGTTGGCGCTCGCAGCAGATCTTTCCGGATGACCAGGGCTGCTTCGTCTACGACTACTCAGACGGCGAGCTAGTTCGTGTGCGCGAGGTGACGCCTGGCGGACGAACCCTGTTCGAGGGTCGCTTCTCCGAGGCGGGGAGTCGCGTCGAGTACTTCGACGGCTCGACCCGCAAGGCGCGGACCGAAGACGTGTTCGGCGCGCGCTTCGAACTGGATGCGCAGCGGCGCATCACGCGCGAGACACTTCTGGATCACGAAGGCAATCCGACTCCCGACGCCCTGGGACGCTACTCGCTGAGGCACACGTACGACGATCGGGGCGAGGAGCTAGAGATGCAGGTGCTGGACGTCCACGGAACGCCGACCGTGGACGACCGCGGTGTGGGTGTCGAACGCTACAAGCGCTTCTCGTCTGGAGCACTTCAAGAGCAGGCCTTGTTCGACGCCGAGGGCAAGCCGGTGGATGCCGATCGGCGCTATCAGCGCGAGGTGTGGAGCCGTGATGAGGATGGCCGGCCTCTCGAACGGAAGCTATTCCGCGCGGATAGAAAGCCGGCCCGGTATGAAGAAGGATACCATCGGGTTCGAACGACTCATCGCAAGCGGCGTGCAGAGGAGCTACTGCTCGACCCATCTGGCACACCGTATCGAGAGTTCGCGGGTGGCTCGCGCTTCGTCACCTGGCGCGATGAGCGCAACCGACCGCGGCGAATGGAAGTGTTCCACCTCGGCAGGCTCGTGGAGAAGCCAGGCGCCTTTAGCATCCTCGAAGTGCACTACGGCGAGCATGAGGTCGAACGGCGCTTCTACGGCAAGGATCGCAAGCTTGTCCAAGGGCGCGCTGCTTTCTCGGTCTTCAGCTACACCGATGACGATTTTCTCCGCAGGGTGCGCTACCTGGATGCGAAGCGTGAGCCAATCCTGTGGGTTGACACCGCGGTGCGCGAGTACGCCTACGCAGACGGAAAGCTGACCGAGGAGCGCGCCTACGGCGTGGACGGTCAGCTAATCGAGAAGGGGATTCCCGCAACGAAATACGCCTACGATGAGCTCGGTCGCATCAAGCAGCGCCAGGGCTTCGATCGTGAGGGGAATGAGCTTCCGGTGCTCGCTGCGCGGCGCATTTCCTTCAAGTTCAAGGCTGAGCGCAACGACGAGCTCGCCTCGGCCAAGGCAGCTGCCATGGAGCGCGCCCGTAAGGTGTGGCGGCGCATCACCCAAGAGCACATGAGCTTCACTCGAGCGTTTCGCACCTACGACGAGCTGCGCAAGGCGGAGACCGAGCCAAAGCTGCGGGTGGAGATTCTGGACCCAGAGCGCCTGGCATCGCAGCTGGAAATCGGCTCGGTTTCGCAGCCGGTCGAGTGGGACGGTGCCATCCGCATCTATCAGCGAGTACCCTAGCTTGCGGCAGCTGCGAACGCAGCGGAGTCGCCATGCGGCTCTCCTCACCCCCAAACCCAGGGAGACTGCATGCAGGAGATCAAGCGTGAGTTCTTCAACCAGTATGTCGAGCTGCACCCTGAGGAGGCAACCAGCCTTGGGCTGACTGCGGGGGCGGACCGGCTGCGTGATCACTCCCCGGATGCGCTGCAGGCCGAAGCGGCGTTCTGGGCGCGAGCGCAGCGCCAGCTCGCTGAGCTGGATGAGGCGGCGCTGACGTTGGATGAGCGCCTCGACCGACTGTGTATGCAGCGGCTGGTGGACTTTCAAGTTCACGCGCAGGACTGGATGTACCTCGCGCTCGACTGGTCGCTGTATCCATACACGATGCTCGAGATCCAGCGTATTCATGCGGAAACACCTGAAGAGCATGAGCAGCTGGCGCGTCGAGCGAGCTGTGTGGCGGCCTTTCTCGAGCAACATCAGGCAAACGTGGAGCGAGGGATCCGGGAGCAGGGGCGCGCTCCAGACAGCACGCTGCGCGACTTCTTCGTGTCGACGCAGCTTCCCCTGGCGGTCGCGACCTTGAAGGAGCTCGGGTTCTCAGCTGCGGCGAGCGCCTACGAACGGCACCTCAGCTGGCTCTCGAGCGTCCAGACAACAGACGCCAGGTCCATCGGCGAACAGGAGCTCGTGAGGCGGCTCAGTGTGATGTTCGGAATCGAAGCGCCTCCCAGCGAGCTCGTTGGCGCCGCGCGCCGTGACCTCGATCAGATCCATGAGGAAATGATTGAGTGTGCCCGCGAGCTCGCGCGCGAACGCAATATCCGTGACATGGGTGATGTGCGGGCGCTAGCGCTGGAGCTTGGTCAGGCCAAGGTGGAAGGTGACGTGCTCGAGGTGTATCGGGACTACGTCTCCCGTGCTGAGGCGATGGTACGCGCTCAAGGTCTCTTTGCCTTGCCAGACGACTACGCGATGGGTGTTGATGTCTTGCCGCCGAGCTTCGCCGCAACGGGGGGAGCCGCGAACTGGCCCGCGCCGTTGCTCGCGGCGAATAAGCTAGGTCACTTCCTGGTCACCTTGGACCGCGACGCTCACCCTAGCGCGTGGGCCGCGGATCTGACGGTGCACGAAGGGATCCCTGGGCACCACCTGCAGAGCTTCATCTGGCAGCGTCGCTTCGGTGACCAGGAAGCACCAGTGCGCTTCTTGGCGGTGCACGACCAAGTCGCAATTCCGCGCGGTTACTGGGCGCCGATGCTCAACATTGAGGGTTGGGCGGTCTACGCCGAGGAGTTGATGCGCAGAGCCGGCTTCTTCAGCAAGCGGGAAGAGCTGTTCGTGCTGATGGCACACGCGGTGCGTGCGGCGCGAGTCGTCGCCGACCTATCGCTCGCTGCGGGTGACATGAGCCAGGCAGCGGTGCAGCAGTTCATGATGGACGCGGCGTGCCTAACGGAGCGCCACGCCTGGCTCGAGGCACGTCGCTACGCTCAGATCCCACTTCAGGCTTCGACCTATCACCTGGGGCGCAAGGCGATCGAACGGCTGCGCGATGAGTCAGGCGAGCTCGCGGCCTTTCACGACCACTTCTTGGCGTTTGGTCCGGTGGATCCCCACGCATTGCCGCCGCTCACGGACGCCTGAGCGAGCGCGATATTGTTCCACTGGTGAGACAGTATCTCCAGTATGCGCCGTCTAATCATGATGGCGGAACAGTCATATGTTTCTTTTCAGACTCGAACGGGAAAGGAAAAGCATCATGACTCTCAGCACTTGGAACTTCGACACCAGTCACTCATCGGTCGCGTTTTCGGTTCGCCACATGGTTTTCGCCAAGGTGCGCGGCCGCTTCGCTAGCTGGCAGGGTGCGCTGCGCCTGGACACCGAAGATCTCACCAAGAGCGAGGTTGAGGCGACCATCGAAGCGACCAGCATC
>JBFXBK010000326.1:0-10549 GCA_050183255.1 Polyangiaceae bacterium | reverse complement strand
AGCGCTGTTCAAAGGCAGCCTGAGCGAGTAGGCAGTGCTTCGCGATTCGTCTCTCCACCGCCAAGTTCTTTTCTTGGGGGAGAGGTCGCTCTCAGAGACTCCTTGGTGCTTCGTTGAGTCGCCTGCGCACGCTTCGTGTTTGGGATTTGAACCGCCAAGGGCGCCAAGGACGCCAAGACTTTTTGGGGTGCGTATGCAGGCTCTTCGTTTGGGGCAGCTCACTGCGCCCCCTTCCTTCGTTCCAGCGCGGCGCGAGCCGAATCGATCGCCATGGTGACCGACGTGAAAGTCGAGGGTGAGCCGACACGTGCCGGCTCACCCCTCCGTTCACTTGATGGCTAGCCGGTGAAGCGTCCCGATGATCCGATTGAAGCGCTTGCGCAGCGGGCCATCTACGGGGCGAACGTGCCCCAGCGCAGCCGCAACCTCGAGACAGGCCAGCGTTTCGCGCGCAGACCCCATCGCGCTGTGAAAGCGCGCCGCTTGATTGCGCCCACGGCTGTAGGAACCCTCTGCCACGTCGAGCGCGATAGAGGATTGAGCGCGCTTCAGCTGCCGCCCCAGGTCTGGATCCTCGCGGTAAATGCGCTCGGACAGCGGCTGTATCAGGGTGATGGTTTCGAGAATGAATGGATAGATTTCGAGCATCGGGTGACCTCCTTTCGATCACCCGATCGCCACCGCCGGCGAGTCGCAGGCGAGGGCAGCTCCCAAACAAGAGCCAGGTTGCGAGCGCAGCGAGCACCGGGCGCAGCCCGGCCCCGACCTGGACAGCGCCGAGCACGCCGGCAAGATTGGGAGTGAGCGAACGAGTAAGAACGAGTTCGGGTTCGGGTTCGCGTTCGGGTTCGAGCCAGAGTTAGAGTTGGAGTTTCTCGGAATCCGCACGGCAACTGCCGGGCCAGGCGAAGCCAATGCCCGGCTAGCCTTGAAGAAAGACTGCCGGCCAGGCGAAGCCCGCGCCGGCTAGCCTTGAGAGCGCCGGGCGAGGCGAAGCCAACGCCCGGCCAGTCGGCAAGAGACGCCGCAACGTAACCCCGCGGAAACATGCCCACCCGAACCCGAACCCGAACCCGAACCCGAACCCGAACCCGAACCCGAACCCGAACCCGAACCCGAACCCGCGCTCGGGCCCATCAGCTCACATCTGCGGCATTGCCTTACGGAAGCCGTCAATCTCCATCACTCGTCCAAGCCAAGCGGCGATGTTCGCGCCGGCCGGCAGCGACTGACCGATTTGCAACTGGGTCGCATTCGAGGCGACGGAGAGGTCCGCGATCGTCGGCTTGTCGCCGACTAGGAACGACTTCCCGGCGAGCGCGTCGTCCAGGATCTTACCGAGCTCGGCCAGCGTCTTCTCTCCCCGTTCGATGGCTGCCTTGTCCGCCTTGTCGCCGGCGAACATCTTGTTGAACACCACATCGAACACAGGCCCCGCCATGCGCGTCTGGTTCCAGTCGAGCCACTGATCGACCAGCGCGCGCTGCTTGAGGTCCTTCGGGTACCAGTCGCTGAGCTCGTGCTTGTTGCACAGGTAGCGCAGGATGGCGTTGGACTCGTAGAGCTTGAAGTCTCCGTCTTCCAGCGTTGGCACCTTGTGGTTCGGGTTCAGCGCCAAGTAGCTCGGCTGCATGTTGTCGCCCTTGAGGAGATCCACCATGGCGAGCTCATGCTCGATGCCGGCCTCGTTGAGCAGCGAAACCACGCGGCGTGAGTGCTGAGAAAATGGATGGAAATGTAGTTTGTACATTGGAACCCCTGTGACCTCGTTGTGTTGTGACGGACCGCTAGAATCAGCCCGCGTCTCCGGCGGCGCCGGGAAGCTAGGTTAGGAGGCTGCCTGCCTCAGAGCAATCGCTTCGATCGTCGATTGAGCGGCGCAGGGCCGGAAGGTAGGCACCGAGAGAAACGGCGCGGACGACCACGTAGCCAATGAAGGCGAACCATAGGCCGCGGTTACCGAAGCGCTGCATCATGGGCCAGCTAGCGCCGACGAAAACGCACATGGAAAGCACGGACGCGTTGCGCATCTGGCGGGTGCGAGTCGCCCCCACAAAGATGCCATCCAGCTGAAAGGCTGCGAACGAAAGTAAGATGTATAGAGCAGCCAGCGGCACCAAGCTGGCCGCCATGCGTCGCACCTCGACGATGCTGGTAAGCGACTGCACCGCAAGCTCACCACCGAACCAACACGCCGCAGCCAGCGCGCACGAGGTCACCAGCGCTAGCTCACTCGAACGCAGCGCCGCGGCATCGAAGCGCCGCCGCGAGCGGGCCCCGATAGCGCGCCCAACCAGGGACTCCGCGGCGAACGCGTAACCATCCAGGAAGAAGGCAGCAAAGCTCACGAGCTCCAGCAACACGTGGTTCGCCGCGAGGTTCGTGTCACCGAACTTCGCGCTCCGGTCGGTGAACCAGGCGAAGCCGGCGAGCAGGAACAGCGTGCGGATCATGATGTCGGCGTTGGCCTTGAACATTTCCGCGAGGCGAAGGCGATCGAGAATGCGAGCCTTCGGCCAGAAGTCTTCACCGTCGCTGCGCTGCGCCAGCAAAGTACGGCGGACGGTCCAGAACGCTGCCAAGAGCGTGACCCACTCTGCGACCGCAGTACCGAGACCAATCCCGCGCACGCCCCAGCCCAGCACCCCGGCGAAGGTGACGTCGAGCGCGATGTTCAAGCCGTTCAGCAGCAGCTGGAGCACGAGCAGCTGTCGGCTCTTGCCGAGACCGATCAGAGTCCCCATCAGCGCGAACGTGCCGAGGGCCGCTGGCGCACCCCAAATCCGCGCGGCAAAGTACTGAGCGGCCTCGCCTTCGACGTCAGGGCTCGCGCTGAAGATCGCCCACGCGAACTCTGCGATGGGCCACTGGAGCAGCAAGAGCAAGAGGCCGATCAGACCGCCGAGCAGCAAGGCGCGGCCAAGCACCGCACGCACCTCTGCCGGCTCCCCGGCACCATCCGCTTGCGCGACGAAGCCCGTCGTGCCCATGCGGAGGAAACCAAAGGACCAGTAAACGAAGCTGAAGATCAGCGCACCGAGGGCGATGGCACCGAGCGCCGAGGTGGTGCCGACGTGTCCGATCACCGCCGTGTCTGCGATGCCAAGCAACGGCACCGCCGCGTTAGCCAAGATGATCGGCCACGCGATGCGGAACACCGAGCTCCGAGTGAGCTCGGCGGAGCTGACTTCGGCGCCGCTCACCTCAACCTTCGAGCTGCTTGCTCAGCTCTTCAAGCCTCGCTTCCGCCTGCTTGTAGGCGGGGCGTGCGGTCAGGCGCGCTAGGTATGGACCGAACACCTGCCCCGCTTCGATGGTCCCTGACATCACCCCCCAGCCGAGCGCCGAGGCCATGTAGACGTCCGCCGCGGTGAAGTGCTCGCCGAGCAAGAAGGGCCCCTTCCTGAGAGCCTGCTCCAGGGTGCCGATGGTGTCGTCGAAGGAGCCGTAGCCGAGGGCGCCCTTGCGCTCGACTTCGGGACGATTCAGGCCCTTGTCCACCATCGCGGTCTCGAGGCAGCCATGACCGAAGAACAGCCAGCGGTAGTAGGCACCTCGCTCTGCCGAATCAACCGCGGGCGCAAGTTTTGCCGCAGGGAAAGCATCTGCCAAGTAGGCACAAATCGCGGGGCTCTCCGTGACGATCACACCCCGGTGCTCGATCGTGGGCAACTTACCCATGGGATTGATGGCCAAGAACTCGGGCGCCTTGTGCTCCGACTTGTCGAAGCGCAGGAGCTTCACCTCATACGGCGCTCCAACCTCTTCGAGCATCCAGTGGATGGTGCGCGCGCGTGAGCGCGGGTTGGTGTAGAACGTAACAGTTGCGTCAGACATCTCGCCTCCAGGTGCTGTTCGTAGCCCTCTCAGGACGCGCAGGAAAGCCCGAAAGTCAGCGTGAGGAGACTCTCCCGACAGGACGTTGTCAGGGGGGGGGTCGCGAGGCATGACGGCACACCTCCCCCCAAATAACTCCGAGAGGAGCGGAGCTTATTTACCGTGGGGTAAATCGCACGTGGGTAGCTCGCACCAAGCTATTCGGCGTTCGGTGACGAGGGCAACGCCGCTTCGGGCTCAGGCTGAGCCTTGGGTCGCACCGTGGCTTCTGCGTGATCCGCCACGGCAATGCGCGGGAACAACAGGCCAGCGACGGCGGCGATCACCGCGAGCACTGCGATGGCCCAGAACGCGGTGTGCAGGCCATCTTCCAGCGCCCAAGCGAGGCTGTGCAGCACCTCGGGCGCGAGGTTCTTTCCGTGCTCCGGGCCGAGCAACGCGTTCGCTGCTTCAACGGGAACGCCGGGAGTCTGCGCGAGCTCACGAGCAATCACCGCGCCGAGCGCGCCAACGGCGAGGGTGCCACCGATGGTGCGAAAGAACATGGTGCTCGCCGTAGCGACGCCGCGTTGTTTCCACGCGACCGACGACTGCACGGCGATGATCAACGCCGTATTCGCCAGCCCCATGCCGACGCCGAAGAAGCCCGTCGCCACGCTGATCCAGGTGAGGCTGAGGTCGGGCGAGAGGGTCAACGCGAGCCCAATGCTCGTGATGGTGAGCACGCAGAGCCCAGTCAGGATCAAGGGACGGAAGCCGACCTTCACCAGCAAGCGTCCACTGATTGCGCTAGCAACGGGCCAGCCGATGAGCATCGGCGTGATCGCGCGGCCGGCTTCCTTCGCGGAACCGCCCAGCACCGCCTGCACGTGGAGCGGCACGAAGGTAACCGTCGCGATCATCGCGCCGCCAAGCAACGTCCCGAGTACGGTCGCGACCGCCATCACGCGGCGGCTGAACAGGTCGATGGGCAACATCGGCTCTACGGCGCGCTTCTCGATGCCGATGAAGACGGCGGTGAGCACACCGGCGATCGCCAGCATGATCACACCGCTGGAACTACCGCTGCTGCCACCTAGGAGCAGCAGCAAGATGGTGGTGAGAACCAGCGTACCGGCAACGTCGAACACACGTTTCCGTTTCTCTACGGATTCGTGATAGGCGAACGCCAGCACAGCCATGCAGACGATACCCGGCAGCACGTTGATGTAGAACACCCAGCGCCACGACAGCGCGCTGACGATATAGCCGCCAAGCAGCGGCCCGATGATGCCCGCCGCGCCCCACACGCCCCCGAACAGGCCCTGGATCTTCGCGCGCCGCTCGACGTCGAACAGATCGCCGATGATGGTCATCGTGATCGGCTGCATGGCGCCTGCGCCTAAGCCTTGCAGGGCGCGGAACGCGATCAGCTGCTCGATGCTGCGCGCTTGACCGCTCGCCACGGAACCAATCAGGAACACCGCGACGCCGAACAAGATGATCGGCTTGCGGCCGTACAGATCTGCGAGCTTGCCGTAGATCGGCACCGTCACCGTCGCGGCAAGCATGTAGGCGGTGAACACCCACGAGTAGAGCCGGATCCCGCCGAGATCACCGACCACGGTTGGCATCGCCGTGGAGACGACGGTCATTTCCATCGCCGCCATGAAGAGCGCGAACAACAGCGCCACCACGGTGGCTGGGCGATGGGTCTGTCGGGGGGTCGAGGAGGACATAGTCAAAGTCGCGAAACGGTCTCGCCCCCCGCTTCAGTGCGCTACGGACCGGTGCCGGCTATCCCTAAGGCACTCGTCCCCATTCGCCAAGGGCGCAAGACGTCGGGGACACATTGTTCACTTCGCCCGCGACGCCTATCCTCGACAAGGATGCCACATCCGCCTGAGGAGTCCGTCCGCTACTCGAGCCGAGAGCGCGCCTTGGAGTGGGCGATGTTGGCGAATTTCCTGATTCACGGCCTGGCTCTGATCAGCATGGCCGCGCTGCTGTTGCCCACGCTCCCCGGCGGAAGCGAGCCGGATTCGGCTTTGCGCGTCGCCACCATCGCGGCTCACCCTTGGCGTTTCCGCCTGGGTTGGCTGCCGTGGCAGCTGTGTGCCGCGGTCGACCTGTGGATGGCGATCGCGATGTTGCGCACGCGCTGGTTGCCCAAGTTGGGAACGGCGTGGGTGTTGCTCTTCACGCTACTCGCCGTGGTCCCCGATCAATACGCCCAGGCTATCTGGGTGACCCACGGTGTGGAGCTCGCGCAGACCGACTCCGTCGCCTACTTCGCCCTCGAGCGGGAGCTGTTTCCCCTCACCGCAGGCTGGGGCGCGGTTTGTTACACGCTTGCCGCGCTTGGCTGGACCTACGCCTTCGCGAAGGCCGGCACGTGGTCGCGCCTGCTCAGCGCGCTGAGCGTTCCGCTGTGGCTCGCGATGGCGATCGCCGCGAGCTCTCCCGTGTTGCCTGAGGGCATACGCCCGAGCTCGCAGTGCATCTCCGCAGCGAACGCCGTGGGCTTTGCGTTACTCCAGGTGTGGCTTGGGTTGGTCACCGAACGGGTACTGATGCGGGCGCGACCCGACGAGCCCCACGGTCGCCTCGCGCGCTGGCGCTACCCGGGGCGTGGTCCAATCGCTTGGGTCGCCAACTGGCTCGCGAACTCGCGCTTCTTCGGTGCATTGCTCGAGCCGCTACCCGAAGCGGAGATGCGGAGCGAGATCACCAACGTGGTCTATGTGAACTACCTGATGCGCGCCGGGGACGCCGAACGCCTGGTTCCCCACGGATTAGAGCTTCAACGCTTGGGATCGGGGGGAGAGTATGCGCTGTTTACGTTCCTCACGTATCAACACGGACATTTCGGCTTCGCCTTCATGGGTCCGCTGCGTAGATTCATGCCCAACCCCGTTCAGACGAACTGGCGTGTCCACGTCTGCGACCCACGTACGAAGTACCGCGGGATCTACTTCCTGACCAACGCGATTGACGCAGCGGTCCCGGCGCTGGCGGCGCGCTTGC
Organism: Polyangiaceae bacterium; assembly: GCA_050183255.1. GTDB lineage: Bacteria > Myxococcota_A > Polyangia > Polyangiales > Polyangiaceae > JAHBVY01. Next base: position 3,706 of record JBFXBK010000326.1, on the reverse strand, counting down.
TCACCGAAGGCATGCCGATGCACGTGCTGAAGCGCGCCGAACTTCGTCACACCGACGACGGTGCGCTTCAGGTCGAGCTCGATCCCGGCAGCGGCTCCGCGCCCGACGCGCGCCTGGGACTCCGTCCGTCGGACGAACCGGCGTGGGAAGGCCCCTGGGCTGAGTGCTGGCCGACGTTCCGCGCCTTCCTCGAATACTGCGTACCTCAAGACCGCGCGATGTCGAGTCAGCCACTGAAGAAGCGCGTGTCCCGTCAGGAGATCGACCTTGGGATCCCCATCGACGCTTGCGAGCCGATGACGGGCAGCGTGCACTCAGAAGCCGCGCGGCACTTTCTCGGCAACTCCGTGGGGCTCACGGCCCCGATTTGTTTCCGCGTGGCTAATGTCAACTTCTCCTTTGCGATCGAAGCCCACGACGCCTACCCACTCACGCTGCGCGGCGCTCAGCTCGCTGGCTCCGACTCGGACTCAGGCGCGGAATCGAGCGGACGAAACCAGTAGTAGTGGCGTACGAAGCGCAGCCCGAACAGGCTCTGTTCGTGGCATCCCAGAATGGTTGCGTCAGGGCAACGCGCGCTCGCGGGCACGGCGCAGTCCGGCGCGCCGGGCGCCCACAGGCAGAGCCGTTCAGCGAAGGGCGACGGCAGGGCGGTTCGCCCGATCAACGCCCACACCCCGGAGCGATCTTCGGGCTGCCCCTCGCGGCGCTGGGAAGTGAGCGCCACGCCAACTCGCCCGTCGGCATCCGCCTCCAGGGGGTCGAGCCGAAGCAGCCCCGCGATCTGACCAAACGGCATCGGGAAGCTCGCGTGCATGTAGTGAACGCCGGCGTGCTCCCAGGTCGCATACGCCGCCACCTGGAAGGCCTGCTTTGTTCCCGCGTAGTAACGTTCGATGCCGCGCACATCGCTGCGCCCATCAGCCGCGGCGTCCAGGGGAAAGCAGCGAGTGAGGATATGCGCCTCACGCCAAGGCAACACGAACTGGCCGAAGAACGCCATCAGCGGCCGCATCAGCCCCCACAAGAGCTAGAAGGGTCCCCGCCAGTGGCTGCGACTGAACAGCTCGAGGCCCGACGTATCCTCGAAGAAACGTCGCACGTCGGGGTGGACGTCACGCGTGTCGAACGCTGGTTGCCGCAAGTCTTCGAGAGCGTCCACGACGCCGCGAGGCCCGACCGCTGCGGACTCCAGCTCCCAACCATGGCGCCGGTAGTAGCCGAGCCCGAGGCGCGCGCCGCCACTCAGCTGACTGAACGTCAGCTTCGAAGGCGGGTCTGGCTGGCTGCTCTTCACGCAACCGACAGCCTACTCTGCGCCGCACGGAGCGGAACAGCGAGCCGTCACACAAGGAGATTGAGTCCCACGGCAGCCGGTGCGACGAATACCCATGGACTTCCAGTTGAGCGCCAAGGCCTCCGAGCTCCGGGATCGCATCAAGCGCTTCATTCAAGACGAAATCGGCCCGGTGGAGCGGGAGCTCCTGGAAAAGCGAGAGCGCCACGGCGACTGGCGCAAGTGGAGCATCCCCCCAGCGGTCGAGGACCTGAAGCGCATGGCTCGCGACGCGGGACTGTGGAACTTGTTTCTCCCCGAGGAAGCGGGGCTGTCCAATGTGGAGTACGCACCGCTAGCCGAAGAGATGGGACGGAGCTTCTTGGCTCCTGAGGTCTTCAACTGCAACGCGCCGGACACGGGGAACATGGAGGTGCTGGCGAAGTACGGCAGCAAAGCGCAGAAGGCCGAGTGGCTGGAGCCGCTGCTCAAAGGCGAGATCCGCTCAGCCTTTTGTATGACCGAGCCGGACGTTGCGTCTTCCGACGCCACGAACATGGCGGCGACCGCGCTGATCGATGGCGACGAGGTGGTGCTCAACGGCAAGAAGTGGTGGTCGACGGGCATCGGGCACCCGAACTGCCGCGTCGTCATCTTCATGGGTGTGACCGACGGCAATGCCCATCGCCACTCTCGCCACAGCATGGTGCTGGTCCCTCTCGACACCCCGGGCGTCGAGATCCAGCGCATGGTGCCGGTGTTCGGTGAGTACGACGCCCCGTACGGACACGGCGAGATTTGGTTCACCGACGCGCGCGTCCCCAAGGCGAACCTGATCGCTGGTCCTGGACGCGGCTTCGAGATCGCCCAGGGGCGTCTCGGGCCCGGCCGCATCCACCACTGCATGCGCTGCATCGGCGCAGCCGAGCGCGCGCTCCAGCTGATGATCGAGCGCGGCATGCAGCGTGAAGCCTTCGGCAAGTCGCTGATCAACCTGGGCGGCAACCGGGAGCGCATCGCGGACTTGCGCATCGCGATCGACCAAGCACGCTTGCTGACGCTTTATGCCGCATGGAAACTGGATGAGGTGGGCGCGCTGGGCGCACTGACGGAGATCAGCGCGATCAAGGTGGTAGCCCCAAACGTCTTGCAACAGGTCGCCGATGAGGCGATTCAGTTGTTTGGTGGAGCCGGCGTCTCGGAAGACGTGCCCCTCACTGCCTTGTTCGCCATCGGACGAGTCCTGCGCATCGCCGACGGTCCCGACGCCGTCCATCGCGGGCTCATCGCGCGCATCGAACTCCTGAAGTACGGGAACCTCAAAGCCCGCGCGTAAGCGAGCGCCTGTGTGACGGAGCTTGGCTACCAGGCTGGGCGGACGCCGGGCAACGCGCCCTCACCTCGCGCGCGCAGCACCCGCTCGAGATCGCCACGCAGCGACTCCATGCGCTTCACGCCGAGCACATCCGCCCACTCCGACTCGAGCTCTCGGTAGATGCTCTCCACATGACCCAGCAGGCGCTCTCCTTTCGGGGTCAATCGCAAGAACTTGGAGCGTGCGTCAGCGGGATTGGGAACCAGCTTCACGTAGCCAGACTCGCGCATGCTCTCAACCAGCTTCGAGGCCGCTTGTTTCGTGAAGCCCATCTCGAGCGCCAGGTCGTTGACGGTTTTGGTCTTTTCCCGCGCGGGAAGTAGTACAAAGCCGTAGGAGCGTTTCACGTCCTTGTACCCGCGTACAGCGAGGCGCTCGTGCAACTCGTCAATCAACGAGCGGTAAGCCATGGCGCAGAGCCGCGCAATCGGAACCTCTTGGCGATCACCGTAGCTCGTCGCGGAAGCTGACTTGGACACGCTGGCCGTCATACTACGTGCCGCTGGCGCTGCCCACACGCGCGGCGTCTACTCGGCCCACGGCGGCGTAAACGTCTTCCCGTCGAGCTTGGCCTGTCCCCCAACGGGAAAGCAGCAAAGCAGCTCGAGAACGCCGCTGCCAGCGTTGTCCAACGCGAAGAGTGTGTCCTTGGGGATCACGATCACGTCACCGGCTTTTGCCGAGAATGTCTCACCCGCGATTTGCACCAAGGCCTGTCCTCCCAGGACATAGAACAACTCTTCTCGCGTCAACGCGTGGGGTGTCGGCGAGGTGTTTGGCAGGATCTCCACGCGCCACATCGCCGTTTCCTGGGTGCCTCGCGATGGAGTCGCCAAGGTGGTGAAGTGGGCGCTGGGCAGTTCATGGGTGCAACGCTCAGGGGCTTGGATCACAGGCATCGTTTCCTCCAGGGAGCTTCGCAGGCGGCACGGCGCGATTGGTGGCCGCCTGCAACCCTAGTCAATTCAGTTGACCAAACAGTGGTACCTCACCCCCGACCCATCCGTCAACCCTGTTGACTATTCGTGTCCTAGTGCGGGCGCACGGCGAACAAA
>JBFXBK010000325.1:0-10666 GCA_050183255.1 Polyangiaceae bacterium | reverse complement strand
TGTGCGCCTGGAGCTGAAGGAGACCGATGAGAAGCTCGACAACTGGAAGGAAGAGCCCGGCACGGCGGAGCACATGCAGCTCATCGCTGACGAGCTGTGGGCTGCCGTGCAGCTAGAGCTCTACGGTGATCCGCCGCCGCCCATCGTGCGTACGTACACGTTCGCTGGTGCGGAGCCCGAGCGCTACCACGTCACGACCGACATCGAGAAGGCTCAAGCCGCCGCAGAGGATGCCGAGCGCGAGCACGAAGAGAACTGACGCGCGCCTCGCGTTTCAGTATGAGAAGCCGCCAAACCTGTAGAGGTCTGGCGGCATTTCTCGTTGTTGTTGGCGCCGCGCGGATCCATGTTTGGGTTGTGCCAAACTGAGCGCCTGAAGAATGCCCCTTAAATGCGCCTGCACTCGGCCTTGGTACGTCTCGTGCTTGAGGGATTGCGTGGGCAGTATTCGCATCGGTGAAGGCATTCAAATCTTGGCCCTGGTCGCGCTCGCTACGGCGTGTAGCAAGGTAAGGGACTCGGGAGGCGTCGGGACTGGGGCTGCCGCTGGAACTGGGGCTGCCGCTGGAACTGGCGGCTCAGGGACCGGTGCTGTTGGCGCTGGAGTCGGCGGTGCTGGCGGCTCTGAGGCGCCTGGTGTCGGCGGGGGAGCGGGGGACGTGATTGAGCACGGAACCGGCGACGTGGGCGCGCCGTGCCACTCCGCGCGGGATTGCCGTGAGGGTACCTTCTGCGACTTCCTGTCGGACCTCTGCAACTACTCTGGCGGCAGGTGTGCGCTTAGTGGCACCGCGTGCAAACAGACGCTGGCTCCGGCTTGTGGCTGCGACGGACGAGTCTACGCCACGGAGTGCGCCGCGGAGCGCGCGGGAGTAGACGTTGGCTACGGTTGTTCGGCTGAGGATGCCCCGCCTGGGCTGTTTCCTTGCGGACCCGAATTCTGCGACCCGACGACTCAGTACTGTGCCTCGGGCGGCGGCGATGGGGACGACTACTACTTCAGTTGCCAGCCGATCCCCGAAGAGTGCTCGACGCCCGTCACCTGTGAGTGCTTCGCTGACTGGGCCGACTCCTGCAACGAGGTGCAAGGCAACGGCGTAACGGGGATTGAAGCGTCCGACAGTTGGCTCTCTGAGCGAGGTACGAGCTACTCGTCTTCTTCGTTCCGCTTCTCGGCAGCGCGTCGCGAGGCTTCGCTATACACCTGAAAGCGCTGGTCGAGCACTAGGCGTTCGTCGACGAACAGCCGCACGTTCCACTCGCCGAGGGGATCTCCCGGCGCCAGCTCGAGCGGCGGCACGTCGAACGCTGGTACGGGAGGCGTGGGCGACGCGTGTTCTTCGCAAGGGGAGTGTCCTTCAGGCTTCTATTGCGACTACGCCACGAAGAACTGCTCAGCGAACCTCCACACGTCGCCGATCTGTACGCGTGCTCCGGTGACCTGCGAGGAAACCACGCCGAGCTGCGGCTGTGACGGAAAGGTCTACTCCAGCCCATGCGCAGCGCATCAAGCGGGCGTGGATGTGGGTCCTGCTTGTGACTCATCACTAACGCCCACGGGTTTGATTCCGTGCGGTGCGATCTACTGCGACCCACAGACCACTTACTGTTTGCGTGGTGACGGCGATGCGGCGGACCACATCTATAGATGCATTGATCTGCCAGCGGCATGTGGCGCGTCACCTGACTGCGACTGCATCGACCGGCCCCACGATGCCTGCGAGATCGTGTCCGGAAACGGTGTCATGGGAATAGCCGTCGACGTCGACTGCTTGCTCCAAGGCTGCTAGCTCCCGCCGATCCTCCTGCGTGGTTCCGCTACCGGAGCCCAGCGGCCAGCGCTTCGAAGGTCTCCTCGATGTAGACGAAACCAGAAGAGCGCGGATTGACGAACGCTCCGCCCACCCTCCACGCTCTCGCGGCAGTCAGTACGCCCTCACCCCCAAACCCGAATCCGACCAAGCGCTCGCGCGTGGCAAAGCTCAGGCAGCCGCAGAGGACGCCGAGCGCGAGCACGAAGAGAACTGATAGGCGTTTCTCTGGTCATTTCGGGGCCGATGTCGCTCCGCGGTTTGCAGTTGGATCCGTGTGGATGTAGTTCTGTGTGCCGGACTGAGCCGTGGCGGGCTTGAGGCGCCAATTGCTGCGTCTAGGACCCGTCAGAAGCGGGCGGCACGCAGGTTGCTATGCTCGAGGCCATGCGATTCGCAAGAGTTTCCACGCTGCTTCTGATCCTCTCACTCGCAGGAGTGGCTTCCGGTTGCGACCAGCAGTCCTCTTCGAGCGGCGGCGCGGGAGCCGGCGATGCAGGTGACGCAGGCAGGGACGACGGCTCGGCGCTCTATCAGCCGTGTGCCGAGAACAACCCGTGCCCAGCCGGCTACTACTGCTCGTTCAGGGAGAGCGAGAATTGCGGCGGCCCCAGCGCGGAAGGCTACTGCTCGGGGATCGAAGATACCTGTACCGACGCTCCAACGCCGTCCTGCGGGTGTGACGGAGAGGTCTACCCCAGCGACTGCGCTGCGCATCAAGCTCATGTGGATGTCGGGGAAGCCTGTGAAGATAAGGTGCCCGCGAACTTGATTCCGTGCGGAGACAAATTCTGCGACCCGTCGTCGACGTACTGCTATGCATGCGGAGATGACACGAGCCCCGCTTTCTATTACTACTGCTGGCCCCTGCCGACCGATTGTGACGGGGGAACGGTCTGCGATTGCCTTGGCGGCAACTACTGCCAGACGGTGGAGGGCAACGGTGTCTCTGGTTTCGTCTACACCACGGCTTGTCAGTAGGCCCTCACCCCCAAACCCTCTTGCCCTGATTGGAAAGGCCTCAAACCAAACGGGGCGTCGACGAGCGCCTGATGCTCAATCTCGGAGGCCGTGACGGGGCGTGCTCGGTCCTACGGCGAGGCACCGTTCATCGGAAGCAGCGAATCGAGCCGCTCAGTCGTCCTCTTCGTTGCGCTTCTCTGCGGCGCGTCGTGAGGCTTCGCTGTACACCTGAAAGCGTTGGTCCAGCACCAGGCGTTCGTCGACGAACAGCCGTACGTTCCACTCGCCAAGCGGGTCACCCGGGGCGAGCTCGAGCTGCGTCTCGAAGCGTTGGCTCCCCTTTGGGGCGACGCCATTGCCCAGCTCCGTGACACGACTGCTCGGCGTTGGACGCTTTCCGCGCGGAGCTGGACGGTCCCACTCCCAGCGCACCGGTACGTCCCGCGTGAGCGGCGCGCGGAAGTCGACACGCAGCCCCTGGGTCTGCTTTCGGCGATCGATCTCGAAGGGCACTTCGTTGCGCTCTTGCACCTGCCCCCCGAAGAAGATGCCGAACGTCGCGCGCTCCACCAGCTCCGGCTCGCCCTGCTCTTCGGGGCAACCTACGAGCAAGAGTCCGCACAACAAGAGAACCCGCCGCTTCATCCGCTCACCCCCCGAGCCAGGAGCTCGCGCTCCATACGGGCGAAGTCGTGCACGCTCAGTGTTTCCCCTCGACGATCCAAGTCAATCTCAGCAGCTGCGGCGGCATCAGCCAAGTGTTCCCGTGCAGCGGCTTTCCAGGCGTTGCGCAGCGTCTTGCGGCGCGCCGCGAAGGCGCCCTTGACCAGCGCGCGAAACAGCGGCGTTTCCTCGGCGAGCGCCGGACGCCGGGAGATCAGCTCGATCACCGCCGAGTCCACGTTGGGTTGCGGGTGAAACGCCGTGCGCTTCACGATGAACGCACGGCGCGCCTCGAACGCCGCTTGCACGAAGACACTCAGGGCGCCGTAGGTTTTGCCGCCAGGCTCGGCGGAGACGCGATCAGCGACTTCCAGCTGCACCATGAACACCGCGCGCTCGATGTACGGAGCGAGCGCGACGGCGCGCTCCAACAGCGGTCCGGTGATCTGATAGGGAAGGTTCCCCGTGAGTACTCGCGGCTCCGGAGCCGTGCGGAAATGAGCCTCGTAGTCGAAGGTCTTTGCATCGGCCTCGAAGACCTCGAGCTTGCCCTGCTCTACTTGCAGCGCGAAGCGCTCCTGCAGGCACGGGACAAGGTCGCGATCTCGTTCCACGGCGATGAGCCGCTGCGTGCGCTCGAGCAGCGGCGCGGTCAGGGCTCCGAGCCCAGCGCCAATTTCGATCACACACTTGCCGCCAGCAAGACCAGCGATCTTGGCGCATATATTAGGATCCGTGAGGAAATTCTGCCCGAAGCTCTTCTTCGCCTGGAGACCTGCTTCAGTGAGCTGCTGGCGCGGGTTCCGATGCTTGATCTCCCCGCCCGTCACCGGTGCCGCTCCAAGGCGCTGGCATGCGGCGTTCCACGTCCGCCCCGGCGGCTACGACCAACTGAGCTCATCGGTTGATCAACCCCTGATGCTTGGGCCGCGTGTGGAGAACGCGCACGCCGAGTTTGCGCAGGCCGCGCTCACCTCGCGAAGACGCGACCCGCTCTCGCATGCTCAGCGCCTCAGCGACCGCATCAGCGACCAAATCGGTGCGCGGCAATCCGGCTTCGAACGTCATCGGCACCCAAAGCACCTGGCAACGGCGCTTGGGGAGTTGGCTCAGGGCGCGCTCGACGTCTGGGCGCACCTCCATATCTGGCGCTGGGGACCAAATCGCGATCATGCTCGGGCGCGGCTTCTCGCGGGTGATGCGCGCGAGGGCTTGACCCAGCGAGCGGTCTGTTGCGTTGCGCTCTGGCTCCTGGCGCGGCGGGGAGCCCATGCCGAAGGCCACCAAGTACTGCCTCAGCGTGCGCTCGCGCTTGGAGTTGCCGAGAGGTTCGTGGACCTGAAACGGGGCACGGGGGAGCGCCTTCACGACTCGGCGCGCGATGCGATCGAGCTCTGTTGGGCGCACCCGGCTAGCGGCTTCGGGATCCAGCGGCCTCAAGTGCTCCAAGACACGGAGCCCGACGTCGGACTCATCGAGATCGCTGCGATCCGCGTCGACCGTGCCGGTATCGTGAGCCAGCGCGCCCATCAACCTGCCAAGCTGTCCCACGCCGGAATCCGCGGGGATATAGCAGAGGATGCGACTCGCGACGATTACCAAACCCACGCGGTCGCCCTTCGCCAGGTGACGGCTGGCGACAGCCGCGAGTTCGTCGATGGCGATGTCCAGCGGTGCCTTGCCTGGTGTGCCCGCCCAGAGCTCAACCGAAGCGTCGAGCACCAGCCAGACGACGTCGCGCTCGTCTTGCTCATACTCTCGCACCATCAGCTTGCCCCGACGCGCGCTCGCCTTCCACGCAATGCGCTTGAACGGATCGCCGGGCGCGTGCTCACGCAGCTCCTTCAGCTCGAGTCCTTCGCCGGCCAATGGCCCAGGGCGTCCTGCTTCGGCGCCATGGCGGCTGCGTCCTCCGCGAGCCGTATGGAGCGCTGTGGAGAACGGGCGAGGCAATACTTCGATGCCGTACGGATTCGCGAAGGTGAGTGGCACCTCGAACAGGCCTGGGCTGCCTTGAACCTCCAAAGACAGGCCGTGGATACCATGTCGGCCCACCCGCGGTGGTGTCACTTTCACCGTGACCTCGAGCCGCCCTCCCGCGGGGACCTCGCCCTCGTTGGGTTCGACTTCGATCGCGAGATCCGGCGAGCCAACCGCACGGAGCTCGACGTAGCGCGCTGCGCGCGTGTCGCGGTTGCGCACCTCCGCGAGCAGCTCGAGAGTTTCGTTGCGGGCCACGCTGCGTACCCGTTCCGGTTGACGCCACAACATCTCGAAGCCGGCTGCGCGAATGCGTGCGACCGACAGCCGAGTGACCGCGCGCGCGATAGCCAAGCCCACCAACATTGCGCCGCTCCAAGCCAACGCTGGTGCGCTGCGGGCAACGACTGCGGTGCCCACGGCGATCATGCCCGCCAGGGTGAGGTCTACGGCTGATCGAGTGGGGTGGAGCTGCAAGGGCGACTCAGGACTGCGAAACGACTAGCGAGTGTATAGTCGAGGACGGCAACCGGCTCCACTCGGCATCACGGCTTACCCTCGTTGCGGCACCCATCCTTACTGTTCGCGCACAGCTCTAAGTAGCGCTGCAACAGCGCGGCGGCGGTGTTCGCGTCGCGGGAGACGCCGATCCCGTGCTCGTAGAGCGTCGAGAGCTGGCGGCACGCCCTCGCCTCACGACGCTGACATCCCTCCGCGTACAACACGAGAGCGCGTCGGCGAAACGTCAGCGCCTTGGTGTCTCCGCTCGAGGAACCGGCGTAGCTGTCCCCGACCCGAAGACATGCGTCTGCCGCACCGCGCGCGCAGCGCAGCTCCTCTTGACTCAGCGCTTCACCCTCGAGCGCGGGCTGTGGCGCGGATGCGGGCTCCTCTAGCGTCGGCGCGTTGCGCGCGAGCGCACGTGCACGGGAGGGCAGGTCGTTCGTTGTCCCGACCATGCTCGGTGCCGGCGGAGTTGACGTGTCCGAGGGTCGTAGCGAGGGGAGGCGATGTGAGGCGCTGCCCAGAGGGGCAAAGGGCTCCCGCTGCAGCTCCCTCACCTCACGCACCGAGCCGTCCTCCGAATGAGTCAAAACGGCCACTAGTGCGCCAGCGCAGGTCCCTGCGAGCGCTCCCAGCCAGATCCCGCGGTCGATCTTCACCAGGACCCATCATCGCACGGGTGACTTGATCCAGTAAGCCCGGTTACGGTCGAGCTTCGCGCGGCGCTCGCCCCCGCTCCTCCGCCTGCTTTCCCCTCTCGTGTCCCCACATCACGCACCGCTCGAAGCGTTGGGCTTCATGAAGCGTCGTTCCCGGTCACGGCGCCGACGACCGAGCTGCGTTCTGCTGAGCAGCCTGCTGATGAGTGTGGGCACGCTGAGTGGTGGCGTCCCCTCGGCTTACGCGCAGTCGCAGACGACCAGCACGGACAAGTACTCAGAGCTCGAGAGTTACACCATCCAGCGCGAGCTCGACTCGCTCAAGCAAGCGGGCGAGCCCGCAGCCGTGGAGCCGAATCCCGAGGGCAAGCGCATCGAGTCGCTGCGCATTGTCCCGCTCGAGGTGTTCGACGAACAGGATCCGGTACCGGACTTCGTCAACGAGTTACACACCACGTCCCGCGATCACGTGATCCGTCGTGAGCTCTTGTTTCACGTCGGGGACATTTACCACGCAGAATTGATCGAGGAGACGGAGCGCAACTTGCGTGCGCTGCGCCAGCTCTCGGTGGTGCTGGTCGTTCCGCTCAGGGGCAGCACGCCGGATCACGTACGCGTGTTGGTTATCACGCGAGACGTGTGGAGTCTGCGGCTCAATTGGAACCTGCGTTTTCAAGCCGGTAAGCTCGAGCAGCTCCTGGTCCAGCCAAGCGAGGAGAACCTCTTCGGCACTCACCGCACCGTCAGCGCCCTCTTCGCGCTGCAGCTCGATCGCTACATCGCTGGTGCCACCTACGTGAACCCGCGGGTCGGTGACAGTCGGATTCAGGCAGCGGTGATTGCCAACGTGATCTTCAATCGCGACTCAGGCGAAGCAGAAGGCTCATATGGTGGGTTCTCCTACGGTCAGCCGCTCTACAGCACGCGCACCGAGTGGGCCTGGGCGACGACGGTGGTGTGGCGGCGAGAAATCGTGCGGCGCTACGTCGGAGGTGAACTCTCGAGTCTCGACACGGGCTTCGGCGTCTTGCCGTATGCGTACAGTAGCGACCAGCTGGCCGGTGAATACTCGATCACGCGTTCATTCGGTCGCCAGAACAAGCTCGATCTCACGCTCGGCGCAGAGGCCAGGCGCTCGGACTACGGAGTACCCGACGGCAGTCGCTACGATGCGCGCGCGCGCCGTGTGTTTCTCGAGGAGGAAGTGCCCCAGAGCGACATGCGCATCAGTCCCTTCGTTGGGCTCGAGGCGTACTCGAATCGCTACCTGCGAACGTTGAATTTCGAAACCCTCGCGCTCCAAGAAGACCTTCAGCTAGGCCATCGAGCCTTGCTCAAGGTCTACCCGGCGAGCACGTCAGTCGGCTCTTCGCGTGATCTCCTCGGCGTCCACAGCGTGCTCGGCTATACCTGGCCGCTAGGCGACGGTCTGTTTCGCTTGCTTGGTTCCTCGCGGATAGAAGCGGCGCGGCTCGGTAAGTCCGACGCCGAGGTGGAGGGGGGAGTACGCATCGCATCTCCTCGCTTCGGTGCAGGGCGCTTGGTTTACGATGGGGTGGTCACGAACCGCTTTCAGGACTACTTGAACCTGCGCTACTCCCTTGGCGGTAATACCCGACCTCGCGGTTATCCGAGCTTCGCGTTTATCGGCAGAGATCGCATCGCGAGCAGCCTCGAGTTTCGCAGTCGGTCCGTACAGCTGTTCGGTGCGGAGCTTGGCAGCGTGCTCTTCTACGACGCAGGTGATGCCTTCAACAGCTTCGACGACGTGTCGCTCAACCACGCGGTCGGCCTCGGCCTGCGCGGATTGTTTCCTATGTTCGATCGCATCGTGTTTCGTCTCGACTGGGGCTTCCCCGTGGGGAACCCGCGCTACGCGACGCTTCCGGGCAACTTCGTGTTGACGTTCAAGCAGGCCTTCCCGCTGCCGGTGCCCCAAAGCTCAAGTGTCACCAGCGGGCTATCCGCGACTGAAGAATGAGCGCCCGACCGTAGCGCTCGGTTCACGCGAGTGGGAGGTTCACGGTTCACGCTGTGCGCGCATTGCACACGTCGCGCGCGTGATTCATTCGGTGAATCAACACGCGTCCGTATCACTCTTGGCGCTTGACGATTGGGTACTCCAGGGAAACGAACTGTTCGTGAGCCTCACTCGCCAACTGTTCTAAAATTCCCGAGCTGCTGCGCGATCTGCGCGGCTCGGGAGTTTTCGCGCAGACTTCCCAGCGAGTTTGCATGCTTTGTCGTTTCCCCCCCTTTACGTGCGGGAGTGAGGGCGCATATGGCCGGGAGAAAGCTCGGGTTTGTGCGACTGGGAACGTCGCTTGCACAACACGCCAGCATGCAGAACGGTACACCGCGGAAGCGTGGCGCAGTTTGCGAGTGGAAACCTCAGCAAGCTCAGCTCGCGCAGTGTTTGCCGCGCGGAGGCGCTATTTCGCGCAGCTCACGCATTACGATTTCTGGCAGGACAACTGGTCAAGTGGGTAGACGTTGCTCTGGTCGGGCCCAAGAAAGCGAATGATGGACGTGGCATCGAATCTGGCGTCGTGGCTTGAAGGGGACCTGTCTCCGACTGCGCGCATCTGGTCCGCCGCTGCTCCGGCGCTCGCGTTACTCGTCTACGTGTTCGGCGGCATGTTGGTGTTCGCGGCACGCAACGCCGTCCGCGGCACCTTCCACGATCGGGAGATGGAGAAGCGCGGCAGCACACTGCTCCTCGGGGCCTGGCTGCGGAACTACTTCGCTTGGCTGATGAGCCCAGTGTTTGGCTTGGTGCTGAAGAGCCGGTTGCCCCCGAACGCGATCACCACGCTCTCGTTGTTGCTCGCTGGTGGGGCGGGAGTCGCCCTGGCGGCGGGGCGTTTCGCGCTAGGCGGCTGGCTGTACGTCGCGGCCGCCGTATGCGACTTTTTGGATGGGCGCCTCGCGCGTGAGACCAAGCAGGCGAGCGAGAGCGGTGCGCTGCTCGACTCCGTGTTGGATCGCTACTGCGAGGCTGCCGTGCTGCTCGGGCTTGCGGCGTACTACAGCGACAGCTGGGTTCTATACCCAGTGTTATTCGCTCTGGTTGGGTCTCTGCTCGTCTCCTACGTCAAGGCCCGCGGAGAGGCGATGGGTGTGGCGTTCCCGAACATCGGCCTGATGCAACGCCCAGAGCGTATCGTGCTGCTCGGCGCAAGCGTAGCGCTCAGCCCCATCATCGAGGCCATCGTTGTTCCCAACGATCCAGCGCCGATCCATCGCTTGGCTGTGGTCGGCGTGGTGGTGCTGGCGGCGACTACGCAGATCACCGCGGTGCAGCGCCTGTTCTTCGGACGCAAGGCGCTGAGCGTCACGCCGCCCCCATCGGGCGTATTTTCGCGCGGAAGCATCTTCCGCAACCTCACGAGCTCGTCGGTCGCGACGCTCGCTGACTTCGGTCTGGTCACGCTACTCGTAGTTGGTGGGCTCGGCGCGCCGATCGCGACCCTGCTTGGGTGCGTTCTCGGTGGCGTCATTCACTTCACGCTCGGGCGCTACTGGGCGTTCCGTGGGGATCTCAAAACGAGCGAACAGGCATCACGCTACGTCATCGTGAGTGGAAGTAGCGCGCTGCTAAACTCTGGGCTCGTCGCCGTGCTGTTGTTGCTCCCGAGCGTCCCGTATCAGCTCGCGTGGCTCCTCGTCCGAGCCGCGGTATTCCTCACCTGGAACCACCCTCTCAGCAGAGACTACGTGTTCGAGCGTCACGCTCAGGTCGAGCCCTCGGTGGAGGCGGTCGCCCCCGCCACGACCAGTAGTGACGAGGGGTCGCTCTCGAATGCCGTCGCCGCCGCGTTGCAGGCGCCATTCCAACCGCAGGCAATCCTCGCCTACGCAACCGCATCGGTTGAATCGCGCGCCAATGACACGCGCGGCCTGATCGAGCGCCGGTTGAGTTTCGAGGCCCAGGATTTGGGGGGGAGGGAGGCGCGCCGCGAAGAAGAGAGCGGTCCGTATCTCAACCCTGCCGATCCGATGCTCCGCACCGGCTGAGCAAAGGCACAAGAAAAACGTAGCGCGACGGCAGGCTGGCCCGCCGGCGCGCCCCCAACTGTTGCTGTC
>JBFXBK010000324.1:0-10694 GCA_050183255.1 Polyangiaceae bacterium | reverse complement strand
GGCGGCGCGTGTTCACGCGAATGACCGCTGGTTTGGGCGCCGCGGGCGGCCCTTCATTTGGGCCGGCCCTACAGCTTGAATGACCTGTCCGCGCCCGTGACACGTGGCGCAGAGCAACCTCCGGTCCGGGCGTTGCCCGGCAACCAAAAGAAAGATCATAGGAACCATGGGAAGCAAGCAGATCCTGTTCCGCGCGCAGGCGCGCCGCGAAGTGCTCGCCGGTGTCGACGCGCTGGCCAACGCCGTGAAGGTGACCCTCGGACCGCGCGGGCGAAACGTCGCGCTGGAGAAGAGCTGGGGCGCCCCGCACATCACGAAGGACGGCGTGAGCGTGGCCAAGGAGATCGAGCTCGACGCGAAGTTCCAGAACCTCGGTGCCCAGTTGGTGCGCGAGGTCGCGTCTCGCACGAATGACAACACCGGCGACGGCACCACCACGGCGACCGTGCTGGCTCAGTCGATCTTCCAGCAGGGCCTGAAGTACCTGGAAGCCGGAGCGAGCGCGATGGATCTGAAGCGCGGCATCGACGCGGGCGTCAGCGCGATGGTGGAGCACATCAAGGGTCAGTCGAAGAAGGCCAAGGGCACCGAGGAGGTCGCGCACATCGCCACCGTCAGCGCGAACGGCGACGAGACCGTGGGCAAGATGCTCGCTGAGGCATTCGACAAGGTCAGCAAGAACGGCGTGGTCACGGTGGAAGAGGCGAAGGGCCTCGAGACTGAGATCGACGTCGTCGAGGGCATGCAGTTCGACCGCGGCTACCTGTCACCGTACTTCGTCACCAACCAGCAGCACCTGACCTGCGAGTACGACGATTGCTACATCCTCGTGCACGAGAAGAAGCTCACGAGCCTCGCGGATTTGGTCCCGGTGGCCGAAGCCGTGAAAGACGCCGGCGCGTCGCTGCTGATCATCGCCGAGGACGTCGAGGGTGAGGCGCTCGCGACACTGGTGGTGAACAAGCTGCGCGGGGTGCTGCGGGTCGTCGCGGTCAAGGCGCCGGGCTTCGGTGACCGCCGCAAGGAGATGCTCAAGGACATCGCCGTGCTGACCGGCGGCACCGCGTTCATGGAGGACCTGGGTCGCACGCTGGAAGGCGTGACGTTGAAGGATCTGGGCCGTGCAAAGCGGGTCGAGATCTCCAAGGACGAGACCACGATCGTGGGCGGCGCTGGCAAGAAGGCCGACATCAACGGCCGCATCGCCCTGCTGCAGCGTCAGATCGAGGAGACCTCCAGCGACTACGACCGCGAGAAACTCCAGGAGCGCCTCGCGAAGCTGGCCGGTGGCGTGGCGGTGCTCAAGGTGGGAGCCCCGACCGAGCCCGAGATGAAGGAGCGCAAGGATCGCGTGGAGGACGCGCTAGCCGCGACCCGTGCGGCGCTCGAAGAGGGCTACGTCGCGGGCGGCGGCGTTGCGCTGCTGCGCGCCACCGAAGCCCTGAAGAACCTCAAGCTCGCCGGCGACCAGGAGCTCGGTCTGCGTCTCCTGGAGCGCGCTGCAAGCGCGCCTCTCCGTCAGATCGCTCACAACGCCGGTGTCGAAGCCGAGGTGGTGTTGGCCAAGGTGGCAGCGGGCAAAGGTGGCTTCGGCTACAACGCTCGCACCGAGGCTTACGAAGACCTGACCAAGACCGGCATCATCGACCCGACCAAGGTCGTGCGGAGCGCGCTCGAGAACGCCGCGAGCGTCGCCGGCCTGCTGCTGACCACCGAAGCGCTGGTGGTCGACAAGCCCGCGCCCGCCGGCCCCGCCGGTGGCGGTGGCATGGATCCCATGGGTGGTATGGGCGGCATGGGTGGTATGGGCGGCATGGGCGGCATGGGCGGATTCCCCATGGACTGACCTCGTTTCGCTGAGCGAAAACGCTGCGGGCGGTGCCGAGAGGTACCGCCCGACTGCGTTTGTGAGGCACGGCCGCGGCTAACGATCATTCGCAATCTGTGGGTTTCTGGCGCAACCCTGGGCACACTAGCGGCGTCCCGCATCGATTCATCCGCGGGGAAACGTGGTGGGGAGCGAAGCAGACCGGAGGGCAGGGCGATGGCGGACACCAACATCAAGTGGCACACAGCGAGTGTCAGCCGGGAGTTGCGCGGCAGCCTGCATCGCAATCAGGGCGCCGCGGTGTGGCTGACGGGCCTGTCTGCCTCGGGTAAGAGCACGCTGGCCCGCGCGCTCGAGCGACGGCTAGTGGAGCGCGGTGTGTTCGCGTACGTGCTCGACGGCGACAACCTGAGGCACGGTCTGAACAGCGATCTGGGTTTCTCGCCGGAGGATCGCACGGAGAACATCCGCCGCGTTGGCGAGGTCACGGCGCTGTTCGTGGACGCGGGCGCCATCGTGATCAGCGCATTCATCTCGCCGTATCGAGCGGACCGTGACCGGGCACGTCAGCTGGTTCGCGACGGTGAGTTTCTGGAGGTCCATGTCGACGCACCGGTCGCCGTCTGCGAAGCACGTGACCCGAAGGGCCTGTACGCGAAGGCGCGCGCTGGCAAGCTCAGCGACTTCACCGGGGTCTCAGCGCCGTACGAGCCGCCGCTCGAGGCTGACCTCGTGTTGCGCACCGACCAGCTGAGCGTCGAGCAGAGCGTCGACAAGCTCGAGGCGCTACTCGGCGAGCGTCAGCTCCTAGCGTCACCCGTGCCTGGCTGACCCAAGCGCGGAGGCGGGGCGGCCAGCGTGATGCGTGGCTGGAGGCGCAAGCCACGCAGGAAGTTCAAATCGGCCACTTTCCCCGTAAAACCCGCATCCGTTAGTTAACATAATCTATCTTATGCGAACTTGTGAGTGGGTTTGGGGGGGAGGTGCTCCCGGCCTCGATGCACGCCGCTCGATCCCATCGAAACGCCTCCAGCCTCACGGGTGTCACTGGGATCGTTGGCGGTCGCTACACGTTGCCCCCATGGTGTGGTCTGGCGGTCGCTACACAGCGCCAAGACACACACCAACCCCGGGACTACCGATAGATGCGCCCGGGCTGAGACTGTTGGGCGGAGTTTCGCGTGTGGCTGGTCCGTGCGCTCGCTTTACGGTTTTACGATTCTGGCCACGGGCTGCGGTTGTTACAATTTTACGATTCGCGAACCTTGGCCCACGTGGTTTGCGATTTTGCGATTCGAACTTGCTTAAGCATCGTTGACGATTTTACGATTCAACAATGAGCGACCTGCGCCCTCTCCTGCTCGATCTCGCACGGAAACACGGTTCTATTAACTGCACGGAAATTAGCGAGCAGACGAACTACACTCGCCAGGCCGTGCACCGGCACCTTCGTGCGCTGGTTGAGAGCGGCGAGCTCGCGGTCACGGGGCGCGCCCGGGCCACCCGTTACTACCTACCCAAGTCGCCTCCCGGCGGTTTTCGGGTCGATTTGGCGGACCTCGATGCGAGTGGAACCTGGAGCTCGGTTCGTGATTTGTTGATCCCTGAGGAAGCGACCTCGGCCGCCGAGGAGCTCACTCGCAGCTGTCTCGTCGAGCTCCTGAACAACGCAGAGGCCCACGCTGCCGCAGCTTCCGCTGAACTGCGGTGCCGCTCTCACCCCAATCTGATCCGGTTCGAGCTGCAAGACAGCGGGCTCGGGCTGTTTACGCGGATCCGCGAGCGGTTGAAGTTGCCCAGCGATTTGGATGCGTTGTTCGCGCTCTCGAAGGGCCCGCTCACGACTCACCCGGCGGCGCACTTCGGTCGCGGTCTGTTCCTCGTCGCGGCAGCCTGCCAACGCTTCGAGTTGGTAGCGAACGGCCTCTGCTGGGTCCAAGACAACCGTCGCGGAGATCAACTGTTGAGTGAGGCGCCGGGCAGCGTGGGCACGACCGCTCGCTGCGAGCTCGACCCACTTACGGAAGCAGAGTGGCGTGCTCTTCAACGTTCCACGCTGCCGGGTACGAGCCCGCTCAGCGCCACCGGCCACGTGAAGCTGTTCGAGCACGGAGCACGGTTCGTCTCTCGCGCTGAAGCGCACGCGCTTCTACGGGGCATGGAGACGCTGCGAGACATACGGCTCGACTTCAGAGGCGTCGATGGCGTCGGACTCGGATTCGCGCAGGAGATTTTTGGTGTCTGGCAGAGCGCGCACCCCGAGGTGCGTTTGCAAGTGCTCAACGCGAATGTTGTGGTGCGGCGAGTGCTGGCCCAGGCTGGCGCCAGCTTCGAGTAGGTGATGATTTCCCCAACGGATGCTCGGCGTACCCTCGTCGTGTGGCTGCGGCGCGTGGGCGGTAGCGCGGACTACCTGCTGGTCGCTGCGGCGGCGCTTCATCTCTGGCGATTCGGTCAGTGGCGCGTCACCGACGACGACGAAGGCGTCTACCTGCTCGCTGGGCAGCGCGTGATGCACGGCGAGCTGCCCTATGTTCACTTTCCGTTTCCCCAGCTCCCGTTGACCCCGTACCTGTACGGGGCTGCGCAGGCGCTGCTCGGCCGCAGCATGAGCGCCGGCCGAGTTCTAGCGTGGTTGATGGCGTCTCTGACGCTTGGGCTCGTCTTCTGGGTTGCTCGCAAGCACTCGGGACGGCTGGCTGGGGCCGCCGCACTGGTGCTCCTGGTCGCCAACCCGCTCTGCTCGCTTTGGCTGACCCCCGCCAAGTCGCTGGCCCCGGCGCTGTTCTTTGCCATGGCAGCCAGCGCCGTCACTCTGGATGCCACTTCGAACTCGCGCCGAGCCGCTGGAGGCGCGCTGCTCGGATTGAGCATCTTGTGTCGCGCGACGTTCCTTCCGCTCGCGCTTCCGCTGGCCTGGTTCGCGGCAAGCGCCGACGTCGCTCCAGGCAGTCGGCTGCGCCGCGCAGGGATCTTCGGGAGTGGCCTCGCCGTCGGTTGTTCTCCGGCGTTGCTGCTGGCGGTGATCTCACCGAGCAGGTTCTGGTTCGACAACGTGACCTTCCACACGTTGTATCCGGGCGGTTCGCGCAGCTGGTACTACATACGCTCTGCGCTGTCGGAGCTGTTCGGACTCGGCACCCTCGGGAGTCCCTACTCGATACAAAACTCTCTGCTCGCCGCGCTCGTCGTGGGGTGCGTGCTTGGCTGCTCCAGCCTACCAGTCGTCGCCCGACGCTACCTCGGGCTCGGAGGTGTCGCGGCACTCAGCGCGTTCATCCCCGTCAGGCCCTACGCCCAGTACTTTGTACTGGTGTTGCCGTTTCTCGCCGTTGGCTGCGCGATCGCGCTGGCTCGGTCGGCCAAGTCGCTACTGGTAGGGGTAACTCTACTCTGTATCCCCACGGCGATATCATTCTCCATGCGCTACGCCGCGCTCGATTCCCCCAATCGCCCCTCCAAGGAGGACGAAGTGGCCAGAGCGATCGACGCGCTCGCCGCTGGCGCGAGCGTCTCAAGCTCGCAGCCCTGCCATCTCGTCGCGTCACGCAGCCCGCGGGTGCGGGCCGCCGATTCCCAGTTCACCCGTATCGTCGGGTCACGGGTCTCCGCCACGGAGCGCGAACGCTACCAGCTGCTCACCGACACCGAGCTCTTGAGTGCTGCGGACGGTGAAGCGCCGCCGGAGGTGTTCGCTTCAGGCAGTCTCACGTCCCCGCAGGTCTTCTACCGCCTGCAATTGGGAGGCTGGAAGCACACGAAGACCATCAACGGGGTCCTGCTTTGGACGCGCCGCTCAGCGGCCGGGAGGACTGACGTGCAGCGCTAGGAACTGACCCTCGTTCGTCAGCACGAAAGCGCGATTGCCGTGCGCCGCGGGTGCCATCGAGAGCCCCATTCCCGTATGGATTCCATCGATGACTCCGCCGTCGAGCGGTGACACCAGGTAGATCCCTCGTTGCGAGGTGGAGAACAGCAGCGCTCCGGCGATGGGCACGGGACGTGAGACGCCGCCGTTTGGTAAGTCACGGTGCCAGACGGTTTCGCCGTTCGCCGGTTCGAGCGCCCAGAGACCGCTAGTGCCCGTGGAGGCGATCAGCAGGTCCCGCGCGGGGATGGCTGGGCCGCCGTCGGGATCCGGGTGCCCGGGCTCGTGCCAGTGCATGAGGTCGGTCACGCCAGCAATCGCCGGATTGGACCACAGCTGGTTCCCCGTCTCCGCGTCGAGGGCGTACACGCCGCCTTCGTAGCTGCCAACGCCGATCGCTGGACCGTCAGGCAACACCAGCGGCTCAGGTGTGGTGTCCACGTCGAGGTACTGGGGAACGTCCCCGAGCAGCTGCTCCGCTTCCGCTGAGAGATCGACGGGTTGCCAGCGCTCCTCACCGGTCTTGGCGTCGTACGCGATCACATTGCCGTCGCTGTACGCCAGGTACGCGAGGCCCTGCCAAACGAGCACGCCGGAGTGCCCCGCGACTTCCATCCCGAGCGCCGGAGCGCGGTGCTGCCCCCAGCGGACTTTGCCGGAAGCCGGTTCGATGGCGAGCAGCGTGTCGTTCGCGTTGACCACATAGAGCAGCCCGCCGTAGAGCACCGGGCGCTTGTTGATCTCCGCGTTCGACATGAAGCGCCAGAGCAGTTTCCCGTCGCGGGCGCGCACCCGATACAGCGCGCCGTCGTTGCTGCCGAAGTAGACGACGTCCTCTTGCGGATCGTACAGGGGCTCGCACTGCACCGGGCCAAGGGTCTCGAAACGCCAGAGCGTGTCGCCGTTCACTGCGTTCAGCGCGTACAGGCCATGATCGCTCGAGCCGACGAACAGGCGACGCCCAGCGACGTCGATTTCCGGCTGGCCGCGCTCATATGGCTCACCCACCTTGCGGCTCTCGGCCAGCAAGTTACGCCGGTACTCGACGTCGATCGCCCAGCTTGGCCGGTGCGCCCAGTTGGGCAGCTCCGGATTGGCGCCAGTGCGGACGGCTTCACACGCTGGCAGCCCAGCGCCGACCAGCAGCAGCCCGACGAGCCCGAGGCGCTTCACTCGCCTCCGCTTGGAGCCGGAGCGGGCGCCGGTGCCGGGGCGCCGCCACTCGAAGCAGGCTTGAGCGGCTTGCCATCAGGTCCGATGCCGAGCTTCTTCAGCAGGTCTCCGGCGCCGCCCTGCATGTTCTTCAGGCGATCTTCCATCTCCTGGAGCTTCTTCAACATCTCCTCGGGGCTTTCCTGGACCTTCTTTTGTGCCTCTTCGGCTGCCTTGGGGTCCAGCGTCGCCAGCATCTGCAGGCTCATGCCGTAGACGTAGCCCTGGCGCGAGAACTTGTCGTCGCGGAGCTTCTCGTTGACCTCGAGCAGCAGCTTCTTGGCGCCCTCTTTGTCGCCAGCTTCAAGGGCCAAACGGGCTTGATGGTACTGTCCGAGCGGCTTGTAGCCCTCGATGCCTTCGAGCTTCTTGTACAGCTCTCCAGCTGCCTTCTTGTCGCCCTTGGCTTCGATCGCGAGGGCCGCACCTTCGGTGGCGCGCGCCTGCACGTCGAGATCCACGCCAGACAGCGCGGACCCGAGCACCGTGTCGTACTCCGACTTCGCGTCGTCGTATTTGCCCTGGTCGAAGAGCACCCCAGCGAGCCCCAGGTGCGCCAGCGCCTGACCCGCGGGCTCCGCAGCGTCCTTCAACGCGGCGCGATAGGCTTCTTCAGCTGCCTTCAGCCGCTCCGCGTGATCTTTGAAGGTGTGCACGCCCATCTCTTCGGGCATCTGTTGCTGGTCTTCCGTGATGCCATTTTCCGCACGGATCCCCTTCATGAGGGCGTCCGTGGCCTTGGCCTCTTCCTGCTTGTGTACGTAGCTGTACACGTACCAGCCAACGGTACCGACCAGGCCGACGATGATGACCCACTGCAACACCTTGAAGTTGTTCTTGATGAAGCGGCCCGCCTTGGCGCTCGAACGCGCCAACACGTCGTCCACCATCTCGCCAGCGTCGAGACCCACGGCCTGCGCGGCTTCTTGACGCCGACGCTGACGACGCTTCGCTGCGGCTTTCGCCCGCAACCGCTTGTTGCGATCGCGGATCTTGCGAATGTCCTCTTCTTCCTCTTCGGAGTCCTCTTCGCCGTCGTCCGAGGCTTCCCCAGCCTCCTCTTCGGCGTCAGCCTCCTCTTCGGCATCGGACTCTGCTTCGTCTTCCGAGTCCTCGTCGGCGTCGTCTTCCGAGTCTTCGTCCTCGGTGTCCTCGTCCTCAGCCTCTGACTCGGCGCGCTTCTTCGCCTTCGAGCTCTTCAGTCCCTGCTCTTCACGGGCGCGGCGCTGAGCGCGGCGTGACGACTTTTGCTTCTTCTGCTCTGCCACCGGCGCCCGTATAGCATCATCGGGGCCTCTGGGAAGCCTCTCAGCGTTCCCTCTCCCCCACCCCCGCCTATTCTTCTTTTTGACCAGGTTTCCAGGGCTTCGGTGGTGGCGGCGGCAGCTCGTCGCTGAGCGGCACGAGGGCCAGCCCGAGCAGGCTCACACCGCGCTCGGCGAAGACCACGACGTTCACCGGCTTGCCCGGTCTTGCGCCTACGGCGTCACCCAGACGCGCCCAGACCTCTACCGGAGCAGTGCTCGCGGGGACCTCGAGCGCCGTGGCCTGATCGTAGTCGATGCGGGGAAGATCCTTCGGACTACGGGGTACGCCGTGCCGGTCGTACTTGAGCACCACCTGCTCAGGGCCGATGTAGACCTTGCCCCCCACGGCGCTCTGCGCCCGGACGAGCGCCCGAACGCCTTTGCCGTTGCCCCCCTTGGGCACCACCAGCAGCAGCTGCACCCCGAGCCCGGCCTGCTTTTCGAGCTTCGCCAGGTGCCGGGAATCCGGTCCGCCCAAGCGGTCCAAGATCTTCGCGTCGCGGGCGAAACCCACGCCTCCGGCGAGCGGGTCCGGTACCCCGAGGAAATGCTTCAGCGGCTCCACCAGCTCCGCCGTCGCCCCGAGCTCGACCAACGACTCCGTCAGCGCCACCCGGGCGCTCTGATAGCGCTCCCTGGCGAGCGCCTTCGCCAGGGGCACGCGCGCGACGTCTTCGCCAATCTGCGCCAGTGCCGCAGCGATGTAGGGTCGCAGGCGCACATCATCCAGGGACTGGACGAAGGGCCACACGGCGTCCTCGGATTTCAAGTGCCCCAGCGCCGCGAGAATCTGCTGAGAACGCTCGAAATCCCGCGATTTATCGTCTTTCCACCAGGCAATCAGGATGGCCTCACCGCGCTTGTCACCAGACTCTGCGAGCGCCAGCGCCGCCAGTCGGCGCCACTCGATCTGATCGCCTTTGACCAGCTCGAACGTCAGCGGCGCGCCACGCCCGAGCCGAGTCAACGCCAACGCAGACCAGCGCTTGACCGTTTCATCCTCATCTCGGCGCAGGGCCAGCTCGAGGCCGCTGGCTGTCTCCGGGCGTCCGAGTTCGAACAGGATCTCGGCGGCTTTTCTGCGGATTTCCACGTCCGCGTCGTCCAGGAGCGCCGCGATCTCCGGAGCGGCATCGCCGTCTCCGCTGATTCCGCGCAGAATCGCCGCCGGCCAGCCCTTGCCTTCGGCGCGCTTACCGCTTTGCTCGAAGCGACCGTGGCTCGCGCCCAGTTGCTTGAGGCGCTTCTGCAGCTCCTCCCGTCGCCCAGGGTCGTTGACTGGGCTTTTTTCCTGCGGGTCGCTGTTCAGATCGAAGAGCCGACAGGCCCCCAGACGCCGCTCGCAGATCAAGCGCTGGCTCCCCTCGGCGAGCAGGCTCTGTGCGTCGGTCTCGACCAACGCGAAGCCTCCCGCGGGGCGCGCGTCTTTCGCGGCCGACTGTCGAGCTTTCGCGATCACCGGGCTCAGGTCCCGACCGCGTACTCGAGGTGGAACTGGCACATCCAACGCGCCGAGTACAGTGGGCAGCAGATCGATGGTTTGCACCACCTCGTTCACCCGCGTGCTTGGATTTCGGGGGGAGGCTACCGTCTGGCTCCCGCGCCGCTCTGGAATCGAGACGACTAGCGGCACCCTCACCTGCTCTTCGAAGACGCTGCTGCCGTGGTAGCGCCCGCCGTGGTCGCCGAACTCCTCGCCGTGATCGGAGGTCACGATCACCACGCTGCCGGGGCGGCGCTTGCGCATCGCTTCCACCAACTGCCCGACTGTCCGGTCCGCTGCAGCGATCTCCGAGTCGTAGCGGTCGATGTCACGATCGCCAAAGCCCAACCCCGCGTGGGCTTCATAGGGCTCGTGAGGTCCGAACAGATGCACCCAAACGAACAGCCGGCGATCGTCGTCCTGGTCGTCCAAGTACTTCGTGACCTGCGCAACCCGCGCCTCGCCCTCCAAGAACTCCTGCTTCGCGTACTCAAACCCGAGGTTCGACTGCATGAAGGGCTCGAAGCGATCGCGGTCGATGAAGAACACGGCCGGCGGATAGAACGCTGCCGTACGGAAACCATAGGTACGAAGGATCCCCGCCCAGGTGTCCGAGTCCGCGCCAGCTCCTTGGAGCAGCAACGGACGCATGTACTTGCCCGTCATCAGGCTGGTCACGGAGTACGACGTGTGCGGAGTCGGGCAGTAGGCCCAGTTGAACACCACGCCACGGTGCTCAGCGTCTCCCGCAGCGAGCGCGTTGATGTGCTGGGTGGTCGGGCGCTCGTAGCCGTAGGCACCCACGTGATCGGCACGCAGGGCGTCGATACTGATCAGGAGCACATCATGACCGCGCCAGTCGAGGCTCGAGGCGCCGCGAGCCTCGCGACTCATCCCCTCGCTCTTCAGCTGACGCCAGCAATCCGCGCCGTCGCAGTCCGCGCTGATCGGAGGAGGCGGTGCCAGCCGGCTGGCGACCAGCACCGCTTGACCGAG
>JBFXBK010000323.1:0-10701 GCA_050183255.1 Polyangiaceae bacterium | reverse complement strand
AGCAGTGGCTCGGTCATGACGCCGTTGAGCATAGCGGTCCCCGACGGACGCCTCCAAGCCCTTTGCCTCCCCGAGAGCCTAGTGCCCTCGGGAATCGGTCATGGCGGACAGGCTCAATTTCTACTTCAGACAACGTGTTAGCGAGGCGGAGCTAGACCTCGGCTTCGAGCTACTCGAGGAAGCCGACCGCAAGCTCGCCACTGACATCGGCGTCTTCGGCATCATCTCGGGCGGCGTCCCCGCTCCACACTCGCCGCTCGCGGACCTCAGCGTTGACCTGACCGCTCCGGTACGCGCCTACGATCACGCTGGGCAGCGTGTGTTCTTCGGCACGGGACAAACCGTGGACTGCGCTGTTGACCTCGTAGGGATCCCCACGGATGTCAGCACTGCAGGCAACGAGCGGTGGCTTGGCATCTTCCTACGGTTCCGACGGGAGCTTTCAGACCCGCGCACCGACGGCAACTCTCAGCAAGTCTACTTCCGCCAGGACGAGTCGTTCGAGCTCGTGGTGCGCCAAGCGCCGGAAGGTGCCGTTGGCGTCGCACCCAAGGTCGCGCTCCCGCCCGACGAGCTGCTCGTCTGCGATGTGCGCCGACGCCCAGGGCAGACGCAGATCCTCTCCGCTGACCTCGACACTTCGCGCCGCCAAGCGTTCGTGTTCGCGCAGGGCACGTCCGTCGCGGTGGAGCCCGGCACCTGGAGCATCCTCTCGCCGCTCGCAGGCAACGCGCAGGCGGCGTTCGATGAGGTCGACGCAGAGCTACGCGAACACTTCACCGCGACCGGTCGTCGCCACAGCGCGAGCGCTATCGACTACGCGCCGCACGGCTTCGTGCAAGCGACGCAGCTCCAAGCCGCGGTGGACGAAGTCGTCGACGACCTGAGCTCGACCGCTACAGGAACCCCCGGAGCCAGCCACGTCGGCGCAGACGCTGCTCCTGGCACCCCTAACGCGCTTCCTGCGGGCTCGGTGGACGGGCAGCTGTCGATGCTCCTCGGCTTCCTGAACGCCCACCAGGGCGCCATATCAGGCGCGCACAACGCCACGGCCATCGCCGCCGCTGCCCACAGCTTTCTGAGCGGCACCAACGTCCAGAGCCAGCTCCAGCAGCTCACTAGCGCTCATGGGAGCACCGCGGTCCCGTCTGGGGCCTCTCGGATTGGGATCTCCGACTCCTCAGGCCAGCTCGGAGCGTCCGACGTGGAGGGCGCGCTTGCCGAGCTGATGGGCACCTTCGGACTCGAGCACTACCGCGGCAACGAAGCGAACGGTGGCTATCACCGTACCATCCGCCAACCCAACCTCGGTGGTACCAAGGCGCTACTCTGGGACTCGATTGGCGTGGGGGGTTCGGGACCGCGGCTTCGCGTCTACCTCGACAGCACCTCGCTCTGGTTCACGCTCAATACGAACTGGACTGGTTCCGCGTGGGAACGTATCCAGTCGGCTCCTTGCACTGCGATTCGTCTCGGCACGGGTGAGTTCGAGCTGCTCTACCAGCCGAACATCAGCGGCCCCTTCACGACCTGGGAGCGCCGCTGGAACCTCACCATGAACAGCTCACCCACGGCGTTCTTCAGGATGGCTGGGCCCGCGTCAGACCGCGGACGCCTCGGCGCAGTCTGGACGAACACCCACAGCGCGACCGCTGCGCTCAGTGCTGGCGGCGCCATCACCTTCCACAACGAGTTCGAGACGACGCCGTCGAGCATCACGCTCGCGGTCACCTACTCAACCGTCTCATCCGCCGCACCCACCGTCATCAGCGCCACCCCGTCGGGCTTCGGCTTCATCGCCAGCCGCACGCTCAGCGCTGGGCAGTCGGCGGTCTGGATGGGCACCTACGACGCCATCTCCTAATCATGATCCTCACCATCGAAGACGACGGCGTGCTGCAGCGCTGCGCACTCTGTGAGCGCGAGCGCCGCATCCCGCAAGCTGACCTACCGAAGCCCGACGCGGCGACGCTGACGCTCCCTGCGTGCGAGTGTGGCGCGGTGGAGTCGCTCATCGGGGCGCCACCGGGTGAGCCACCGCACCCGTCGCCTGGCAGCGTCGGACACCGGCACCGTCTACTCGTGGAAGCGTTGCTCGCTACGCAGGACGTGCCTTCGAAGAAGCGGCGCCCGCTCACCGAGGCAGTACGCGCTGCCCTTGGTGAGGGTGCACACGAGCTGTTCTTGGGAGGGCTTCACGTTGAACCTCTCCCCACCCCCATCGATGAAAGGGAAATGCATGAGTCCTGAAGTCACCTCGATCGCCGACTACTTGAG
Source organism: Polyangiaceae bacterium (assembly GCA_050183255.1). Taxonomy (GTDB): domain Bacteria; phylum Myxococcota_A; class Polyangia; order Polyangiales; family Polyangiaceae; genus JAHBVY01. The sequence goes on along the minus strand of JBFXBK010000323.1, from coordinate 8,424 downwards.
GGAAACGGGCCCTTACGGTCTGGTCGCCGCCCTCGGCTGGGCCTTCTGGAAGATTTCCGAGAAGAAAGACGCAGCCATCCGAGACCTGTACGAGCAGGTCGCAGATCTCGGCCGCATCCAGACCGCGGCCATCACCAAGATGGAAGCTGCGCTCGTCGGCCTGAAGGAGGCCGTCACCGAGCTGCTCGAGCCCACGCGAGGCCGTAACGCTGACGCCGCTCAGTGAGTGATGCGCAGGGCCCCGTCCGGACGTTCCCGGACGAGGCCGCCTTGCGCGCGGAGGCCGTGCGCATCGCGAGCCATGCCTGCGATGGGGACCGCGGCCGCGTCGAAGGCGATCCGATCTTCGACTCCGTCACCGAGGGCCGCCAACACAACAAGGGCTACTCCGCTTGCGGTGACCTGCCGCACTACATGCTTCGTGAGCTCGGCCTTCGCGACGAGCGGCTCCTGAACCGCGACGACGACGACGGTGTGATTCCGTGGAGAATGGGCAAGAACCTCTCGCGAATCGTGTTCTCCGCAGGAGGCGCGTTCGTGTGGGCGTGGGGTAAGAAGCGACCCAAGCCTGGCGACGTCCTCTACATGTCCAAGCCCGAACACGTCGCCGTGCTCGAAGAGCTGGATGAAGCCAAGGGAACCATCGCGGTGCTCGAGTACGGGCAGTTCGACAAGGTGAGAGGGAAGCACCTTGGCATCCGTCATGTGAAGCCGTTTCAGGTGCTCAAGAACACGATCAAGATCGGCAAGTGCGCGCTGCACGGTTGGCTCGACCTCTCGAAGCTGAAGGGGCTCATCGTCCCGAGGAAGGAGCCGGAGCCGCCGCCACCCAAACCCGCGCCCTGCGCGGGCTGTCCCTACGCGCCGACTTAGTTTCCTTACGGCACTGAGCGAGGTCGATTCTGCTTCAATCGGCCTTGCTAGGTCCGAACACAAAAGCCTGTATGTCGCCCATCAACGGGGCAGGAAGCCCCGAAAGGAGAAGACATGCTGGTGAAAGAAATCCTCGAGTTCCTGAGCGGTGCAGACCCCGAAGACGAGGTGCTGCTCATGACCGAAGGGACGAGCCCGGAGGGCGAGCCCATCGTCGCGGTGACGACGCGCAAGCGCACGGATGCAGAGGAGGGCGCACGATGAAGGTCCACCAACTCATCGAGCTTCTGAGTGAGCTGGATCCGGAGGCCAACGTGCTGCTCATGCACCAGCCGCGGTGGCCCTTCGAGTACTCGATCAGCGGGATCGCGGTCCGTAAGGACTACGACGAGCGCGAGGGCGAAGGCATGAAGCCGACGGATGTGTTGCTCTGCGAGGGGCAGCAAATCCGCTACGGAGATCGCGACGGCTGGGACGCACTTCGGCGACCCTAGCAAGTCGCAGCACAGGCCACGAAGCCGAGCCCTCCAACGGGGCTCGGCTTCCTCGCTTTGTGCTCACGACAATCGACCTTCACGTCGAAGAAAGAGTCCCGAGTTCGCTTGATAGTACCGCGCGGCAATGCCTTATGTCCGTCACCAAGCACGGAGCACAACATGAACGACAGCACGAAAACCAACACGATCATCGGCGGAGACACCATCTACATCGGCACGGAAGAGCCCGAATTCGTCGGCAAGCGAGTCTGCGTCGCCTGGGTCCTCCGCACCTCGGTGGTCCCTTCGCGCGAGCTCGACTTCTGCAACCCCGAGCACCTGGTCGACGAGGACGCGCACCTGGCGGCGCTCGGCGGCGCGCATCCCGCTGACCGAGCGGAAATTGGAATCGTCGACCCTGCCACGCTGGAACTCACCCGCGCCGACGTCCCGGTCACAGACCTCGAGTGCTTCGCCCATCTTCGCAGCTAGCACCGGTGCGGGGGCCGAGGTCGAGCACCTCGGCTCCCGCGCTCGAACGAGCTGCCGCAGCCTGTACCGCACGGAAGAGACCCGCTGTCTCTCAACACCCAACCCAACCCCAAAGGAAACCCATGCAACACCTCGACTTCGACACCCTGAACTCAATGCGCCTCAAGGACCTGCAAGCCACCTACGAAACCGTGGTCGGCGAACCCACGCGCTGCCCGAACAAGACGTTCCTCATCCGCAAGATCGGCGAAAAGCTCCGCGCCCAAGAGGGTGAGGAGCCCATCGCGCTCGCCGAAGAGGATGTGCTCGACTCAGACGACACGGAGCCCACCGCTGACGAACCCATTCCGGAGGCAGACGACGCTGCCCCCGAAGAAGAGACCGAAGAAGCAGCGGGAGCCGTCGCACAGGAGCCGGACAGCGACGACTCTGAAGATGAACCGCCGCCCGTCTCGTCACCGCGCGCCACCGGGCGTCCGCGGATCGCGAAGCCCACGAACCAGCGGCGAGGACGCTTCAGCTCGATGACCATCGAAGAGCTGCAAGCGAAGTACCTCGAGGTCGTCGGACGAGCTACGGGCAGCGAGCATCGCAACTACCTCATCTGGAAGATCCGCGAAGCCGAGAAAGGCCGCATCCCCGTTGGTCCGCGCCGCGCGCGTCCAGGCGGGATCCCTCTCGAGATGAAGGTGCTCCCGCTTCGACTCGAAGCGACGGCCATCGAGCAAATGGATGCGGCGTGGAAGGAGCGAGGCATCAAGAGTCGCACGGAGTTCTTCCGCCAAGCGCTGGCGCACTACTTGGCTCACGTGGGCGCCGACAACGCCGCACGGATGTTTGCCCCGAGCCCCGCGGAAAGCGCGTGACGAGCCAACCTCGCGAAAGGAGCACCCCATGAGCATTCAGTTCTACATCGACGACGTCACCCCGAGCGCTGACCACCCGTGCGAGTGCTGTCACGCCACGGACCACCACGCGCTGAGCTGCTCCGTCGGGCGGATGCCGAGCTGGTTCCTGCACCGACACACGCTGCGGCTCACCCCCTACCAAGCAGTCCTCACCGAAGCGCTCACCAAGGCGCGGTTCGGAGAGACGCTGACGGAGAAGGAAGCAGCGGTCCTGAAGTCCCACGGAGGCAGAGGAAGCTCGTCCTCCCCCATCGTGCTCTCGCCTGAACTCGCAGCGGAGTTCGGACTAACGCCCTACAACCCGTCCAAGTAGCGCGTGGCCGTCGAATCGCCTTCGATTGCCTTGATAGTTCCGCACGGCAGAGCCTGTATGACCGACATGCAACGCACCAACACGCTTCGCAACACCAGGACCAAGATGACCACAAGAACGCAACCCAGCACCCCCGAACTGATCCGGCGCGTTCACCTCGGAACGAGCACCTACGGGACCCCGAAGCCCTCCGTTGAGCTAACCGCGCCGAAAGGCACGCATCACCGAATCCTGAAGGCGCGGCTCCATCAGCTCGCTGCGGAGGTCGAACTCGCGAGCATTGGGGAATCCTGGGTGGTCGTTCTGGACGCTTTCGCGGAGCGAAGCGGATGTGTCTATCTGGAGCTCGTCCACGGGACCGCCGAGGAGGCGAAGCGGGCCATGGACGTTCTGGAGCGCGTGGCGGGAGAGCGCTCCGCGCAAGGTTGAGAAACATCAGAATTCGACCTCGCTTGCCTTGATAGTTCCGCGCGGCAGAGCCTGTATGGCGCCACGCAACGCAGCGCGACGCCGCGCGGAACAGGACGGGCAGCATGAAGAACCTTCGCTTCGGAATCGAGATTGAGACGGTGGGCAAGAATCGGGAGACGCTCGCACGAGCCCTTCAGAGTGTGGTCGGAGGAACGCTGGTTCCGACCGCAGACCGCTGGGAGGTCATCGACTCCCGCGGACGCACCTGGAGGCTGGTCCCGGACGGGTCACTCGCCGACCGCTACAACAGCGGCGAGCTGGTCTCCCCCATCCTCGAGTACTCAGACATCGAGGAGCTGCAGCAGGTGGTGCGGGCCCTTCGGAAAGCGGGAGCCCGCACCGACCACAGCACGGGGATCCACATCCACGTCGATGGCGCCCGCTTCGACGCGAAGAGCACCGCCAACCTGGTGAAGATGGTCCACAAACAAGAGCTGCTCCTCGAGCACGCGCTCGGAGTGAGCGAGTCCCGCCGCCGGACCTACTGCCGCCGCATCGACAGCGAGTTCATGCGCCGCCTCGAAGCTCGGCGCCCGAAGACGCTGAGCGACATCAGCCGCGCTTGGTACGGGAACGCGACCACGAGCCCTTCGCGCTACCACCACAGCCGCTACGCGGGCCTCAACCTCAACGCCCTCTTCTTCCGCGGGGCATTCGAGTTCCGCTACTTCAACGGGACGCTGCACGCGGGCGAGGTGAAGGCCTACATCCAGCTGGTCCTGGCGCTCGCCGCCAAAGCCCTCAAGTCGAAAGCCGCCTCAAGCAAGCGCCGCGACTTCAACCCCGCCACCGCGAAGTACGACATGCGGGTGGTGCTCCTCGGGCTCGGATTGATCGGGCCCGAGTTCAAGACGGCGCGACTCCACCTGACGAAGCGCCTGGCGGGTTCCGCCGCTTGGAAGGGCGAGCGTCGCGACCGCCGCACGGGAGGCAGCCATGCGCACGCCGCGTGAGTCGGAGAAGGCCACCCGGGGCGCGCAGAACGCGCCCTGCGCGCGCCGGAGCCGCGCGAGCGAGGCGCAGGCCAAGAACGCCCCGCTCGCGCCCAGCGGGGCGATGTGGGGCCCCTACGCGGAGCGATTGATGCGCCGCCCGGAGCCACGGGCCACACGGGTGTTCGTGTACGGGACGCTGCTGAAGGATGAGCCGAACCATCGAGTCCTCCGCGACGCGCGCTTCATCGCCCGAGCTCGCACCGCACCGCGGTTCACGCTGCTCGACATGGGCGCGTTCCCCGGGATGATCGACGTGGGCGACAGGCCCATCGAAGGCGAGGTGTACGACGTCACCGAACCCATCCTGCGCGCTCTCGATCGCTTGGAGAGTCATCCCCACTTCTTTCGTCGCCAATGGATCACCCTCGGCGACCGCTCGCACGCACAGGCCTACCTGCTGCGCTCCGAGCACCGCCGAGACTTTTCTGTTATTCCGTCGGGCAACTGGCGGAGGAGGAACGAACGATGAAGATCACGATGCGAGACGGCCGCGTGTTCCAGGGCACCGCGCTTCAGATCGTCCGAGCCATGCAAGACATCGCATTCGACGCGAGCCACTTCACCACCGCCGAGTACGTCCGCTGGGTCGTCGACAACGCCCAGCGCTTCGAAGAGGTCGCGCTAAGCGTCACGGGGGAGACCGACGACGAGCTCGCCGAGTCGCTGGTGGGCGAGATGGTGCGGGCGGGGTTGGCGGAGTAGACTCAGTCGAGCGCGTACCAGACGCCGTAGAAGAACAACACGGTCAGCGGCCCCGCAATCACGCACGCGATCGTCGCCCGGTTGAGCCGCCGGGCGAGCTTCGGATCCGACTCCCGCTTGAGCAACGCAAGCACGGCCAGCACCATGGGCACGGGGCTGAACGGTCCGCACCCGTAGCACGGTGAGAGCATCGCCACGACCAACCACCCCACCACCCAGCGCGGCGTCATGAGGTCCGGATTCGGTGCGTCACCGCCGGGTTGCGGAGGCTGGTACGGATTCATCAACGCAAGTGTGCCATTGCCCTTCAAAACGGCTCAAGTGCGTTCGTCGAGCGTTTCCCTGACCGCTTCCGCGCGAATGGCCGCTTTTACCTCAAAGCGGCTGTTCGCTAGTTGGTGCTCAGCACCGAAGCAACGTCATCGAGGTTTGCGAGCGGATAGCGTCGCAGCTCTTCTAGTTCGAGGTTGCTATGGCTGATGCCAGCGTATAGGTACTTGTCGTCCACCCCCCAAACCGAAGCGTGGAAGGAGTCGTTCGTCGCTTTCTTGAGTTGCCACGCCTTCCAATCTGAGAGCCGAACGACGAAGAGTTCTACCTTCCCCTGGATTGTAGAGGCAAAGGCGATGTAGTCCCCCCATCCGCGGGCATAGCTGAAGAACGCCTCGACGATGAGTGTCGGGCCGAATTCGACCGAACCGACCGAACCGTCCGCATTCCGCTTAGCCCTCCACACCCGGCCGTTGGTTGGAAACTGACGACAGAGTCCAGAAGCGGTTTGTTCCCCGGCTCCGAAGATCCACTCCGGTGTCACCCCAATGCTGCACGGATATTCGGGCCCTCCGGTGATCACCCGAATTGGTGCGCTAGTTCCGCGGATCGCCCAGACGTCGGAGCCCTCTGTCCAAACCCCCGTGTCACCGAGGCTCGCGGGATACCGGTCGGCGGTATTGGTGCGCACTGAGATTGGAGTCCCGTTGGACTCGTCCAACTTGAACACAGCGCCAAGCGACGTGACAAACAGTTGGGAGGGGTCGTCGATGTCGAAGGCGTGGGTGCCCGAAAAAGCGTCGTTGTATGGCGCGAACGTCCACCCCCCCGTTTCTGGGTGGAATCGAGACACGAACGGCTCAACCAGACCTGCGTAAGTGATGTCCAACGCGGTTTCCCGATAGTTTCCCTGACCGCAGACCACAGTGGTGGGATGGGTGAACCGATTCGCAAGCACTCCAACCGTTGCCAGATCCGGAATCCGGACCACTCGTGCCAGACCGATCACTTCATCGCCGACGTGTACTCCGCCGTACGCTAGGTGCAGGTACAACGCATCCGTTCCGCCCACGCGGTGCCGCGCCAACGTCCAGCCTTTTTGGATCCCCTGATAGAGCCAATCCGACTCAGGGGCCTCAATCGCAAAAGCATCGTAGGATGCTTGCGTCACCCACTCAGCCTGCGGCCAGGGAATTTTTGTCGCGTCGCCCGCAAAGATCTCGCATTTGTCGGATGCCCGGTCAGGTACCGAAACCTTCGTCCATAGCGGCGCCCGTAGCGTGCCGTACGGATCCTCTGGGATCCCCCCAACTCCCGCAACGCCTGCGGAGCCACCGCTTCCGGCGGTGCGACCTCCTATTCCCCCGACATGCGAACCCCCGCTTGCCGTGCCCCCAGACGCAGGACTGCCTCCAGAAGCCCCGCCAACCCCACTGGTACCACCAGTGCCACCGACCGTGCGGCTAGCCTCGGACTGGCAAGCCACAGCGGTCGCGAGGCCGCTCAGCCCGAGGATCGCGATGAAGGCCCAACCCTTAGAGACCACCACACGCACGCCCAGGTTTGAAGTCGTTGCCAGCCACCGTCACCACTCGAATGCTGGCATGCTCGTCCGCTAGCGCAAACAGCAACCCGTCGTCCACCACGACGGGACGATCAAGCGTCGTTCCGTGAAGAGTGGCGGTCCCGGTCAGAACGTAGTGGCTTGGGTGAGCGCTAAAGCGCCAAAGGCTAGTCTTCCTTCCTTTACTCGCAACCAGTACCAGGCTCCCATCGTCGAGTGCAGACACCGCGTGTTTTTCATAGAGCCCCAGGTAGGGCCAGAACAGCACCATCTTTGATTCGCCCGTGCGCGTATCGATGGTGTGAACCTGAGCACGTGGGCGCCCCAACACGGTGTCGTTGTCATCCACGGACAGCACGACCAATTGCTGGGTGCTGGCATCAAACGTCGAGCTCAGGATGTTGCGAGGCGCGTGGTAGCTTGATTTGATCTTCGCCCAGCCACCCCGGACGAGATCGTAGCGCCAGACGTCACCAGGCGACATGCCCTCCATGGTGCCCTCCCCACCAACAACGAACAGCTGGCCCAGGGTCGCGGAGAGCACGTATCCGGGCTTCATGCGCGGTGCAGGCGCGAGCGCGAACGCGCTCACCGAGGCCAGTGTCTGTCGTGCTAGTCCCTGCTCTCCTCCTAAACCACCGAACGAACCGAGGCCGACCTCACCACCGCTCCGCTGCAACGAGAGTCCTTGAAACCTGGTCCCGAGATCCGAAGGGATACGCACCGCCTCCAGCCCCGGAATGGCGGGTTTGAGCGAGGCGACCTGCCTAGGTGATTCAGCCGCACTCACCCATCGCTGCCCCGCTTGTGCGAGCGCTTGGACCAACGATGGGGACGATTCAAGCGTAGCGAGGTACGGGCCGTCCTGCGTGAGGATCGATGCTTCTCCGCCTTGATCCACGAGCACCACTCCTGGGCGAGCGAGCCACTCTGGTGGACGAATCAATTCCAGGTCGGGTCGATACCAGGCGCAACCCGACGGTTCGCATGGGTTCAACCACTCTGGAGCGTCGTTGGCTGGCGATTCCCCAAGGAAAGGAGCTCGAATAACCTTATGCGTATCTCGAATGGGTCCGACGTCTCGATCCGACAGCGAATGATTCACATCGGCATCCATCATGAACGCTCCGTAAACACGGCACGTGTCCCCGGGACAATCAATCCCGTCGATCTGTCCCGCGTCGACGTCCGAACGCCAGTTCCAATGCATCTCCTGGGGAGACTTCGTACCAAAACGCTGGAATGCCATGATGTTGGTCATCCCTGTGGAGGTCTGGGTGATCTGCCCAGCATTCCCCAAGGAAACCTTTTTCCAGACGTCGGTGTTGGTCGGCAAGACCAGGGCCGAGCAGTCGAACCC
>JBFXBK010000322.1:0-10705 GCA_050183255.1 Polyangiaceae bacterium | reverse complement strand
GAGCGAAGCCGATAACCTCGTCCCCCTGGTGGGTTCCCCCGAACTTCAGGTGGATGAACAGGCCATCAACGCCCCCGATTTGATGCCTTGCGAGCGCCCACCCCCACGGCGTTCCTTGATACATCCAATTGGACTCCGGCGGCTTCACCACGAAGGCGTCGTAGGCTCCTCTTGCTTCCCATGAGGCTGCCGGCCAAGGGACCTTTGAAGGGTCCCCAACGAAGATGTCGCAATTGGCAAGGTCTCGCTGTGGGATGGAAGCCTTTGTCCACAAAGGTGGAACGAGATTTCCGTACGGATCATCTGGCGTTCCACCAGTGCCACCGCTGCCGGCCCCGGCGTTCCCCGCTGACGAGCTGCCTCCAGGTGACTGACTACCCCCCGCCGACGAGGCTCCTCCAGAAGGGGCCCCGCTTGAGCCTGCGTGGCCAGCGTCTGAGCCCGCGCTACCTCCGGCAGAAGTGCTGGAGGTAGCCTGCTCGTCCCCCTGGCAAGCCAGCGGCGCCGCAAGAGCAGCGGCCAAGAGGCCCGAAACGAGGAGCCAGGTTCTAGAGGCCACCACAGGGAAGTCCGGGCTTGAAGTCCGTGTCGATCACGCTCTTCACCTGAACGTTCCCCTTGCGGTTCGCAAGGGCAAACAGCAACCCGTTGTCCACTGCCACCGGTCGGTCCAGCATCGATCCCTTGAGATTCACTCTGCCCGCTGGCCAGTACTGGCCCATCTGAGAGCGGAACTGCCACAAGGTAGTCTTGTGGCCCTTGCTCGCCGCCAAAACGAGGCTTCCGTCCTCGAGCACGGCGACAGCGTGATCGTTGAAGATCCCAAGGTATGGCCAGAAGAGCACCAGCTTGGACGCTCCTGTGCGGACATCAATGGTGTGTACCTGCGCTCGGGCGTGGCCCAGGAGCCGGTCGTCGTCATCCAGAGAAAGGACGACGAGCCGTTGGGAGCTGGCGTCGAACGTGGAACTGAGGATCCTGCTAGGGGCGAAGAACGTCGTGTCCAGTTTCAGCCACGACCCTCGGGCAAGGTCGTAGCGCCAGATATCGCCAGCGGCGATCGGGTCGACGCCCACTTCCCCACCCACCACGAACAGTTGCCCAAGCGTGGCGGAGAGAACGTACTCCGGCCCAATCCTGCGGCCCGGCGACGCCTGCTGTGACGCAAGCGCAGCGAACCCCAGACCAGGTCCGTCGCCTCCCAGACTGCCAAACGAACCGAGTCCGACCTCTCCGCCTCCACGTTGGAGGGTCAAGCCCTGGATGTTGTCGCCCAGGTCCCTGGGTACCCGAACCGCTTCAAGCCCAGGCAATGCTGCCTTCAAGACCGCAGTTTGCCTCGGAGTCTCTGCTGCGCTGATCCAGCGCTGACCGGGTGTTGAGAGGGCTTGGACGACTGCCGGGTTTGCCTCGAGCGTCGCCAGATAGGGGCCCTCTTCCGTGAGGATCGATGGAGCTCCATCCTGCTCGACCACCAGCACACCAGGTTGGGCTAGCCACTCTGGCGGGCGGATTAGTTCGAGGTCCGGGCGGTACCAGGTACAGCCCGAAGGAGCGCAGGGGTCAAGCCACTCGGGAACATCGTGGGCCGGTGATTCCCTGAGGAATGGCGCTCTCACGACCTTGTGGGTGTCTCGAATCGCATAGAACCCGTCTCGATTCGAAGTGGACGTACTCACGATGGACGACATCATGAACGCCCCGTATGCCCTGCATGTACCGCCGGGGCAGTCGATCCCATCAATGCGTCCTGCGTCCACGTCAGCCCGCCAATTCCAGTACATCTCTTTTGAGCGAAGCGCACCGACGGGTTCAAAGGAGAAGGAAGAGGTGAAGCTCAGCGGACTGGGTGGGAACGACGTGACCTGCGTGATATCGCCACCGGCTCCCAGCGTGACTGGATGCCAAATGCTGTTCTGAGGATACTTCCAGGCGCTGCATTGTTGCTGGTTGTCCAGGCACTCCTCTTCGTTGAGGTCCCGGCCATCAACGGGGTCATGACAAGAACAGAAGCCCATCTGTGCACGACCTGATACCGCTGGCACACCACCGCCCAAAATCGGTTCGGCGCCGAGGATGACCGTCGGGGCTCCGAAATTGTCACGGTGCGTTTGGGTCACTCGCACCTGCGGGACCTGGTCACAAACGTCCACAATGGGTGCGGCCAGCTCTCTTTGCTCCGACCACGAGTTGGAGTTCTTGGTGTCGTAGGAGGCGATGTCTGGACACGTATCGCAGCTATCCCCCGTGCCGTCTCCATCCCGGTCCGGGAGCTGTGAGCAGTGGGGTGAACTCCCGGTTGTGATGCAGCGGCCCGTACACACGGCATTGGTTCCGCAGTGTGGGAACTCCTGGTAAAGGCCGGGGCAGTTGTCGCAGGCCTCGCCAACGCCGTCTCCGTCCTCGTCGTAGGTCAGCGTGGCCTTGTCGGGACAGAGGTCACATTGGTCTCCTTCACCGTCCTGGTCTCCGTCCGCTTGGTCGGGGTTTACGCAGTCGAATCCAGGCACCGTCGTAGCGCACTTGGAAGCGGGACAGTTGTCACAGACTTCGCCGATTCCATCGTCATCGTCGTCGGCTTGATCGGGGTTCGCGCACGCCTCCGGAGCAAGACCAAGCTTCTTGCACCTGGTGGGTGGGCAATTGTCGAGCCCGTCCAAGACGCCATCATGGTCAAGGTCGCCACCGAGCTGCCCCACGATCCAGGGGTAGTTCAGCTCGACGCTCGAATAGACGATCTGCTCGTCCCAACATTCGCCGCCAGACAGGACCCCCATGACTCGGTAACCATAGTCGAACCGGGTTATCAGCGGGCCTCCGGAGTCTCCGTGGAGCACGTGTGGGTTTGTATGGTAGCTAAATTCTGCACGGAAAGGATGGCAGTGCTGTTCCCAGAACCCATCTCGAGGATCAGCTTGCCAATGGACAGTCGCGTCGAGTGGTGCCCATCCTCGACTTCGGGCGGGTGGGATGAACCCGTCATCTGGGATATCACAGCCGATATCGTCGATGAGACCGGTGCCGAACCCAGAAAGGAAATTCTGCCTGGCGTGCCAGATCTCTTTGCTGATCGATCCTTCGAAGATCTGCGCTGGCTCAGCGACCGAGGTTGGCACAGGCAAACTGAGCCAGAGCAAGGCGACATCCCTCGCTTTGGAGTAGTGCCCGGACCTTTCAAAACAGGGCGAGTCAGTCAGGTGGTTGCCCGCCCTTGCTCCTTGGGAAACGGGGTAAGCCGTGTTGCTTTGAGGCAGGTAGAACGAGACGGGGATGCCATCGTCCAGACAATGCCCAGCGGTGAGCACGACCGAAGGGCCAATCAGCGTGCCCGAGCACCCGCCTTGCCTCGGCGTTGTGACATCGACCTGTCCGACAGCCGACACCCACCCCGCTGTCGCCGTGTCATCCACGTTCAAATTGCCCGCTAGAGGCTGGGACGTCTTCGGCAAGGGCGGGTCTTGGGGCTGCTCTGTGCTGCAGCCGAAAAAGGTGATTGCCAACGCGAGTGTGGAAGGCAACTTTCGGTGCGTGCTAGACATACGACAGTGTATATCACCGTGTCTTTTCGCGACCTAGAGGGATCTGAATGATCAGGACCGCACGGAAGCGTGGAGCGCAGTTGGTGGCGTTGGCAGTTCTCCTGACCACTGAGCGCGCTGGCGCGGATACGGAATTCGCCGGATGGCGAGGCGAGCTGGAGGGGCACGGTAGCTGGATTCCAGGCGGGGGCCGTCGAGGCGCCGTGGGAGCGGGCGCTGGGGCGGCGTACGGTCCGTTCTCCGCAGGCCTTGAGGTCTGGCGCTATCAGCTCACCCTACAAGACGCACTTACGAAGGAACGAAGTGACCTAGGGCTCACGGTCCTCGTACCTCTTCGGGTGGGTGTCGAGCTTGAGCTTGGAATCCCCCAGGTGGTCGGCGGGGGTGACCTAGCCTTGGGGTTCATTACGGATGGCGCAAGCTACCGAGTCGGGCACTGCGCATACCAACACTACGGGGGCGGAGTGTTTATGGCCCGGGCTTTCCTCGGATGGGTGGCGACCCCACTCACACTGGCCGTCCACGTCGGTGCTACGAAGGGCCTTCAAAAGGCGAGCGGCGACTTCTGCCTGGTCGACTACGGTCCAGGTCCTGACCCCTATCGGAAAGACCTGCCGGATGAGATCCCGTTCGGCGTCCAGCTTGGGCTCAGCATCACGCTTTCGTACCCCTAGTCGACCGGTTTGGGCTTGTTTAGGAACTCCCACGCGTTCCTGGGGAGCCAGCTTGTCGGTGTTTGCGTCGGGCACCAGCACGCGCTTCAGCTTGGGCATCTTTTCACGCAGTGTGTTGGTAACGCCCGAGGCCGACATGGAGGAGACCGGGAAAACGGTGTTCGGTAACACTGTCATCCAGTTCTCAAAGTCGTCTGGGCAGCGGTCGATGATCGGCGTGAAGCGATCAAGTGCCACGCCACTTAGCGCAGAAGAAGCGCCGCTTGTGCACGAGCAACTGCACATCCAAGCCACGCACCGGCTCGTCGCGCACCCGCACCCACCGCCGGTCGTACACGCTCCAGCACTGTCAGCGCCCGTTCACCGAGCCGGTGCCCGGCGTCAAGAAGGGCTACCGCACGACAGCGCGTTACCGCCGGGCAGTGCTCAACGCTGCTGAAGATTTCGCTGACCTGAAGACAGTGCGCCTGCGTTTGCGTTGCTCGGCGGGGCTCTTGTATCGCATCGTCTACGAGCAACTCGAGCTCAGACGACGTACGCGCCTCTATGAATGGCCCGCGCGCGTCGGCATCGACGAGCACTATTTCAAGCGGAATCGCCGCCTGGACGTGCGCGAATTCGTCACGATGGTCGTCGACCTGAAGAACGCGCGCCTAATGGAACTCGTCGAGGGCAAGCGTGGAGATGATATCCGTGCGGCACTAGAACACATCCCGGGGCGAGAGAATGTGAAGTGGGTTGCACTCGACTTGTGCGACCCTTACAAGCGCTTCGCCAAAGACTTCTTCCCCAACGCCCGACTCGTCGCCGACAAGTTCCATGTGCTGCGGCTCTTGATGCCCGCCATCACCAAGTACCGTCGGCTCGCAGCCGGCGACCGCGACCATCCCTTCCTCCGCAAGCTGCTGCTGCGCAACGGCTACCGGCTCAAGCACCACGTGCGTTGGCAGCTCAGCCAATGGCTCGAAGGCCATCCTGAACTGCGCGCTCTCTACCAAGCCAAGGAGGCGCTCCATCGGCTCTATCGGATCCGTGGACACCGACGCGCTGCGAAGGCCCTGACGAAGCTCACGGATGCGCTCGCGCTCTCCCCGTTGCCACCGCTTCAAACGCTCCGAAAGACGCTGATGCGCTGGCGCAAAGAAGTGCTCGCCTACTTCATCTGCCGCCTCACCAACGCCCGCACTGAGGGCTTCAACGGCAAGGCAAAGGTAGTGAAACGAAGGGCTTACGGTTATAGGAGCTTCGAAACCTATCGTCTCAGACTCCTAAATGCCTGCCGGGGCTCAGCTTCTTGAGAGCACCCACCACGAACTGACAAGACCCTGGCGCTGCCGAGGTCAGAGAAGCCCTGATGGAACGAAAAAAGCCCCCGAAGGGGCTTTGTTTCAATAGAGCGGGAGAAGGGATTCGAAACCGAGGGAGTCTGCGCGAGCTTTGCTCGCGTACCCGAGGTCAGAGAAGCCCTGACAAAGGAACAAAGGCCCCGAAGGGGCCTTTCAAGTTCAATAGAGCGGGAGAAGGGATTCGAAACCGAGGGAGTCTGCGCGAGCTTTGCTCGCGTACCCGAGGTCAGAGAACCCTGACAAACGAACAAAGGCCCCGAAGGGGCCTTTAGGTTCAATAGAGCGGGAGAAGGGATTCGAACCCTCGACGTCAACCTTGGCAAGGTTGCACTCTACCGCTGAGTTACTCCCGCAAGCGGTCCCTCGTTGAGGAGGGAGCGAACTTGTATTGGGCGACGGGAGATCTGTCAAGGCGACTCGAAACATTTCTGTGAGTTGCCGCTGGGGCGGGTGGCCGGCGCTGAGCGGAGCGGTTGCTTTGGGCTGTTCCTGGCGCTTGAGCGTTGCGCCTCACCCCCAAACCCGGAGGCAGGGCGGCTGGCACGGCTACGTAAACTGAGGCATGCGCGCGCTAGGACGGTTGATGCTGGCTGTGGCGGCCATCGCCTGTCAGCAGACGCCCCAACCAGCGCCTGGCGCCGTGGCCCCGGCTGCTTCAGCGTCGGCTGGCGCGTCTTGCGAGCAGATCCGACAGGACGTGCGCCGGGAGCAGGCTCGCCTGGCGAACCTCCCGCAAACCTGCAAGAGCGACGCGGACTGCGATTTGTACGGCGGGCATGAGTGTCCCAACGCGCTCGCGCGAACGTGCCCGGATGCGGTCGCGAAGTCCTCGGCACAGGCCATGCGCCCCCTCGAGGCCGCGTGGGAATCGCACCACTGCGGCGAGGTGCTGTGGTCTCCGTTTCAGCGCGCGGCGGTGTGCGAAGCGGGCGTGTGCATGGGTCGCTGAAGGCGAGTGAGAACGCGTGCTCACGCTACACGCGGTGCCAGTATACTTTCCGTGCGGGAGGCGCCGAGCGGCGGCGCGAGAGGAGAGGCATGAGCAAGAGCAAGCGCGGCATCACTCGACGAACGGTCCTGGCTGGTATCGGTGCGACGGTTAGCGGCAGCGTGATCGGCTGCGGTTCCGACGGCGACTCGGACACTGGGAAGGCCTCTGCGGGGGGCAGTGGTGGGACCGCTGGCGGTGCTGGGGGGGCCTCGGGCAGCGGTGGTGCTGGCGGGAGCAGTGGTGTTGCTGGGAGCGGCGTTACTGGCGGCACGAATCCGGGCGGAAACGGCGGCGGGGGCGCGGGCGGCGAAGCAGGGACCGCGGGCGAGGCCGGTGGGGGCGGCACGGGCGGGGAAGGCGGCGACCCCAGCTGCACGGCGACCAACGGGCTCACCCCCTCGCAGCTGCTCGCCAAGATCGATCACGTGGTTGTGCTCTGCATGGAGAACCGCTCCTTCGATCACTACCTCGGCTCCCTGAAGTTCATCGAAGGCCTGAGCGTCGACGGGCTCACGGGTATGGAGACGAATCCTGCGCCCAACGGCGGCCAGGTGTTCGTCCACCAACTCGACGACTTCACGCCTGAGGACCCGCCCCACGGCTGGGACGCGTGTCACAACCAGTTCAACGGTGGCTTGAACGACGGCTTCGTGCGCGAGCACGCGGGCAGCTCTCAAGAGGACGTGATGGGCTACCACGTGCGGAGCCAGATCCCGATCACCTATGCGCTCGCGGACGCTGGCGCGATCTGCGATCGCTACTACGCCTCCGTGATGGGCCCGACGTGGCCGAACCGCTTCTACTTGCACTGTGGATCGTCCAATGGCGGCAAATCGAACCTGCCGCAATTTAGCCTGAATTCCAAGTCGATTTGGGCTCGCCTGAACGACGCGAACATCTCCAACGTCAACTACTATCACGATCTTGCCTGGGCCCTCGGTGGGCTGGGCAAGACATCTGGCAACGCCTCGATCTCGAAATTCTTCGAGGCCTGCATGCTGGGGACGCTGCCCCAGTTCTCACTGATCGATCCGCAATTCTTCGGCGCCGGCGCCAACGACGATCATCCCGATCACGACGTGCAGCTGGGGCAAGCGTTGATCTCGACGATCGTCGCCGCGCTCGCGTCCAGTTCCCTGTGGAACAAGTGCCTGTTCGTGATCACCTACGACGAGCACGGCGGCTTCTACGATCACGTGCCACCGCCCCAGACCACGGACGAGCGATCGGAGTTTCAGCAGCTGGGCTTCCGCGTGCCGAGCCTGGTGCTCGGACCCCACGTCAGGCGCGGCTGCGTCGTGAGCGCCCAGCTCGAGCACGCTTCGCTCGCTAAGACGCTCTCGACGCGCTTTGGCATCCCCCATCTCAACGACCGCGTGGCAGCGGCCAACGATTTCTCCACCTGCATCGATCCGTACTACCTCGATAACCCCGCACCGGCGCCGGTCGTGCCCCAGCTCTCGATCTCGCGCTCGCGCCTCTTGAGCCGTCCCCGACTCGGCGGGGAACACCCGGAGATGGCTGAGGTCGCACGTCGCTTGCCTCACTACGCCAAGCGGATCAGCCACGATGGGCTCGGTGAAACCGAGCACGTGTTGAGCTGGGGCCAGGAGCTCGGTGCACTCCGGGTGCGCTGAGGGCTCATGGGTTTTTCAAGTATTTCAAGCACCTCCGGATAGCAGAAGTCGCTAAACCGGCCACCCGGCCTCTGCTAGGATGGCGGGATGACCAAACGGTTGCTTGGCTTGCTGTACCTGACGTTACTGGGGGCGTGCAGCGCGGCGTCGTCGAGCTCTCCGGGAGGCCAAGGCGGCTCCGGAGCGACAGCCGGAACCGGCGCGAACGCAGGCGCCGGCGGCTCCGTCGGTGGAGCGGGCGGTACGAGCGGGGTTGGGGGTGAGGGAAACTCCGGTGCGACTTATTCGTGTGAAGGGGTCACCTGCACGGTACCACCGAACAATCACTGCGACCCTGCGGATGCGAGCTACCTCATCACCTACGAGGTCCCTGGCACCTGCGACAACGGCGCCTGCAGCTACACCGAGCAGCGTGTCCCGTGTACTGACGGCTGCGCAGACGACGCGTGCGTGGGTGACCCATGCGCTGGCGTGACGTGCAACACCCCACCGCAAAACCAGTGCAGCGGAAGCGACTTGATCGCCTATGATCCCCAGGGAACCTGCAACGGTGGCAATTGCGAGTACACCTCAATGACGTTGACCTGTGCTGACGGCTGCTCCGCCGGCGCCTGTATCTACGATCCGTGTGCTGGCGTCAGCTGTGCGATGCCACCAGCGGACAGCTGCGCCTCGGCCAACGCGCTCAGACACTACGACGCGATGGGCACCTGCAGCGGCGGCAGCTGCAACTATGGCTACACCGACGAGTCCTGTAGCTTTGGCTGCAGCGCGGCGCGTTGCCTCGATTGCTCTACCGACCAGAGCTGCGGCAGCGGGAACTACTGCGAGTCGGGGAGCTGCGCGGTGTGCGATTCGGACACCCACTGCGGCGCGGCCTGCAGCAACTGCCAAGCGGGGGGCCAGTATTGTGAACCGTCGAGCTACACCTGCGTGGAGTGTCTAACGAACGCTCAGTGTGGCAGCGGCAAGCGCTGCGTGTCCGGGAGCTGCCAAGCGTGCACGAGCAACGCCTACTGCGGTGCCTCTTGTATGCCGTGCGGAACCAATCAGCAGTGCAGCGGCGGTGCCTGCCAACTCTGCAAGTCGGATGCTGCTTGCGGTGCGAACTGCAGCGCGTGCGGCGGCGGGACGCCCCATTGCAAGGACCTCGGGACCAGCTCGGCCTGCGTCGAGTGCCTCTCCGCGAACGACTGTAGCCCCGGCGAGACCTGCAACGCGAACGGCAGCTGCCAACCACCGTGCCCCGCCACGCTCACGCCGGTGTTCGCCGACGCGTTCTCTACCCCTTCATCCAGCAGCTACACCTCGGGCTTCGACGTTCCCATCAGCGGCAGCCCCTGGCGTGCGATCACGCGCTCTGGCTTCGGAGATCGCATCTACTCGGGCCGTTTCGAGGTCTTGAGTAGCCGGAGCAATCACGGTCAGGGCTACGCTTACGTGACCACGGGGGGGAGCGGTGCCGCGTACGACACGTCGCTCTACAACTCGGTGTTGTCGGCCAACGCCGGGCAGAACGTGGTCTGGAGCTTCAACTTCCAGCGCAGTAACCCGAGCGAAACGACCAGCGGCGGCTTCAGTTGCTCGAGCACCAGCAGTCAGAACGGGATCACCGTCGGCCTCGCCTATGTGCTCGCGACGGACTCCGCCACGGGTCTCGATGCGAGTCACACCACGTGCAATGCGAGCGCGACCGCGAAAGGCTACGCCGTGATCTTTGGACCGAGCGGCTCGGGCTCGCCGCGCGTGCAGCTCGTGCGCTTCGTCAATGGTCTGCGTAACGGCAGCATCACGAGCCTGATCCAGAGCGGGACCTTTGGGTCTGAGAGCTATCTCAGCGCTCGAGTGACTTACACGGCAGGAACGAACAGCTGGCGACTCGAGGCGCGGAGCGATGGCTCGAGCTTCGCGGATCCCAAGTCCGGTTCCTACGGGTTCTCGAGCACCGCGGTCGACGCGACTTACACGTCGGAAGCACTCAACTACAGCGGACCGTACTTTCAGGCGGGGTGTCTGGGAAACTGCAGTGGCCAGTACACTGGACGCTTCGATAACGTGAGCGTCGGAGTCGTCTGTAGCCCCTGAGCAAGCTTATTCCGCGGGGATACAATCTGCAGGCCGGCACGCTTCGGGGACGCAGATCTTGATCACGCCGCCGCCCTCGGCGGGTGCGCAGCACGTGGCGCCCCCACCGCCGCAGTCCGCCGTCGCGGAGCAGCCGATCTTCAAGCAGAAACCGGGGGACCCGTCAGGTGTTTGTCCTTGATCGGACGAGCACACCTGACCGCTGGCACACTCACCGCCTCCCTTGCTGCACGCGCGTCCGATCCCGCTGGAGTTCTCCTGCTGTTCGCCGCAGACACCTGCGTCGGGGTCTGGCGGAACGCCACCGTCGAGATCGCCGCCGCCACCGAAGGTCAGGCAACCATCGAGGGATGTCCGATTCTTGGCGAACCCCACCAGGAAGCACATCTCGTCGTTGGAACTCTCCCCGAACCCGATGTCCCCGGGAGTGCTG
>JBFXBK010000321.1:0-10757 GCA_050183255.1 Polyangiaceae bacterium | reverse complement strand
GTTCGTGATCGTGGACTCGCTGATGGGCGACTCGCGATGGGACATGAAGTTCCTCGGCATGCAGATCATGGTTGAAGGCTTGGCGCTCGGCGCGTTCAGCACGCTGTACCAAGAGACTCAGGAGCCGCTCTTGAAGTACCTCCTGCGCATGGTGATCCAGGATGAGGCGCGGCACGTTCACTACGGCGTGGTGGCGTTGCGTGAACACATCAACCACCACCTGAGCGAGAGCGAGCGCCAGGAACGTGAAGACTGGGCCTACGAGGTTGCGCTGCTGATGCGCAATCGCTTCATGGCCTACGAAGTCTATGACGAGTGGTTCGAGGGGCGCATCAGCCGTGCAGAGTGGCGCGAGTTCGTGATGGCGGCCCCTGGCATGCAACGTTTCCGCAGGGTGATGTTCAGCCGCCTGGTGCCGAACCTACGCGAGATCGGGTTGCTCAGCCCGCGCATCATGCCGCACTACGAGCGCGTCGGGTTGGCCCAGTATTTCAACGGTGCCTCCGCCGACGAGCTGAGCGCTGAGCAGTTGATCTCGGATCTGGACTCTGACTCGCCAGAGCCCGCGCTCGCTGCGGAGTGAGCTAGTCGCGTTGGATTGGACCGCCAAGGACGCCCAGCTTTTGCGGTCAATCGCGGCGTAGACGCAGCATCCACTCCGCGGTGACGCGGGCGTCCTGATCGGCGCTGCCAGACAGAGCGCTTACCACGCCGTCGAAGTCTGGTCGCGCCTTGTCCTGAGTGAGCTTGGCTTTGCCCTCGAGGCGCTCGATGGGCATCTCGAAAGCGATGATGCCCTTGAGCATCGCGTCCAAGCGACCTTCGGGCAGCGCGTCCGGCGACCAGCCGCCTTCGGCTGGTTCGTAGCGCGCGGATAGCTGTTGCAGGACGCGGCGCTTGTCGTCGGCGGAGTGCAGGATGCGCGGGGTGCCGTACGCATGCACCGCCACATAATTCCATGTGGGAACTAGGTCGTCGCGCTGGTACCAGCGCGGGGACACGTAGGCGTGGGGACCGCTGAACACGGCTAGCGCTGGTCCGGCCTCCAGTACCGCGCAGTGCGGGTTCGGTGCCGCCAGGTGACCGTAGAGCGTGCCCCTCTCCCCCCGATCCCGATCCAAATAGAGAGGTACGTGGGAGGCGAGGGGTCCCGGATGGCCCGCCTCTGACGACTGCGAGCTGACGAGGGTCGCGAAGCTCTCGCGCTCCAGGAACTCGTAGCAGAGCTCCTGCGCGGGCATGTCGAAGCGGGCCGGGCGATACATCAGACCTCGAGGTAGGTGTCTTCCATTACCTTTGCGGTTTGTTCCTTGCGGAACTGCTTCAGGCGCTCGCGGATCTCCGGATGAGTGTTACCCATGAAGGCGGCTGCGAGCAGCGCCGCGTTGATGGCGCCTGCTTTACCGATTGCGAGGGTGCCAACGGGCACGCCAGCGGGCATCATCACGGTGGATAGCAGCGCGTCCAGGCCGTTCAAGGCCCAGCCAGTCATGGGCACGCCCAGCACGGGTACGATGGTCTTCCCTGCGAGCACACCAGCGAGGTGCGCTGCGCCTCCCGCGGCTGCGATGATGACTTCGATTCCACGCCCTTCGGCGGAGCTTGCGTACTCGAAGGCGACTTCCGGGCTGCGGTGCGCGGAAATGACCCGCGCTTCGCACGGGATCTCCAGCTTCTTGAGCGTGTCGGTCGCGTGCTGCATGACGCTCCAGTCGCTCTTCGAACCCATCACCACGGCTACCAACGGCTTGTTTTCGGACATCGGGATCTCCATGAAGTGAGCGCCCCCGAGCTGAGAATTTTGGGGGAGGGGGGCGGCGGTTGGGGCGTCCCTAACACGCTCAGCCGCGGCGCGAACCGCAGAAATTACCTAACGGCACTTTCAGTGAGGGGAGGCGGCGCCAGCGCAAGTCCTTGCGCCGGGTGAAACACGGCTCCAGGTGTGACGAATCTGCTATGGGTTCGCTGGCTCTGCCCGGCGGGCGCCCGGAAACGTGGTGTGTTCACCCCCGCATGGCGGACGCTCGCGCGCTTTTTTCTGCGCGCGAGCCAGTGGTTAGTCGAGGATCGGAACGTGACGGCTTGGTTTGGTCTGCGGAGTTCGGAGGCGCGCAACGCGTGGAAAGCCTTCGTGACCCTCGCGGGCATGATGGCCGGCCACGCAATGCTGGAAACCGCGCGCGACACGCTGTTTCTGAGCCGTGTGCCAGCGGAGCAGCTGCCGTGGGCTTACCTGATGATCGCAGGGCTCGCGCTGCTGCTGACCAAGGCGAATCGCTGGGTGCTCAAGCGCGTGAGCTTGGCGCGGGCGCTGACCCTCAGCCTGCTGTTCGGGGTGGTGGTCAACGTTGGGTTCTATTTCGAGCGAGCCGCGAATCCGCTGGTGTTGTCCTTCGCGCTCTACGTTTGGACCGGCTTGTTCGCGACGGTTGCCGTCGTGCAGTTTTGGCTGCTTCAAGCCGAAGCGCTCGATGTGGAGCAGGCGAAGCGCTCGTTCGCATTCATTGGCGCGGGTGGTTTGGTGGGGGCGGTGGTCGGATCGTCCCTCGCCGGTCTGCTGCTCATGCGTTTCGAGCCGAGCGTTCTGATTCTCGGGAGTGCCGCGCTCTTGGGGATCACCGCGTTCTTGCCGCGCGCGCGCGCGACGGCGGCGGCCCGGATTGGCGAGCCGCGGGCAGCGGCGGTCGTCCAACGCCGCGGCGGAAACATGCGGCTCATCCAGCGCGACCGCTACTTGCTGAGGCTCTTCAGCTTGGGGTTGATCGCGACGCTGGTAGTGACCGGAGTCGACTACCTGTTCAAGGCGACCTTGTCCGCGACCGTGCCCGCGGCGCGACTCGGCTCTGCCTTCGCGTTGTTCTACACGCTCACCAACGCGCTCGCGCTGTTGGTCCAACTCGCGTTGGCGCCCCGCCTGTTGCGCTCGCTGGGGGTGACGCGCGCGCTCCTGCTGTTGCCGCTCTTGTTGTGCCTCGGCTCGGTCGGCTTCTTGGGCCTCGCGGGGATCATCCCCGTGCTGGTTCTCAAGGGCGCGGACTCCGCGCTGCGCTTCTCGGTGCACAAGACGAGCACGGAGATCTTGTTCCTGCCCTTGAAGTCGTCGGTCCGCGAACGCTTCAAGGGAGTGGCCGAGGCGCTGGGTCAACGCGGCGGTCAAGCGCTGGCTTCGGTCGGTATCCTTGCGGCAACGGCGGCGGGGGCATCGCTCCAGCAGACCGCCTACGCCGTGCTCGCGTTATCGGTGCTGTGGGTCGGCAGCGTGGTGGGGTTGCGTCCGCTCTACGTGGAGCGCTTCAGGGCCAACCTGCGTGCGGCTTCCATCGACACCAACGTTCAGGTGCAGGAGCTCGAGCTGCACTCGCTAGAGGCGCTGCTGGCGTCACTGAGCAGTGAAGACGACAACGAAGTGATCGGCGCTCTCGATATGTTTGCCGACTATGGCAAGACGAACCTGATCCCCGCGCTGATTCTTTACCACCCCTCGGTGGAGGTTGTGATCCGCGCGTTCGAGCTGTTCACTGTTGAGCACCGTTCGGACGTCGAGCGCCTCACGCACAGGCTCCTGAGGCACGAGAATCCGCCTATCCGCGCGGCAGCGTTACGCTACCTGTGCGCGACCGGAGTCGACGCGAACACGCTGCGGGATTTCCTGGAGGATCGGGACCCCGAGGTACGCGTGACCGCGATCGTGGAGCTGGTAGCTCACGGCTATGCAGACGCTTCTGAGTCCACCTCCGTACTGACGCGGATCATCGCTGGCGGTTCACCGGAGATGCGCCTCGCCCTGGCGCGAAGCTCGCGTCATCTGCCAGCGGATCGCTTCGCCTGGGTCGTGGATGAGCTGAGTCGGATCAGCGAGAAGGGCCTCGCAGCCGAGTTGGCCCGCGCCATCGCGCTCACTCCCGACCTGGCGCACATTCCGACGTTGATTCGACTGGTGGGTGAGCGAACTGCGCGGGAGTCCGCCCGCGACGCGCTGCTCGCGCTGGGTGAGCCCGCGCTCGAAGCACTGGGAGAGGCCGTCTTCGACACGCAGCTGAACGTGGCCGTTCGCCGCCACTTGCCGCGCACGATCAGCCGCTTTGGCGGTCAGGCGTCGGTCGAGCTTCTGCTCAAGTTCTTGGACGTCGAGCAAGACGAGCGGGTGGTGTTCAAGATCTTGCGCGGGCTCGGGCGCCTGCGCGCGAGTGATCCGTCGCTCTTGGTCGATCGCGTGTTGTTGCTGCGCCACGCGCGCGACGAGCTGGACCGTGCGCAAGAACTCCTCGCGGCGAAGCTCGTGCTGCTGCGCGGTTGCCCGCAGCTCGTGCGCGACAAAGGCACGACGATGGAACTTCTAGTCGCGCTGCTCGGAGACGCTCACATCAGCGCCAGCGAGCGGCTCTTCCGTGTGCTGCACGCGATCTACCCGCAGCACGAGCTCGGTACGGTGTACGCCGCGCTCAACTCAGGCAACGCGCGGCTCCGTGCGGAAAGCCGAGAGCTGCTGGACAACATCCTGCCCAACGATTTGCGTGGGCCAATCCAGGCGCTGATGGATGAAGGCAGCGACTCGGAGCGCGTGCGACGCATGGCGGCGCTGCGAGCCTCACCTCGGGCAGCCTACCTGCAGGAGCTGGGAAGCGAGCCATCGGAAGACGTCGCAGAGCGGGTGGTGAGCCGGCTACTGTTCGAGCTGATGGAGGACCGCAACGACGCGATCCGGCGGGTCGCGGCGCACGCGGCGTCGGAGATCGGCATCGACGAGCCGCTCAGCGTACGTCAGCCGCGACGAGTGACAGAGCCGAGCGCCTTCGATGACCTGTTGCGCGGCGCGGTGCGCTTGTTGAGCGGAGGAGTGCCGAGTGCGAGCTGAGCTACAGCCGAGCCAGCAGGTGGAGCGCATCATCGCGCTGCGCCGCTTTCCTGGGTTCGTGAACCTGCGACCAAGCGAGATCGCGGCGATTGCCGCGTTTACTCAGGAACAGTTGTTTCCTGCAGGAACTGCGCTCACAAAGCCGGGGCGCCCGGTGCAGTCGATATTCTTCATCGTCGAAGGTCAGGTCAACTACTACGAAGACGGCGAGTTCGTGCGGCAATGGGGACCGCACGACGTGATCGGTGGCATGGCCGCGATGACCCAGGACCCAGCGGGGCAACACTTCGTCGCTGCAGACGACGTGATCGTGTTCGAGGTGGCCTACGAAGACATGCTGGATGTGTTCGAGGACCACTTTGGGATCTTGGTCGCGGTGCTCGGCGGCATGTCTCGCGGGATGCTTCAGGCGCGTCGCGAACTCGGGCTGGATGGTGGCTACGAGCCGCCCGTCAGACCCGAGACACCACCGCACTCGTTGCCGCGCCTGACACTGGTCGAGAAGATCCTCTTCCTGCGTAACCTGCAGGACATGGGGCGCCACGAGGTCGAGGTGATGGCCGAGCTGGCTCGGGGAGCGACCGAGTGGCGTTACGACGCTGGAACGTCACTCTGGAACGCCGGGGACAGCTCGGACTACTACCTGTTCATCATCGCTGGCTGTGTGAGGGGAGACGTACCCGCCGAGCCTGCGGGCGATCACGGCGCCGCGCGGCCGGCGCAACGCATCCGCCTCGGAGCCAATAGCCCAATCGGAATCATGGATGCGCTCGCGGGCGTTCCTCGCTGGTACACGGCTGTGGCCGAGACCGACGTGGTCGTGCTGAGAGTCGAAGTGGGTGATCTGATCGATATCCTCGAGGATCACACGGAGCTCGCGGTGAACATGCTGCGGGGCCTCTCCGCTAGCGTGCTGGAGCTACGTCGTCGCATAGGCCAGAGGACTCGGGAGAGCCTGCGAGCGCCCGCTGCCTGACCTCCCCCCAAAGAAACGCAAGGGAGTTCCAGCGGCCTGACGAGCGCGCCGGTGACTAGCGCGCGCCGAGGATCGACGTGATCTTGGTAGCCAGCATGTCTACGGCGACGCGATTGAGGCCGCCTTCAGGAAAGATCACGTGGGCGTAGCGCTTGCTGGGCTCCACGAACTCGAGGTGCATCGGGCGCACGGTCTCGAGGTACTGACGCATCACCGACTCGAGGGTGCGTCCACGCTCGACGATGTCCCGGTTGATGCGGCGCGCGAGGCGGATATCGGCGTCGGTGTCGACGAAGACTCGAATGTCCATCAGCTCTCTGAGGGGCGCATCCGCAAGGATCAAGATGCCGTCGACCACGATCACCTCGTGCGGCTCGATCGTGTTGCACTCGCTCGAGCGCGTGTGTGTCTTGAAATCGTAGATCGGGGCCTGAATGGCTTTCCCTGCCCGCAGCGTCGCGAGGTGTTCGCTCATCAGCTCGGTTTCGAGAGCGTCCGGGTGGTCGTAGTTGATGCGCTCGCGCTCCTCAGCGCTGACCCCGCTGCGATCGCGGTAGTACCAGTCGTGTTGGAGCACCACGACGGAGCTGTTGCCGTGTAGGCGCTGGATCTCCCGCACCACGGTGCTCTTTCCGGAGCCCGAGCCTCCCGCCACGCCGATCACGATCGGAGCCTTGTCAGCCATCCGCGGACCATTGCGCTTTTTGTTCGCGGCGCCTAGCGGGATCGCGGCACCTAGCGCGGGTCGCAGCGCCTGGCGAGTTGCTACTTCTTCGAGAGCGATCGCAGGCGAATCAGCCGAAAGGCCGCATTGACCTGGCTGACCAGCGCCTCGTCGTTGCCCTTGTCCGTGAAGCTTCCGTCGAAGCCCATGGAGCGGCCCCTACCAACCAGGTCCGCGTCGGAGGTGTAGAGGTAGAACAGGGGCGCCGAGCCTGCGCTCTTGGCTGCGTTGCGTAACGAGGCGAGCACCTCGCCACCATCGATCCCGGGCATGTGGTAGTCGATGATGACCAACTGGCAGCTGCGCAGATGTCGGGCGGTGCCCACGGTCTGATTCGTGGTGATCACCTCGTACCCGGCGTCGCTCAACACGGCCTGCGCGCGCGCGAGCACGGCTTGGCTGTCGTCGATGAGTAGGATGCGTTGGGTGTCTGCCATGGGTCGCTCGTTCGCGTGCTCTGGCCGCTAGCCTGGCGCTGTCTTGGCGGGTGTTAGACGCGACAGCGACTCCCCCGAGTCAACGCGCCATCGGAGATAATATCACTTCGATTCCGGAAGCGACGCCTTCGTCTCGCCTTTCGATGATTCGCGCGTCGTAGCCGATCTTTCTAAGCTCGGTGCGAACGGCACTCAGCCCCATACCGAAGCCAGCGAGATCCGTTCCGTCATGGAGCGAGCTTCGAGTGGACCCGCTGGTGTTTCCCTCGCTTGTTGCCGCCGGCTTGGTCGTAATTCCCGCGGTGAAAGCGGCTTCTTCGGCGCTCTTTGGCGCTTGCTGCGCGTCTTTCGTCGCTGGCTCGAGCGCTGCGTTCTTGAGCGCTGCCTTCTCAAGCGCGTCGTGATCGAGCCCGCGACCATCGTCGATCACGCGGATGGTGGGTCCAACCCGGTCGTCCTCTTCCGCTGCCAAACGGATACGCGCAGGGATGGGTTTGCCGAGGCGCTCACGGTCCTCGAGCACCTCCACGCCGTGAGCCACTGCGTTTCTGACCAGGTGGGTCAACACGCCGCTCAGCACACGGGCAAGGCGCGGCGGAATCGGAACGTCTCTCCCGTCGACGTCCACGGCGACGCGCTTGTTCTCTCGCGCGGCCCAGCGCGGCGCAGAGTCGACCAAGGACAGCGCGCTCTCGCCGAACGGTCGCGAGCCGAGCAGCTCGACGACGCGGGCGATCTCTTGAGCGTTGCCAATCGGTTTGCCGTGGGGAATCAATTCGCTCAGTCGCGACAGATCGGCGCGGCGCACGGTGACCTGGTCCAGGATGGCTGGACCGATTGGAGACGCCTCGACTAGCATGCGTTCGGCTTCGCCCACCGACTCCGTGGCCTTGCTGATCAGCGGTTCGAGGCGCTTCCGCACGCTCTCGGCGGCCAACGTCTCGCCCTCGCGGAGTCGTCCACGGAACTTCGCAAGCTCGTCCTCCAAGGCGGCGGCGCTCTTCTCCAGCGCCATCAAGTCGAAGGCGCGCGCCTCACCTTTGATCGTGTGCGCCCAGCGGAAGAGCTCTTCGTTTTGCTCGGGTGCGTAGTCTCCACTCAGGCCTGCGACCGCTTTGGTACAATCAGTGAGGCGTTCGCGGGCACCATCGAGCACCTGGACCAAGAGCTGGCCTCCACCCGCCACGAGCTTTCGCATTGCCGCGATCTGCCGCTGATGCTCCTCTTTGTTCTCGCGCACCGCGCGCTCGAGCCGGCGCTTGTCTGTCTCGTCGGTGGCTAGGAGCATCACGCGGCGGACCTCGCCGTCTTCGACGATGGGGCGGAAGTCCAGACGCAAGACGCGTTCCTCGCGAGAGCCGCGGCCGATGGTCGTCTCTTGGGGCGCGAGTGCGCCAACCTCTTCCCAGGTGTCCACTGAAACTGTGAACGCGACTTCGAGCCACTCCTCGAACGCCTCGCGTTCGACACGCGAGGTTCCTTCGGGAAATAGAAGCTCGACGACGGGCTGTCCGCTCACGAACTCGCCGAAGACCGCCGCGGCCTTCTTGCTCTGCACCTGTCCAACGCGGCCCCCGTTGTCGAAGACCAGGATGGCCTCACCCATGTGATCCAACAGCTGCTGGAGGCGGTGGTTGAGCGCCTCCAAGCGTGACTCGCGGTCCGCGATCGCCACCGCCATCGAGTTGAACGCAGCGGCGAGCCGGCCGACTTCGTCGTGGGCTCGCACCTCGACCTCGGCTTCACGCCCCTTCTGCACGTCCGCGATGCCGCGACTCAAGCGCCCCAACGGTGAGACGACTTGCACGCGCACCAGGCCGAGCACCACCACCGCAAGCAGCGCCGCCATGCCCAGTGCGTAGAGCATGATGCTGGTCTTCGTGCGCTGGTACTGGGCGTTCTCCGGTTCGAGCGTGAAGTGGATGGTCAGATTGCCGATCTGTTCGCCGCCGGGCCGCGTAAGCGGGTGGGTGATGATGATGCGGTCACTCAGCACCTCCACCTGGCGCGACTTGCTAGCTGTGGTCTGCGCGTCGGACTTACCCAGCTCGGCGACAGGCTTTTCGTTGCCCTCGGTCCAGACGGCCGCGTAGACGATGTCCTGGTTACTCCCCAGGTTCTTGACCTCGCCTTTCAGCTCTTCTTCGTCGCCGAAGTCCGCCGCGGCTGAGACCGTCGCTGCAAACAGATCGACCACCATGTTCGCCGCGGTGCGTTTTTGCTCGATCAGCTGAGCGCGGGCGCGCCCGCTCAGTTCGCTCACGACGAACAGCGACGCCAACGTGAGCACCAGGACGACCATCAGGCTCAGCTTCGCACCGATGGAGAAGAAACGACCGGAGAGCGCAGGCGCTGGGATCTCCACCGCCGAACGTCTGCCGCTTTGGGGAGGCGCGTTCATCGTTTACGTGTGCCGTTGCTGAGCAGGACTCGAGTCAGCTTCCAATGGTCGTTCAAGGCACCTCGCGCTGCAAGTCGTGCGCGTTCCACCCAATGCTCGGCCTGCTCCCGGGTATGTTGTGTGCGTCACAGCTGTCGCTGACTGGGCTTCGCCGGCGTGCCGTGACGGCCGCCGCCAACCGTGCTTGTAAGGAACTTCACATGACCCCCGCCGAACCTGTGCTCCGCGTACGTCGTGGGCGCCTCGATGGCCTGCTGACGGGCGCGCTAGTCGTGCTCGTGGTTGGTTGCGCCGCCAGCGCCCCAGCCTTGAAGCCTGCCAGCGCCCCGAAGGCCAAGACTGCCGAGCCTACGCGGGTCGTCGCTGGCCGTGGCCTCCCGCCGCTGACCGACGAGGAGAAGGCGCTCAGCGTCTCGCTGAGGCAAGACGTGGAGAAGATCACGCAGCTCACGTGTCCGAAGCCTCCGCCGGGCAAAGCCAAGACGTGTGGCCGTAACTCCGACGCCGTGTGGGAGTTGGCGGAAGTTTCCGACTGGCTAAGCGCGCAGTTCGAACAGGCTGGCTACCAAGTGAATCGACACGGCATCGAGCTCGACGGAACCACCGTGATGAACCTCGAGGTCGAGGTGCCCGGCGGACTCGCGGGGGGCGAGCTCGTCGTTGTCGGAGCCCACTACGACGCGGTGACCGGCAGCCCGGGTGCCGACGACAACGCGAGCGGCGTCGCTGGGGTGCTGGCCCTCGCTAGGAGCTTCAACGGTCGGCGCCATCAGCGCACCCTGCGCTTCGTGCTGTTCGTGAATGAAGAGCCGCCGCACTTCCAAACGCCGACCATGGGCAGCTTTGCGTACGCCAAAGAACTCAGCGAGGCAGGGCGTAATGTGCGTGCGATGTTGAGCCTAGAGTCGATCGGCTACTACTCCGATGCCGCCAAGAGTCAGCATTTTCCCACGGCAAAACTGGCTCAAGGTCATTCGCCGGTTGGCGACTTCGTTGCCGTGTTAGGCGATCGCACTTCTGCGGACCTGGTCAACGCCACCGCAAATCTACTGGTGAAGCACGCCACGCTGCCGGTTGAGCGGGAAGTCATGCCCGCGAACGCCCCAGGCGTCGACTGGTCGGATCATTGGTCCTTCTGGCAGTTTGGTTTCCCAGCGGCAATGATAACGGGCACCGCGCTGTTCCGGAATCCGAACTATCACAAGGCGTCGGACACCGCGGATACCCTGGATTACGAGCGCATGGCGCGTGTCGTCTCCGGGGTCGACGCAGCGCTCGTCGACTTGGCCGGCGGCCCGTACCTGTAGCGGCTAGTCCTCAGGTGGCGTTTCCAACGCGCGTCGAGCTACATCGAAGCTGAAGCC
>JBFXBK010000320.1:0-10771 GCA_050183255.1 Polyangiaceae bacterium | reverse complement strand
CAGCAAATGCGACGGTGAGTCTTGCTGCTTCCGTGTCGGGCTGGGCAACACGGACGTCTTGAAGTCGATCGACCTCGACGGCTGCCCCGGGAACGGCTGCAAGCTCGTCGACGGCGAAGCTTCCGAAGCACCGCAGATCGACAAGTACGAGGTCACGGTGGAGCGCTACCGCCGCTTCGTTCAGTTCATGGAGCAGAACCCGAACTGGGCACCTCCGGAGCTAGACACCGGCTCAGGCTTCGAGCTGGGCAGCGTGCGTCCACGCCTCGATGTGTGCGACGACGACGGCGCCTGGAGTGAGGAGCCGGGAGACGCAGAGTCGGCTCCAGTGCGCTGTGTGGAGCGCGCTGCCGCCGCTGCGTTCTGCATCTGGGATGGGGGTCGCCTGCCGAGCGACGACGAGTGGCAGCATGCCATCGAGGCCGAGAGCGTCTTTGGAGCCGTTTCGGCGGACGATCTGCGCGATGTGTTCCGTTACGACTACGAAGGCACCGGCGCACACCCGGAGTACCGCGACGCAGAGCTGCTGGGAGCCTCCAGCGGCCTGACCATCGAGAGCCAGCTGCCAACCCTGCGGGAAGCCGAGGTGACCGAGCCTTCGGAGTTCAACCTGCCCGGCGACGACTCCGAGAGCGGGTCAAGCGTTGCAGAGCCGAGCGTGTGGCCGCGCATTCGCTGCATCCACTGAGCCGTTCGACCCCAAGCCGTGTCCTCGGAGCCCCACATGTCCAGCGCCCGATCCGCATCCAGCTCGTTCGTTAGCCACTATAATTCCCATAAGGAAGCTAAAGCCATTGCTCTGCTCAGCGCCCTCATTGCGCTGAGCGGGTGCTCCTCAGAAGTGCGCGAGTCCGACGCCGAGTCCGGGGGGGCGGCGGCGGAAGGACCCTGTGGCGCTGCGGCATCAGCTGTCGGAGGTGCGGGTGGAGTCGCAGGTGCTGGTGGTACGCCGTTCGAGTTGGGCGGCCTCCACCGGCTCCCAGAGGGCTACCCTTGGAAGAAGACGCCCGTCGCGAGCCGCCCGTCGTGTCAGTTCCTGGACACGAGGTGCCAAGGCGAGAGCTGCTGTGAGAGCCTCGAAGTACCGGCAGGAAGCTTCGAAATGGGTCGCGGCGACACGGGAGCGCCTGATGCTTGCCCTGCGGATACGACCTGCGACGACGACGAACAACCCGCGCATTGGGTGACGCTGAGTCAGGCCTTTTGGCTGGACAAGTACGAGGTCACCGTGGGGCGCTATCGCAAGTTCGTAGACTTCGTCGAGCAGAACCCAGGCTGGATTCCGGCCGACATGCACTGGCGAGCCGACTGGGACCTGAGCGGATTGCGGCCGGACACGCTGGCATGCCCTGACGGACCCTGGACCGACGAACCGGGTGTGAACGAAGACAAGCCCATCAGTTGCATCGACTACCCCTCCGCGTTTGCATTCTGCGTTTGGGACGGTGGCCGCCTCCCAACTGAAGCAGAGTGGGAGTACGCCGCCGCCGGCGGTGACGAGGAGCGCCTGTATCCGTGGGGTTTCGAGTATCAGGCCTGCGATCAGTCGAGTGACGAGGATTGCGGCGACCAGCTCGCGGCGGTTGGCTCGTATCCCCGCGGTGCCGCGCGCTGGGGCCAAATGGACCTCGGTGGCAGCCTGAAAGAGCTGCTGCTGGACACCTATGCCCCGTATTCCGGGGCGGCTGCGACCGATCCGCTCAACACTCAGGAGCAGCAGCAGTTCGTCGTCCGCGGCTCCAGCTTCGCCGCTCCGGTCGCCCGGCTTCGGGTGGCGGGCCGGGCCCACACGAGTGGACACATGCGTGAAGCGAGCATCGGGGTCCGCTGCGTGTTCTTGCCATGAACCTGCCGAGCCTGGCCACGCAGCGGAATGTTGATAAGGTTTGGAGTGGTGTCGGGAAGCGACGAGGAATTCGAGAGCACGCGCTATCCGGCACCGCCGTCCATGAACATGAGGAGCGTGCGGCGCATTCCGGCGTTGACCATCGCATGCCATCCGGACGCATCGCGCATCGGCGATCAATTGCTGCTCAGTCGCTGCGCCGTGCACGGGAGCGTCGAAGTCGCCCGCCTCGAGCCAGAGTTCACTGCAACTCGGGAGCGTCGGCGCCAGGCGATTGCTGACTCCTTCCTCAGCCGCAAGCCCTGTCTGCGCGTGACCGGTGTTGCGGCGGGCGTGCTGCTCGAGGCACCGAACCGCGGACTGGACGTGTTGGTGGACGCCGAGCCGCTGGAGGGCCAGCTGCTCATAGACGCCGAACGGCTCGCGGGCGGCGTCGTGATTGAGATCGCGCGCCGACACGTGTGGGTGCTCCACGAGACCCATGCAGGGAGCTTGCTGCCAGAGTATGGGTTCGTGGGGGAGAGCGACGCCGTCGAACAGCTGCGTGCGGCGGTGGAGGAGCTTGGTCCCTTGCGCATCGGGGTGCTGATCCGTGGGGCAACAGGCAGCGGCAAGGAGCTCGTCGCGCGTGCGCTCCACGAGGCCAGTCCACGCCGGTCGCAGCCGCTGGTCGCGGTCAACATGGCCGCGGTTCAGCCGACTTTGGCGGCGAGTACGTTGTTCGGCCACGTCCGCGGCGCGTTCACCGGCGCAAGCTCGGATCACGATGGGCTCTTGAAGCAGGCGGACGGCGGCACCTTGTTCTTGGATGAGGTGGGTGACACCCCCAGCGAGATCCAGGCCATGCTGCTGCGGGTGCTCGAGACCGGAGAGGTGCAGCCGCTCGGCTCTCCAAAGAGTTTCCGTGTGGACGTGCGGCTCCTGGCGGCGACGGACGCCGACCTGGAGAGCGCGGTCGCTGGGGGCCGCTTTCGTGGGCCGCTGCTGCATCGCTTGGCGGAGTCGGTGATCCGCATTGCGCCGCTCAAGGCGCGACGTGAGGATATCGGTCGCTTGCTGTTGCACTTCCTGCGTGCGGACCTGGCGGATCTCGGTGCCTCCCACAGGTTGAGTTCCGGAGGCGACCAGCCCTGGCTCCGGGCCTCGGTGGTGGCGCGACTGTGTCGCTACGACTGGCCGGGTAACGTGCGGCAGCTGCGCAACCTGGCCAGACAGTTGGCTGTGGCGGGTCGCAGTGAGCACAAGTTGCGCCTCACCCCCTCCATCGAGGCAGAGCTCATGAGCGGCGTCAGCGATGCTGGCTCGAGCGGCGCCGTGGAGAGCCGTGGGGACAGCGCAGCACCGGAACGCCGCGCGGAACTGCGCTCCCTGGATGAGATCGATGAGGACGAACTGCTGCGGGTGCTGAGGGAGCACGACTTCAAGCGCGATGGGGCAGCCAAAGCGCTGGGGATCTCCCGCACTTCTCTGTATGAGTTGATCAATCGTAGCTCGAAGATCCGCAAGTCTACCGACTTGACCGGGGACGAAATCCGTACGGCAATAAGCACGGCGGGAGGCGACTTGAAGCGTGTCGCCTCGGAGCTCGGTGTGTCGCAGCGAGGTCTGCGACTGCGGATGCGTGAGCTGGGCGTGTCATTGCACTAGTCTGGTCAGTTCTGGTCCGCTTCCTCGACCGTGTGCGCGCGGGACGTCGTCGCGACCGGCAGCACCGCGCCAGCACCCTGCGAGCGCTGCTTGAGGTAGCTCTGCAGGCGGTCGCCGTGCCGCTGCACCAGGCCTGTATCCACGAGGAGCTGGAGGTTCTCGGCGGCCTTGTCTGGATCGCCCGTGCGCAATGCCTCGAGGATCATCCTGGACTCCGTCTTCTGGTGTTGCAGGTCCCGATCCATCGAGCCGTTGACCGCGGCGACGACGGCATTGCTCACCAAGCCGATGATGCCCGCTGCGATCGCCAGCACTAGCGGGTTGCGCCACAGCTTGGTCTCATGGGTGCGGCGGAACTCCAGCTCCTTCTGCTTGAGCTCGACTTCGGATTCGTGGCGCCGCTCGTCGAGCTCGAGCTGGCGCGTTCGCAACTCGAGATCCGCGCGGCGTTGCTCCTGTTCGAATTGGAAGCGTCGGGTCTCGAGTTCAGGGTCTTCGGACTCGGTCATGGGCACTCCAGGATCAAAGGGCAGGTTCATGAGTGTACACGAGCGCGAAAGCGGTGCTGAATCGATGCACGCCGCAGCTGGCTGTTCGCGCGCCCGAGTGCCACAGGCGGGGATGGGAGAGCACTGGGCCCTGCTCACAGTCGCTCGCCATCACTGACGCTCTGCCTGCCAGGCTTGTGCTGTCAGCGTTACCCTGCGGGAATGATGGGCTGCTGACCTGGAGGCGTAGGGGTGGACTTCTTGCGCCCCGAGAGCATCAAGCCGCCAACGCCAGCCCCCACGCCGACCAGAAACGTAAGCAGACTGAGTCCCATGATCACGCCCTTGTCCGCCTTGGTCTTGCGGTGATGGACGCGAGGGTATTCGTAGCCCTTGACCTGAGACCCGGTGCAGAAGTCGTCGTGGCGTCGCGTGTTGTAGCCACCCCATCGCGACGGGGTCCTCGTCTCGACCTCGCACGGAACGATCGGGGCGTTCCAATAGATGGCGAAGGACAGGATGCCAGTAACGAAGAACGCAGCGCCGCCAGTGACGAGCAAGATAATGAGCTGTTTCATGGCGCAGGAATACGCGCGTCACGCTCGTGGCTCCCCGCACCTGGCGCGGCGAAGCCGTCGTTCGCACCTGTAGGCCCTTATTTGCGTGGCCTTTGAGCGCGTTCCTGATCTCGAGGACCAGGTTCTCGAGAATGAGAACAGAAGATCCCACGGACGTTGCGACTCCGTGCATCGGCGCCTGCCCGACGACGCTTTCCCGTGCGCCAAAGACCGAGCGTACGCGACCGTTGGTTGAACGGCCGGTACGCCCGCGGTGTGTCACAGCGCCTGGTGCCGGGGAAGACCTGGCGAGGTAGCAGGGCAGATTTTCCGCGAAGAAAGCTGGCTTCATGCAGGGCGCCGGCGCCGACGCAGGTCCCGATTCGAGACTCCTTGGTTTGGACGCGCGATACGGCTAAACCTGGCCCAGTGCCGAGTGGTTCTCCGCTAGCCGAAACCGACGAGGGCGTCTGGGAGCACGAAGGTTTCGTGCTGGACGCCCGCCGTTGTCCGCTAGTTGTCGTTACCTTTCCAGGCTCGGTCGAGATCGAAGCCTACGAGGCCTTGTTCGAGCAATATGCGCGCCTTGCGGCGGCCCACACGAACCTCGCGTGGCTGATCGATTTTAGACACTTCAACCCGATCACAGCGCCCGCGCGCGTCCGCTACGCGTCTGCGGAGGTGTTTGCCCGTTACCGAGAGCGCCTACTCCCGAGCACGCTGTGTGAAGCCCGAGTGGTGGAGAGCATGCTGGGGCGCGGAGTGCTGACGGCGTTCGACTGGATCACAGGCGCGAAGTGGCCGACGGACAACTTCAAACGCCACGACGACGCTATGCGTTGGATCAAGAGCTGGCAAATCCGTGCGGACATTGCTGGTGGCCGCCGCGACTGAGTTTCGTGCCGTTGATCCCGTGACTTGGTTCGAAGGGAGCCGGAGACCGACCGAAGTTTCTGTCCTTTCACCGGGTGTAGCTATTTGCACGTGGGAGAGGCGGGTTCGCAGCTCTCGAACCAAGGGAACAGCGGCGTGTTGCCGAAGTGCACGCACTCGGGTTTGTTGAACCCGGTGCCCGCGTCGAGCTCATCGATGCAGCTCTGGAAGTAGTCTGCCGGCTGGAGCTTGCAGCGCATGGCGTCCTCGGAGAACGGCGCCGAGTCGCTCTCGCCGTAGTAGACTCCATCCGCTGCCGTGAGCACGAAGTCTGGATCCGCGTCGCTGAGCAGGGCTCGCGTCTCACCGCCCCAGGAGTAGGTGATGTCCTGGGTGGCGTCGTAGCGATAGCTGCCAGGGGTCCGATCCCGAAAGGCCTCGAGAAGCCTGCGCGTCCGCACGACGCCTTCGGCCGCGCGCTCGCCAGAGTCCATCCAGGCATGGATGTCCGGTTGCCCGCACGCGAGCAACTTCTGCATGTCGGTCGGTTCGCAGGCGTAGCCCGCAGGTTCGCAGGACTCGAAGAAGGGCAGGGGCAGCGTCTTCCAATCGGCGTACACCTGGGCACACTCCGCGATGGCATTACCTTGGGGATCCGCTGCCAGTGCGTCCAAGCAGTCTTGGAAATACGACTCGGGCTTCGGCGTGCAGCGCTGAACCGGCGTCGTTTCGTCGATGTTTTCCGGCGGATCCGTGGTGTACGTGTTCACGACGTGCTTCGATGCGTGAAACACTGTTCCGTCGTCAGTGATGATCATCACGTCGTGGTGCGCGCCAGAGCCGCCGCCGTCTTGGGTGTTGCGGGTGAAGCTGTACTTGCCAGGCGTTCGCGACTTCAGCGCACGCAGCAGGAAGTCGAAGGCGTCCAGGCTGAGGCCGTTGCCGTCATCTGCGAAGGAGGCCGTCGCTGGGTAGCTGGGTGCTTGGGCGCAGACATTTAGCGCCTCGTAGCTGGTCTCTCCCGCGGCACCTGCTGCGCCCCCAGCGTTGCTGCCCGCAGAACCCGCGGCGCCAGCCGTTCCGCCATTCCCTGAGGAACTGGAATCAGCGCTCGATCCATCGCACGCGATCGGCAGCGCTAAGAGTAAGAACAGGCCGAAGTAGTTGAGCTGTCGCATGCCGTGGGTATCAGCAACCTGCGTGCCAGGCCCTTCCAAGGCGTGTTTTGCGGCGCATTCGTAGACTCGTGAGGTACGGCACAGTCTGACTCAGCCGGCGTGGTAGAGCACGCTCGGCGCCAAGCGGTGATGGGCGGTGCTTTTGCTCGGCCGGCCGCTGCCTGGCAGTGCTAGCTGAAGGCCGTGAGCTACCATGACCTCACGGGTTCCCCGCGCTTGCTCGCTGAGCTCCCAGAGTCCCAGCGCGCTCAGCTGATGGAGCTCTGGCAGAGCGCGCGCCAGCGCCAACACGCGCATCTGCGCGCCGCGATCGAGCAAATCCTGAGCGGCGTGCCCCTCGTGCTGCGAGGCACTGTGCGGAAGATCTTGCTCTGATGGACGCGCTGGACCGCCAAGCGGAGCTCACCAAGCTCGCCCGGGTGCTCGCGGTGGATGCCAACGCGCTCGCGTTCCTGGACGCCGCGCCGGTGACCTCGCTGCGTGAGTTCAGGCAAATGGCGACGCACACGCTGTTCGACGATGGTCGCGAGACGTTTCGCCGCCTGGCGAAGCTGAGCCGCTTGCTCCCGGTGCCGCTGCTCGTGCGCTTCACGACGAGCCTCGTCGGTCCCGAGCTTGCAGGGCGCGTAGCGAGTGAGATGGAGCCCGATCGCGCGGCGCGCATGTCGTCGGTGCTGCCCATCGACTTCCTGGGAGAGGTGTGTTTGCACCTCGACCCAGAGCGTTCGCGGGAGGTGATCCGGGGCATCGATCCGAACCGCGTACGCGACGTGTGTCTCGAGCTGCTACGCCGGCGTGAGTACATCTGCATGGCGCGCTTCGTGGACATCCTGGAGCGCAGCGTGCTTCAGCAGATGATGGATGCGATCGAGGACGAGACCGAGCTCTTGAAGATCGGCTTCTTCGTTGAAGACAAGGCGCAGCTCGATATGTTGATCGGGCTCCTGACTGACGAGCGCCTGGAGCGTCTGATCCGCGCTGCAGAGCGTGAAGGTCTGTGGCCCGAAGCGATTGCGCTCATGAGTCATGTCCGCGGGGAAACGCGAGCGCGGCTGGGAAACATGACCGCGCGCCAGTCGGCTGCGCTGCTCCACGGGTTGGCGTTCGCGGTGCATGCAGCTGGGCTGTGGCTCGAACTGCTGGATGTCGTGGCCCACATGGCTCCCGAGCAGCAGCTCGTCGTGGTGCAAAAGCTCGCCACGCCCGCTTTCATGGGGAGCGAGGCGTTTGAAGGCGGGTTCATCGCGCTGCAACGGCGCGTGGCACGCTAGCAGCGTCGAGAACAGCAAGGCCGGGAGCTCCGCGCCACGAAGTGCGGCGAAGGTCCCGGCCTAGGGGCTAGCAGCTGAGGGCTACCAGCTAGGAACTAGCTCAGTTGCACTCGTTCTGGATGCAGCGCTGGGCCAGGATCTCGTAGGCGTAGTACTTCTCGTAGTAGCGACGGCAGTCCTTGATGCACTCCGCGCGGTTCGCGCTCTTCTTGACGGCGTCTTCCTTCTTCTTCAGCGCCTCGCGCTGCTTCTCGGATTCCTTCATCGCCGTCTTGGCTTCTGCTGCGTATTTTCCGGTTGGATATTTGCGGAGGTAAGCTTCGACATCGGAGCAGTCGTAGGACTTCGTGGGCTTCTTGCACTGGTCTACCACCGCAGCCTTCCAGGCGGCCTCTTCCTTTTCGGCCGCGTCGGCTGCCTGAGCCTCGTCTTGAGCCTTCTGGAAGGCGACCTTGCCGTCTTCGATCGCCTGGCGCGCTTCGGCGGCGTGCTTTCCGGTGGGGTACTTCTTCAGGTAGGTCTCGATCCCGTCGCAGGCTTCCTTGGTCTTGGCGTTCTTGCAGCCCTCGACGTTGCCCGCGGTCCAGAGATCGTCTTCGGCTTTCTCGATGCCCTTCTCGATGTTCTTCGCCCAGGTCTCGAGCTTGCCGGACTTATTGAGATTGAACACCAGACGGTCGCAGGCGCTCTTGTCGATCTTGCCGCCCTCACCGGAGAAGCTGCTCTCGGTCTGGTCGATCACGGCGGCGTCCGAGGAAGCCAGCAATGAGGCATTCAGCGTGACGGTGTAGCTCTTCTGGACCTGGCCGTAGACCTGAGTCTGGAACATCGAGGTCTCTTCCACCGCGCTCACCGTGACGCGAGCGACCACGTCGGGGTTGGCCTGCTTGGACTCGACGAGCTTGTAGCCGGCCGAGGCGAAGCTGGCGACCAACTGGCTGCGCACGTTCTCGGCGAATGGATTGGCTTCGCTGGACGCCGACTCCACCTGGATGAAGATGGTCGAGTCCGGAGCGGGCTTGAGGGACGACATGTCCACGGGCGCCTGTGCGGGGGCGCCAGCACCGCCGCACGCCGCGCCGGTTCCGAAGATCAGCCCCGTGAGCAGCACGCCAGCCGCGATCTTGCGAGCGCCGTTGCCAGCGCGAAGGGTTAGCTTTTTCCAGCTGAGAACAGTCATTTGCATTGCCTCTTTGGTCAGAAACGCCCGCGATGACTAGGAGCACCGGCCGGGGCTGTCAAGCCACTCGGTGTGCGTCCTGTCTGGTTCGGGGAAGTGGGGGAGTGTGCCGTGAGGTAGGCGGCTTTATTACGGGAGGCGGACTGGAAGATCCCTTCGTCCCCGCGTTTTTTGATCCGGAAATTCTCGCTCGGGATTTCACCCTCAGTGCACGAGCTGACGTGGAAAAGCGTTCCCATACGGATGGTGACGAGCCCAAGATGGGCGCGATGCGTCGCTCGCCTCTGCTGCTGTGGTTCACTGCTGCTCTCACATGCTCGTTGCTCGCGGGATGCGGCAGTGACGACGCGGTGAAGCCGGAAGTGACCGGCCCCAAGCCGTTCAAGGTGATGACCTACAACGTGCTGTGTTCGTTTTGTAAGGGCGATGAGTACGACGCCTGGGATGATCGCAAGCTCTACTTCAAGGACATCTTCGCCCGCCACGACGCGGATCTGTATGGCCTGCAAGAGCTAGCGTTTGGCACCGAGGTCGACCAGATGTTGGAGCTCGTCGATGGCTTCTCCTCGGTGTACTACGCCGCCGCTGACAGCAACTTTACCTATCCCGATGCGTCGATCCTTTACCGCGCGGAACGCTTCGACCTGCTCGATTCTGGCGAGTTTTGGCTGAGCCCAACGCCGGATGAGCCGAGCTCCATTGGTTTCTCTCCCCCCCAAGTCCCGCGGCTGGTGGTGTGGGCAAAGCTGCATGACAAGCAGAGCGCGAGCGATCTCGTGTTCGTCTCGACGCACTTCGACAACAACTCCCCGAGTCAGGAGCTGTCCGCGCCCCTCGTGGTCGAGCGCCTCCAGCCCCTCGCCGGTGATGCGCCCCTGGTGTTGCTGGGCGACTTCAACTCGAAGCCCGACACCGAGGCCTATCGTATCCTCACGGCAAGTGACGGCTTTCACTTCGAGAACACCCAAGGCTTGGCGGACGCCTGGGAAGTCGACACGAACCAAGACCCTGCGCCGGCCTATGATCTCGACGACCGCATCGATCACATCTTTGTCGCACCCAACAGCGCGAACTGGACGGTGAGCGACTGGGCCGTGGACGTGCACCAGTATGGTCCCAGTCAGCGCTACGCGTCCGATCATTTCCCGATGGCCGCGACGCTGCTAGCGGGCAAGAACAGTGTCCTGTCTCCGTAGTTCGCCGGAAAACTCGCCCGCCCCTCAGGGTGTGGGCGCACGAGTTTTGCGCTTTCGCGCTACGTTTGAGACGAGGAAACGCTGTGTTTATTGGTTCAGCGAATCACAGATTCGCCTCACTAGCGCCGCTTGTAGTATTGCCGCGTGGTAATGATTCTGAGGGCGTCTTCAAAGCGCGCGGCGCCCAAGCTCGCCGCCTCGTGAGGGCCCACAGGGCCGGGGGTGAGAGCCAGGCGTTCCTCGAGCCAGGGAGGTGCGGCTTCGCTGCGCCACCCAGCTTGGGGTAATGCGCTGAGCGCGCTCATTCGTCCACGGCTTGCGAGCTCGTAGTCCGTGGCCTCCACCGCCTCCTCGATCCGCGAAAAGCGCGCGAGCTCTCGGCCGTCGAGGGTGACTTTCCAGCGCTTACCTCGCCCCTGACCGTGCTGGCGCTGATCCAGGATCAACAGTTCCGAGGGCCGC
This sequence comes from Polyangiaceae bacterium, assembly GCA_050183255.1. Taxonomy (GTDB): domain Bacteria; phylum Myxococcota_A; class Polyangia; order Polyangiales; family Polyangiaceae; genus JAHBVY01. The sequence continues at coordinate 73 of JBFXBK010000320.1, read as the reverse complement.
CCGTCGCGCTCGGCAGCCTTGGTCCAGAACGCGTGCAGTCCAAGCCCATGGGCGCCGAGGCTGAACCACGCGT
>JBFXBK010000319.1:0-10821 GCA_050183255.1 Polyangiaceae bacterium | reverse complement strand
CGAACACCAGCTTCTTCCCATCGAGTACTGGCGACTGCATCTTCATCAGCGGCGTCTCGATCTCTTCCATCGTCGTCGCCATGTCTCGCGTCACTTCGTACGCCATCAACATGGAGAGCTCGCGCAACAGCTGACGGAAGGAACGCGTGCTGGTCTCCTTCTTTCGCATGATGGTGAGCTTGTGAAGGATCAGCGGGTGATTCAGTACGTTTACTTTTTCCATGTCAGCAGCTTTCACTCGGTCTCAATTACTAAAAAACAGTTCCGTCACTCGCGAGGTTCAGCGGTGGGAGCCCCTGCCGCAAGTTCTGAGCCAGACGCCGACCTGCCGCCCAGGTTCCACCCTCGAGCACACACGGCAGCGGCAACTGCTCGGCGCTGACACCCAGCTCTTGGCGCACCAGCTGTGCCACCTGATCCAGGAGCACGATGGTCGCGGCGCGCCACTCGATGATGAGCTCGCTGCCTGGCGCGTGAGCTTCTTGCAGCGCCGCTGGGGCTCGCAGCGAGAGCACACCGCCGTCGATGAAGAGCCCACCGTTGCGGTACTCCGGCAAGCCGGTGAGGCGCTCCAGCGCCACGACCCGAACCCCTGCACGCTCGAGAGGCACGACCAATGAATAGCTCAGCCACTGACTGAGCTTGTGAAACGGGATCAGCCCATTCGCTGGATGGCAATGCTCGAGCCCGGGGTGGCGCCACACATCTCCCAGATTCACGTCGCCAATCGCCTCGCGCCCCGGCCAGATGCTCGACAGGCCAGCTAGTACTGCCGCGAGGATCCGCTCGGCCGCGAGCTCGCCGTGCTCCGCTTGATCGCGAAGCACATCAAACAGACCACCGACGCGAGCTTCAGGGAACAGCTCCGGGTGCGCCTCGAGCGCGCGCCCCAGGGCGTGGAGCAAGCCCACGCGGCCAGCGACCCCCACCAGCGGATTCTGCTCGGAGACTTGAAAACCCTTCGCGAGTTGCGTTTCCGTGAGGTTTTGAAGTGCGCGCGCATCTGCGCGCTGCGGCTGATTGGGGTTGATGGAGAAGGCACCTGACGCGAACCCGTGCAGGCTCGCGACGGCCAAGCCCTCGGAGCGGGCGTAGCGCTCGCCGGTGCCAGGCTCGAGGTAGCTCCACTCGGCGCCTGCACCGGCGTCCAGCAAGACGCTGGTCACGGTGAGGTCGAACTCGCGGCGCGCGCGTTCCTCCGGGCTCAGATCCGCATCGCCAAAGAGACTGGAGAGGCGATCTCTCCCCCCCACCAAGAAGTGATTCTCCCGTGCGTGATACGGGATCTTCAAGTCTGGGTAACTGTCGCGGGTGACCTGCGCCACCAGGCGTCCAACCGCTGGCAGCTTCTCTGGGTGGTACTCGAAATGCTCGGAGTCACCGCGCGCCAGCCTGTCGAAGAGCAGGCCGGCGCGCTCACGAATGCTGCCGGGGTCGTTCAGGAAGCGGATGGCATCCGCGTCACTCGTCAAGCCCGCGCCCCTTGGCCTTCTTGAGCTCCGACTCGTCGGGCACCGTGGTGGGCGTGAAGTAGCCGGCAGCCATCTTCGCGTCCATCTCCACGCGTGCATCCGCAGGGATCAACTCGTCGGGGATGTTCACGCGCTCGGCGATCTTGATGCCGGTGTCGACGATGGCGTCGTACTTCATGTTGCTCATCGAGATGAAGCGCTGGATCTTCTTGATGCCGAACCAGTGGAGCACGTCGGGCATCAGCTCCTGGAAGCGCATGTCCTGGACCCCGGCGACGCACTCGGTGCGCTCGAAGTAGCGGGCGGCGCTGTCGCCCCCCTCTTGACGCTTGCGCGCGTTGTAGACCAAGAACTTCGTCACTTCGCCGAGGGCGCGCCCTTCCTTGCGGTAATACACCACGAGGCCGGTGCCGCCGCCCTGCGCCATGCGGATGGCTTCCTCGATGCCGTGAGCGAGGTACGGACGGCAGGTGCAGATGTCGGAACCGAAGACGTCCGAGCCGTTGCACTCGTCGTGCACGCGGCACGCGAGGGGCACGCTCTCGTCGCTGAGCTTCTCCACGTCGCCAAAGATGTACGCGGTCATGCCACCGATCGGCGGCACGAAGACTTCGAGGTCGCCACGGGTGACGAGCTCCGGGAACATGCCGCCGGTCTGCTCGAACAAGGAGCGGCGGAGGTGCGCCTCGGTCACGCCGAACCGCTCGGCGATGCCAGGCAAGTACCACACAGGCTCGAAGGCCGCCTTGGTCACGGCGCAGTCACCCGCGCCCTTGAGCACCTTGCCATCGGGCTTGAGGCGACCGGCTTCGACCGCCTCCTTGATCTCCGGCATGTGGAGGTGCGCCTTCGTCACCGCGATGGTGGGACGCACGTCGTAGCCTTCCTTGCGCTCGTCAGCGAACACCTCAGCGGCCAACGCTCCCCAGGGGTCGATGGAGACGATCTTCTTTGGATCGCTCCACTGGGGATAGGGTCCGATGCGATCCGTCGGTGCGGTGTTAGTCAGATCCGGCTGGTGCTGCGGGTCGAGCGCGCCGGCGGCGACCGCTACCGCGCGGTAAATCGCGTAGGCGCCAGAGTGGGTGCCGATCACGTTGCGCTTGGCAGGATCCGCCAGGCTCGCGTTCACTGGGCCTCGCTCCTTCGCGGTCGCGGCACCCCACTTGATGGGTAGCGGCGCGGGACCGTGGCTGTTCGGGTGGGAAGTGAGCTGAATGGGACGCATGTTCTTGGTCGTCATGATGTTCTTCTCTCAGTTGCGGCGGTGGGTGACTGCGCGCTGCTTGCTTCAGCTCATCCAGTTCTGATCGGGCTGGAGTGCCCACTTGGTGGTGATCTTCTTGAGGCTCGTCCACAGCTCGACGCCGCCGGCGCCGGTGATGTCGCCTTGGCCAAAGCGCGAGGCCTTGGTTCCGCCAAAACTGAACGGCTCACGAGGCACCGGCACGCCGATGTTCACGCCGATCATGCCCGTGGTGGCGCGCTCGGACACATAGCGAGCCACGGCGCCGCGCGTGGTGAACACGCTGGTTGCGTTGCCGTACGGATTCTTGGCTTCGAGCTCCAGCGCCTCATCCAGGTTCTTGACGCGAACGATGGTCAACACCGGTCCGAAGAGCTCCGTCTCGGTGCACTCCTGTCCCGGAGTGGCGTGGTCGATGATCGTCGGTCCGAGCCAGTAGCCGTTCGGGTACTCGCTCGGCGCCTTGATGCCGCGCCCGTCGAGGCGGAGCTTGGCGCCTTCGCTCTCGGCGCGCCCGATGGCCTTGTTCAGGCGCTCCAGCGCCGCGCGATCGATGATCGCGCCCATCTCACGCCCAAGCTCGAGGCGCTTGGCTCGCTCGATGATCGCGTCGATCAGCTTGTCGACATCACCCACGGCGACCATGAGTGAAGCGGCCATGCAGCGCTGACCTGCGCAGCCCGTGAACGAACTCACGACGCCGTCCACCGTCACCGCTGGGTCGGCATCCGGTACGACCAGCAGGTGGTTCTTGGCGCCGCCGAGGCACAATGCGCGTTTCCCTCGGGCAGTAGCGCGAGAGTAGACCGACTTGGCAACCGCGGAAGACCCCACGAAGCCGTAGGCCTTCACGTCGGGGTGGTCAACCAGCGCCTCGACGGCGTCCCTGCCGCCGTTCACCACGCTGTAGACGCCAGCGGGGAAACCAGCTTCCACCATCAGCTCGCCCATGCGCACAGCTGTTAGTGGCACCTTCTCGCTGGGCTTGTGCACGAAGCAGTTCCCCAGGGTAACAGCGATCGGATACAGCCACATCGGCACCATCGCCGGGAAATTGAAGGGCGTGATGCCGGCAACGACGCCGAGCGGCTCACGCCGCACCTCGCAGGTCACGCCGCGACTCACCTCTTGAGCGCCACCCAGATCATTCTGCAAGCTGAGCGCGTACTCGAGCACCTCAACGCCCTTGAGTACTCCCGCGCGCCCCTCCGCAACGGTCTTTCCCGACTCGAGGGCTGCGCGATTGGCTAGATCATCCAAGTGCTGCAGCACGAGCTCGCGGTAACGGAACAACAACGCGGTGCGTTCTTTGATCGGCGTGCGCGCCCAATCTCCGGCAGCGGCCTTGGCGCCGGCCACCACCGCATCGACTTCCCGTGCGGTAGAGAGCGCAACCCGACCAACCGTCTGCGCGGTGTACGGACTCTCGACGTCCAGCCACTCCGTTTCCGGAGAGATCCAATGCCCTGCGACCAGGTTGCGGCACTCGATGGGAGTAGCCGGCACCTGGACGCCCCAGTGCTTGTTATCGGTCATGCGTTGAGGCCTATCGCTCCCACACGTGGCGCTCAGGCCCGACGAGTGGGGAATCGGGGAGGCTTTCACGAGTCGTGTCCCATGTCGAGAAAGTGACACCCAACGGGCCCCTCTCCGCCCTGCTCGCCGCGAGCCTCGCATGCGCCTTCTCCGTGCAATTTCAAGGCTTTTGCTCGGATTGGCGCAGCGCAGCGCACACACTAAATCAACGTCTGGAGCGACGAGCGCAGCTGTTCGGTCAGTGGGCCCGCCCCAATTCAGCTCGAGCCAGCGCAGCGCAATAGAGCCCCTTCTGGGTTTTGGGGGAGGTGCGTCACTCGCAAACATCCACCACCTCGCGGCAACGACTCGTGCGGCCAAGCTTTCGGGCGCAGCGGGTGTCAATCACGAGCACCTCGAGCGACATCATGTCTTGCCGTGCGGAGTCGAAAGAGAAACCATGTCCTTGATGCGCCGCCTGCCCCTCTGCTTCCTGTTGTTCACGCTGGTCCCCGCTTGCGGCGGCTCAAAGCCTCCGGCTAGTGCGCCGCAAGCCGCAGCCGCCGAGGCACAAGCTCAAGTTCCGCACGGTCCTCAGGGTAGGGGCACTCAGGACGACCCTGTGCAGCTCTGCCACATGAACGGTGGCCCGAATCGCAGCGACTACCCGTACATCGCGAACTACAAGTGCAGCGACGGTTCGATACCCCTCGGCGGCGACTCCGATGCGGGCGCCGAAGCGCGCGTTGGCAATGTAGGGGAAGGCCCCGACGGGCACATCGTCGACCTGTACCGCGTCCCGTGCCCGGGCGCGCCGGTGGAGGTCTACGTAGATGCCTATCACTGCGGGCCCCACGTGAACGCGGAGGCCGAGCTCGACATCGACCACCTCTCCCGCGACGACCAAGCCGCGTTCGCAAGCACCATCCGCATCACTCACGAAGATCCCAGCAGCCTCAAGGCCATGCAGCGCCGCGCGGCCTTCACGGACATCTTGCTCAAGAGCAATCAAATCCACCTGGAATTATGTGATCGCGTTGCGGTGCTCCTGCCTCAAACCAAGGACCCGAACTACCTCGGAGAGTTCTTTCTGGCGATGGGCGCATCGCTCATGGAAGACGGCAGCCAGCATCCAGATCCCGTCTCCATCAACGTGAACGCGCTCGCAGGCGTGCTGGTGTACTACCTGGCGGTGATCCGCGAACGCGGGGAAGGAGCGCGAGACCCGCTGATGGACGACTTGCTCAGCCACGCAAAGGACAAGGCTGGCTTTTCGGAGTACGTGAGGACCACCCTCGGCGACTGCGGCAGCGAGCACCTCGGCGTCGACCCGCCTTGAGGTGAGCCAGGGCGGCCGCAGGCTCAGCTCACGCGCTCAGCTAGATACACGATGTCCTCGCCGCGTTCGGCGCTGGGTGTCGGCAGGAGCAGGTACGCTTCGCGCTCGATCACGATGTTCAGGCCGGGGCCAGATCCGAGGCTCTGTCCCGCGTCGAGTCGCTCGAAGCTCGCGAAGTCGCGCGCCAGCTCGAAGTCGTGAGTCGGCTTCACCACGCGCGCGAACAGCCTGAACACTTCAGCGTCCGTCGGGGGCAGCTCACCGGACAGCGCACCAATTGCCACCAGGAAACTGTCAAGCACCGCGTGCGCGTATTCCATGGTGCTCGGCGCCTCGTGCTGCCCGCACTCGACGGAGAGCGCTGGCTTGCCCTGGGAGACCAGCGACCCGATGCTCACTTGGTCCATCAGCATGCCCGGTCCGTCCCAGCCGTAGGTCACCTTGAAGCCCGTGGCCGCGCCGAGGCGCACTGCCTCGCGCGAGCCATCGCAGATCACGAAGGGCGGCGTCGGCTGGCTCGCAGAGTGGATGTCGAGCAGCGCGTCGGCGCCGGTAACCAGGGGCTTGAGCTCCAGCGCGCGCTCGTGTTCGTAGGTCCAGGCCTCGCGAGCCAGGCTCTCCACGTATCCGTACGAAAACAAGCGATTGATGTCGGTGCCTCCGTGGGTGTAGCGACGGCGCTGTTCGGTCGCGCGCGGATTGCCATGCACGAACACGACGCTGCCACCGAGCTGCCGCTCGACGAAAGGCGACGGATCGCGGCGCACGCTCTCGATTGCCGCCACGCCGCAGCGCTCGTTGCCATGCAGCGCAGCCAACACGACGGTCACCGGCGGTTCGAGCTCGCCGGAGCGACTCAGGATCCAAGCATCGGAGATAGTGGGATGGGGACGAAACAAGGGAGCCTCGGGTGGGGGAGTCAGCGATCTAGCACGGAGGACGCGGGGTCACACGTTGCGTTCGGCCTCGCCGCTCACGCGTGAAACACGACGCAGCGCCGCAGTCGTGTAAGCGCTAGCGTCGCGTCTCGGCGTCGAGCACCGAGCGTACGCGCTCGGCCCAACTTTCGGCTTCTGACGGAGTGCGTCCAACGCACGTCATACCCAGTTTGCCGAACTGAGACAGCGCACCGAGCAAGTGGAAGATGGCTCCGGTCGCCTGCCCCGGTTCGAAATGGAGCTTGTGCTTCGACGCGATGTCCAACAAATCTGGAGGTAGGAGCCCAACGTACGCTGGGGACGTCAGGTTGTCGGTGGACACGTAGTACCGCGGCTCACCGCTCGGAGTCAGATAGAGCCCGCTCTTCTGATCGTAGTCTCCGTCGTTGGCGAGCTTGAGCAACATGAACGGGTGCGTCGTCCCGGTCATGCGTAGGTTGATCTCGATCGCGTAGTGTTTCCAGCGCCCGGGCTCGGTCTCGACGGTAACGAAGTCCACCGCCACGCGCCCAACGACGCCACGATCACGCAACACGGCGCCGACCTTCAGCGCGTCCCTCTGGATTCCAAGCCGGTAGGCCTCACTCGCAGGGAAGATGCAGCCGAGGTACGTCTGACCGTCCACCGCTAGCTGCTGGTCGTGACTGCTCATCACCTCCAGATCGCCCTTCGGGTCGATGCGCAGCTGCACGCTCGGGCTCTTCTTGTGGCGCCCTTCCACGTAGGCCTCCACCACGCCACCGATACGCTCCAGTGCCGAGAGGAAACGGGGCCAGGTCTCTTTCGCACTGACGAACGTCAGGCGCTCCAGGGCCTCCCCCACGGCGTGGGCCCGCTCCTTGTGACTCGCGCCGCCGCCTCGCTTGGGTTTGACGTGCCCCAGCTCTTGCAGGCTGAGCGTGGCGTTACCCTCCCCGCTGAAGCCGTCGTTCAGCTTGACCATCACCTTGCGCGTGCGCGGATGCTCTTCCCAGACCCGCGAGACAGCTTCGGCGACTTCTTCCTGTGAGTGAAGGTTCTCTTCGCCTGGCGCGAGGGAGATCCCCGCTTCCTTGAAGATGCTCCGTGAGCCGCTCTTGGTTCCGAGCCACAGCAACTTCGGATCGACGCCGTACAGCGGGATCCCAAGCCGCACGGCGAGCTCCCGTTCTGCATCGGAGACGGCGAACGCGGTGAGGTGAGCGCGGCCAGGGTGAATCACCTGACGTATGCGCTCCATCATGCGTGGGCGCGCGAGGATTTTTTGGGTGAGGGGTAGCGGCGCGGAGTCGTAGGTAGACAACATGGTGAGCCGCGCGCGGGCGTGAGCCGAGGGAATGCCGCCAACCAATCCCATGTGGTAATCAATGACCGCCGGATGAATCGGTAGCGAGCTCACGAACACCATGTGCGCCTCGGGGTGGCGCAGCAGGCCCAACGTGAAGAGCATGCGCTCTTCGTAGTGGATCACGCCCTTGATCGTATCGAGCTGAAAACCATCGAGGCTCAGCGACGGCACGACGACGATGTCCCGCGGACCGCTACCCCAGTCGTGGACCGTGAGCCAGCGCTCCGCCAGGGTCTGCTGCAAGTCGCCAAACCGCTGCTCGAAGTCAGCGCTCAGGCCCCCGACCCGCGCTGCCTGATATTTTTCCACATGCGAATGCTCAGGAGCTTCGCGAGCCTTGGCTTTGCGCGCCGCCGCTGGCTTTGGGCCCGGCTTGGGCCTCTCCCTGCGCTTGGCAGGAGCCTTGGCGGCTTGTCGCTTGTTGTTTGCCCTGCCTGCCTTCGGTCTAGCCCCCATGCAGCCCTCCACCATAGCAAAGCGCTCCGACTTTCTATGCTGGAAAAGCAACTCAGCCAGCGAGCGAACTCGTACATCGGATCCGTGCTTCTGATCGGCTGGGAGCTTATCGGCTGGGGTTTATCGGCTGGGGTTTATCGGCTGGGGTCTATCGGCTGGGGTTTATCGGCTGCAGGCTGGGTTCAGCTTCGCGTGCAGCGACTTCCAGGCCTTTTCGCCCTTGGAGAACACGCCGGTCTCGAGACCCGTCACGAAGGTCTCGAGGAAGTCCAGGTAGCTCCCGTGGACGGGCTGCGGCGCCTCGTCTCGCCAGGAGACCACGACGCTGCCCGGCGCGAGGCCGGCGCCCTTGGGATCCGCACAGACAACGGCTAGGTAGTCGCCAGATCGATTGTCGCAGAAGGGTAAGAAGTCGCGCTTGCCTTTCCAAACCTTGGTCAGGATCTTCCGGTGCTCGGCGATCGACCGCGCACTGAGGAAGAACCAGCGCTGCGACCAGCACTTGAAGCCGCCGCTGAGCACGTGATCCGGAACGCCGTTGTGCCAGCTGAGGAAGTCGGCGAGGCCGTCTGGCAGCTTCCCCGGCAGCGCCCGCTCCAGATCTCGCAACTCAGCGCGCGACGCGGGCGGGCTCAGTTGTTTCCTCCAGGAAAATTCGCATGCATCAAGCCGAGTGAATATCGCCCCGTGCTTGCCCTCTTTCGGCCCTGGCGGCAGGGGTCCGCTCTCGCGATGAAGTTCGAACTTTTGCTTGCGGTACTCGGCGACGTCACGCATGAGGCGATCGTAGGCCTCGGCTTCGTCAGCCTCTGCGTACTCAGACAGCTTGTCTCCTGACACGGCGCCTCTGGCGTTGGTCTCCCAAGAACGTCGAGTGTAGTTCTTCCCGGCCAGCGTCAGTTGTCGGTGCTTCGTTTGGGTCTTGAACTCTCGAACAAAGTAGATGGGCGCTTCTGACATGATGTCCTCCAGGAGGTGAAATACGTCAGGTCCCGGCGTTCGTCCCTGGTGTCGAATCAGATGTCCGAAAGTATGCTGGGCGCGCTGCCGCCCTCACCGCCGCTGCGCAGGCTGGCCGAGGCGCTCAAAGACCTGCGCGGCCTTTTGCTGAGCCCGCCCCTGCGTAACTTCTGGAGCGAGCTTCGCCAGGCGCTCAGCAATAGCGAGCCAGCGCGGCTCCGCTGCAATCAGCTGCTCGATATCCTCGTGAGCGCTCAGGTAGTGACAAAGCACCAACTCCCACTCGGTCCGTTGCGCTTCGTCGAGGCTGGCTGTCGCGTCAGTAAAGGTCGCGTGACCATGCTCCAAGTAGAGCACCACCTGGGCGACGTGCTCTGCGTAGCCAGCTTCGATGGCACGGGGCAGGTACGCTTCTGCCGCCTCCGCCACCCGGCATTTCGCAGTGTATTCCCCGAGGATACGCGACAGCTCCTGGGACTTGGCGCTCCTCGCCAACTTGCCCAGCGCTGGCCATACGTCAACGTCCTTGTGAGTCAAGAGGGACAGACACAGCAGCTCCGCATAGGCCTGTTCAGCGAAGCTCACCTGCTTCTGTTTTGCCAGCGGCTTGAGTTCCTCGAGGATCATGCGATCGAGTCCGGGCGTCTCGAGGCGACCGAGGCTCACGGCACCTGCAGAGAACAGGTACTCGTCCTGAGCGCTCATGCGACCTGCCTTCGGCTTGCCTGGGGCGAAGCGCTTCAGCGTGCTCAGAATCAACCTGGAGTCTGCGGGGTCCGTGCTGAACGCAAGCCCTCGGAGCGCGCTCTGGGCGCCCGCGTCGTAGCGCTTCGCGCGACCAAGCCAGCGCCGCAATAAAGGATATGCGGCGTCACGCAGCAGGTCGCCGTACAGCTCGAGGGTCATCAGCTGGAGGCCTGCTTCATCGAACGCCTGGCTACTGCCCTTCGACAGCGCCTCGAGCAACGCCGTGCGTCCAGAGAACAGCTTGGCGAGGGTGCGCTGGCCACCTCGAGTAGTCAGCACCTCGTAGTGGTCCTTGGCGGTGACCTTGCGCAGCAGCGCCTCGTCGACCTCACTGACCTCGCGCAGCGCTTGCTCGAAGTCTCTCAGCTCAGCTTTGGTGAGCAGCTTTGCCAAGCCACCGGTGGGGGCCTTGCGTTTCTCCGCGGCAATGGCCTCTGCTTGCACTCGCATCACTTGCGGCAGGCGCCACCACAGCTTCACTCGCGCCGCCGTCACACGCTTCAAGCTGAAGCCATCGCCAGACAGAACCGCCTCGACGCCCCATGCTTCTGGCGCATGCTCCAGCGTGACGAGGCCGCCATCGCCGAAGCCGCCGAAACTAGCGGCGCCGCGCATCAGCGCGAAGACCCCAGCGCCGAACTCAGCCACGTGCCCCTGTTCCAGCACTCCTCGCCAGTGTATCTTCGAGGAAACGAGTTCGCTGACGAAGAACAGAGATGTCTCGCCCGACGCGAGCCAAGCCAGCGCCTCCGCGACGCTGCGTTCGCCGAAGAGCTCGGGGTGTGGCGGCGAGAGCGGCTTGGGCCACCTGCCACCGGCTA
>JBFXBK010000318.1:0-10868 GCA_050183255.1 Polyangiaceae bacterium | reverse complement strand
GGGGGTCGGCCCAGGCCGGGTCATGAAGTACGCCGCAACGCCCACGATCACGAGCACCACCAGGGCGATCAGCATCCACGCCTTGCCGCTGCTCTCCGCAGCAGGCTCCGAAGGCCGCACGACGGCTTGCAACGACGGCGGCGGCGCCTCGAACACGGGCGATGACACCGGCTCGCTCTTCGGTTGGCGATCGGAGAACGCCGCGGGGATCTTCACGTCGGCGTTCCCGACGCTGAGGCTGGAAGTCTGCGGCGCCGCGCTGGGCGCCTTGCTCAGCTCCGGCGATGGGCGTTTCCCCAAGGTTCCTTCGAGGTCCTGGTCGAGCACCTCGTTGGCCGCTTGCTCGTTGTGCTGGCGCCGCTCGAGGATCTCGGCACCGAAGTGCTCCATCAGCCACTCGCCAAAGCGCAGCGGGCTCGCGACGAGGGAGTTCTCGGCGACGTAGTCCTCCAGCTCGCGCAGCGCGTCGTGGGCGGAGGCATAGCGCGCCTCACGATCCTTGCTGAGCAGCTTCATCGCGATCCCGTGCAGGCGCTCTTCGTCAGGGTAGCCCCGCGAAGGCAGCTCCGGAATCACGGCTTCCTGAGCTTGCACCAGGCTCGGCCCCGGAGAGCCCTTCGGAGAGCGATACAAGCGACGCCCCGCGAGCAGCTCCCAGAGCATGATCCCCGCGGCAAAGACATCGGCGCGACCATCCAGTGCCTCGCCGTTCGCCGCCTCGGGGCTCATGTACCCAGCCTTGCCCTGGATCGCCTCTTCCGGGACGTCTTCCCCGCTGCCCATGGCACGCGCGATGCCGAAGTCGCACAGCTTGATCTCGCCGTCGAAGCTGATCAGCACGTTGGAAGGCGACACGTCACGGTGCACGATGCCGAGCTTCTTGCCGTTCTCGTCGCGCTTGCGGTGCGCATAGTCGAGGGCCTTGAGCGTCTCGCTGATGATCAACAGGGCGAACTCGACGGGCAGCGGGATCTGCTTCTTCGAGCACGCCCGCAGCAGCTCGCGCAGGTCGAAGCCTTCGACATACTCCATCGCGATGTAGAGGCTGCCCTCTTCACGCCCCAGATCGATCACCTGAGCAATGCTACCGTGGGTCAGCTTCGCGCTGAGCTTCGCCTCATCGATGAAGAGGCGGCTGAACTCCGGGCTGTCCGAGAGCAGCGGCAAGATCTGCTTCACCACCACCCGACGCTCACCACCGAGCCCCGTGGAGCTCTTGGCCAGGTAGATGCGAGCCATGCCGCCCTCGCCAATCTTGTCGAACAGCACGAAGCGTCCAAAGCGCCGTGGGAGCTGCTCGTCTACTGCGGTCACGTGGGCTAGATTGCAGGGGAAAGCATCCCGGTCAAGCGCCCAGTAAGCCGCGACTTTGCGTCAGCGCACGCGAGCCGCTAGAAAACGGTCCTGGTGTTCTGGATCCTGCTCGCAATCGGAGCGGTACTGCTGCTTTTCTGGCTTAGCCTGCGGCGCGCCAACGAGCTCTTCTGCGTGAAAGTGCAGAACGGCAAACCTCGCCTGGCGCGGGGCAAGGCGCCGCCCCGCCTGTTCTCCGACCTGACAGACGTGCTGACAAGGGCGCGAGTGAAAGACGCCGAGGTGCGCGTAGTGGTTGAGAATGCCCGACCGCGGGTGCTGAGCAACGGCGTGGGTGCGGGGACCGAGCAGCAGCTACGCAACGTCGTGGGCACCTGGCAACTCGCGCAAATCCGCGCGGCACGTTGAGCAATCAGCATGGGAAGCAAAGTCAGCCCAGCCCTGGTCGGCATCCACGCGCTTTGCACGCTGGCGGTGCTGGTCATCTGGTTGCCCATCGCGTTCGGCGTGATCGCCCAGCGCGCCATGGGCGTAGACCTCTTCGATCCCGGCCTCGGCGGCGAACCGACACTGCTCACCTGGGCGGATCACTACTGGAGCCAAGCGGCGCTGCTAGCGTCATTCCTCACCGGTCTGGCGCAGCTCGCACTCCTCGTGCGCGACCCCGGGAGCAAGGCGATCCATCGTTACCACGTGATAATTGGCACCTTCGTCTGCGTATTCGCTTACCTCGTCAAGCGCACGCCGCAGCTCTGGGCAGCGGTACCCATGGCCCTGCTCGCCTTGCTCTACATCGGCTTCTGGTCGCGCCGCTTGATGGACCCCGACTCGCGCTGATCGATCGGGATCAGGGGGTGAGGGTCAACTCATCGACCCACACCTCAAAGCTGACACCGGGCGGCACCGCAAAGCCGACTCCGCTGACCCCGTGCGCATCAAACGATGCGGGGGCGCCCCAGCCACCTTGCGCCAGCGAGGCAAAGCTGATGTCCACCTTTGCCCAGCTGCTAGTCACGCTCACCGTTTTCGCGAAATGGTCATCACAGTTCATGGCGCACATACCGCCTTCAGCTGTCGACGTAGTCGCCGACGTCGGCACCAGCACCTCGACGCTGGTCACCCCCGTCGCTTTTAGCCACAAGGAAATACCCGAGTAACTCGAGACGTCGTACGGGCAGCTCAAGCTTGCCGTGCTGCTGCCTCCGATGTCGACGCTGAGCAGCGGGAAGCCAAAGCCGGGCCCGTACTCCGCCGTGCTCGAGCTCTTGCCAGTCACCTGGATGGCGTGAGTCGTGGAGTTCGCTCCTGGAGTCATCGCAGTGGGCGTAGACACCGTGCTTCCCGAGTCCATGTCGTCTTTGTAGCTGAACCAATAGCCCGTTCGCCCATCCGCGCTCAAGATCGCGTCATCGCCATCTTCCACGTCATCGAGCACCGTCTCGGGCCCGGCGCTGGCAGAGCTTGGGCAGGTCGCGGTTTGCCCCGCGGAACCGCTGCTGCCACCCGCGCCGCTACCGCCCGAGGTCGAGCCAGCGTCCGCTCCCGAGCCGCCTGCGCCGCTACCTCCAGAAGTGGAGCCCCCTGCACCGCTGCCACCTTGTGCGCCGCTGCCACCTTGGGCGCCGCTGCCTCCAGCAGCCCCCGAGCCACCTGCGCCGCTGCCCCCGGATGTGGAGCCGCCGTCGCCCCCTTGGCCTCCGAAGTCGCTACCTCCGTCTGCTCCCACGCCGGAGCTACCCCCGTTACCCGCACTCGGCGCAGGGTCCGCGCTCGTTGCGCAGCCAACCAAGAACAGCCCTAGAACACCCCGACCCCAGTCACACCCCGCCATGGCAAGAGCATGAGCGGGCCTCCGGTCTCGAGATGTTCATAAATCGTCGTTCGCGCGGCACATCTCGTTCACCGACAACACAGCCCAGAAACGTGCCAGGTAAAATTTCCGCCAGGCAATATGCCCGAGTCGTACGTTCAGTTGTTGTCCACGACCGCCCGCGCCGCAGACGCGCCAAGCGACTCCGCTAGCGAGTGATCGTTGATGTCTTCTGCGGGCACCACGGCGGACGAGTCCGTGAACACAATGTAGGTCACGGGCCCAGGCGTGCCGCCGCTGGCGGGGTCTGGGTCGATGCCGAACAAGTCCGCCATGGCGTACGAAGCCTCGCCGATGATGCCTTCGGGCCCAGTGTCGACGAACGCGCCATAGCGTACCTGCCCGTCATAGATCACCGCGACCACGGCGCCGAGCTCGATGCCCCAGTCGCGGTAGTCGAAGCGTCCACTCGGCGAAGGGATCACGACGTAGGGCAACACGCTCGCGGCGATGTGGTCACCCATGCTCGTAGCGTCCTGGTACCAGGGGTCGGTGTTCTCATTGCACTCCGACGTGGCGTACCCATCACAGTCGATGTCCATGTCCGCCGTCCAGAACAGCGCTCCGTTCAGCTCACAGATCGGCACCGTCTCTTCGCCGCCGGAGTCCGTCGCGTAGTCGCCGCCGACCACGCTGCAACCGGACGTCAGCGCCAACAAGTCCTGCGCCGTGACCGGCCCGCCTCCGGAGCCTCCTGCGCCGCTGCCAGCGTTACCTGCCCCCGCATCGCCGGCGCTGCCTCCCTGTGCGCTGCCAGCGCTCCCGCCCTGCGCCGAACCACCAACTCCGCCCTGAGCAGAGCCTGAGCTTCCACCTTGAGCGCCAGCTCCACCGGCTCCAGAGCCCCCGGCACCGGTCCCGCCATCGCCAGAGCTACCGCCGAAACCATTCCCTGCGGAACCGCTGCTACCGCCACCGCCTCCCGCGCCCGCGCTAGCTCCGCTACCCCCTTCACCAACCTCACCGGTATCGCAGCCCACAGCGCTCGCCGAGCAGGACAAGAGCCCAAGCACCCACCACAGACGCGACGCACGCCGCTCCACCTCACGCCGTCCATCCAGTTGCAGCCGCTTCAGTTGGGGGTGAGGGGTGCGCTCAACGCATACGGTAGCCGGCATCGATCCGCAGGCTAGCCAACGCAAGTCCCGGCGCTTTGCTGCAAATGCTCAGAGCCACGGCCGAAACCGCTCGCTCGAGGCCCTTGCACGAGCCGGACTACAGCGTCGCCGCAAGCCGACACCCGCAGCGCAGCCGACCACCTAGCCCTCTTCGCAGCGGAGCGGCGCAGCGGAACAGCGATCGCCAACGAACTCGGGCGGCGATGCCTCAGCCGATGGTCTCTTCAGTCGGCTCTTTGTCGAGCCCGAAGCCGGTGTGCAGCGCCCGCACCGCGAGCTCCGTGTACTTGCTCGCCATCAGGCAGCTGACCTTGATCTCGCTGGTGCTGATGGCCTGGATGTTGATGCCCTCTGCCGCGAGGATCTGGAACATGCGTGAGGCGACGCCTGCATGGGAGCGCATGCCGAGCCCGACGATCGACACCTTGACGATGTCAGGGTCGTACTCGATGGCCGCACCGCCGATGGAGCGAGCGCACTCTTCGATGTTCTCTTTGGTACGGGCCAAGTCGGCCTTTGGCACGGTGAAGGTCACGTCGGTGGTGCTGCCACTCTCGCGAGAAGGGCTCTGAATGATCATGTCCACGGACACGTTCTTCTCAGCCAGCATGCCGAACACGTTGGCAACCACGCCAGGACGGTCAGGCACGTTGATCATCTGCACCTTGGCTTCGCTCTTGTCATAAGCGATGCCGGTGACGACCACCTTTTCCAAGCCTTCTTCACCGGTCACGATCGTGCCGGGGCGATCTGAAAATGACGAGCGCACGTGGATCGGTACTCCGTATTTCATGCCCACTTCAACCGAGCGGATCTGCAGCACCTTCGCGCCGAGGCTGGCTAGCTCCAGCATTTCCTCGAAGCTGATGCGCTCGATCTTCTTGGCCTTGGGACAGATGTTTGGGTCAGTCGTGTAGACACCGTCTACGTCGGTGTAGATTTCGCACACGTCGGCTTTGATGGCCGCTGCGATGGCCACGGCGGTGGTGTCCGAGCCACCGCGCCCGAGGGTGTTGATGTTGCCGTGGTCGTCAATGCCTTGGAACCCCGCGACCACGGCGATCTTCCCACCGTTGACCGTATCCAAGAGCTTCGAGCCTTCGATCTCCAGGATGCGAGCCTTGGTGAAGGCGCCGTCCGTGCGGATCCGGATCTGCGAGCCGAGCAAGCTCTGCGCAGGATGCCCAAGCTTTTGTAGCGTCATGGCCACCAGCGCGGCGCTCACTTGCTCACCAGTGGAAGCCAGCACATCGAGCTCGCGGGCGTCAGGAACATCCGTGATGTCGCCGGCTAGGCCCAGCAGGCGATTCGTTTCACCAGCCATCGCTGAAACGATCATCACGACCTGATTGCCCTCTGCTGCGGTCTTGATCGCGCGCTCAGCCACGTTCGCCATGCGCTCGAGAGAGCCAACCGAGGTGCCGCCAAACTTCTGAACGACCAGTGCCACGATGAGGCGCGGCTACCCCTTCGGAAGCGCCGCGTCAATGTGGGATATGCACTGAAGTGCAGGTTTGTCCGTCCAGAGCAAACAACGCCGTAGCTCAACCGCAGCCCTGTATTACCCTGCGCCAGTGCCAACCCTGACTCACAGCGCGAGCGCGATTGCTTGGTTGGCTGTGTCTTGGTTGGAGGCGCCGTGGCTGTCCGCAGGACTGTCACCGGTTGCGTCGTATCTGGTCGAGACGCTGGTCACCCTGCTGGCGGTGATCGCGCTCGCAGTCCTGGTGCTCTACGCCGCCCGGCGCGTGGGTGTTGGCCGTCAGAGCGGACCGCTGCAGCTCGTTGGACGGCTTCCGCTCGAAGGGCGGCGGGCGGTCTACTTGGTGAAGATTGGCAGCAAAATCGTGGTGATTGGGGCAAGCGAGGGCGGGCTGACCCGGCTCACGGAACTGGACGAGGCGGAGCTCGATCTCGACACCAAGGAGCCCGCCGCGTTCTCCGATGTGCTCGGCCGCGTGTTGAAGCAACCCCCGAAGAAGAATACTCGCGTGGAAAATCAACCCAGTGACCCAGTCGCGGCGGTCCTCACCCCCAAGCCCGAAGAGGTGGAGGACGAAGCGTGAAGCGACTGATCCCATTCTTGAGCTTTGGGGCGCTCTGGCTCTTTCCCCTGGTCGCTCAAGCCCAGGCCAAGAACCCGGCGACTACGGACGACCTGCTCACGCGCCCCATCGCCCTGGTCGTCGCCCTGGCCCTCGTCGCGATCCTGCCGTTCGCGTTCATGACCGTGACCGCGTTCGTGAAGATCTCGACGGTGCTGCAGATCGTGCGGGGCGCCATTGGTGCCCAGGGCGTGCCCTCCAACACGTTGGTGATGGCGCTGGCGGGCGCGCTGACCCTGCTCGCAATGGCTCCGGTGGGCAGCCGCATCGCAGACCGCGCGGAACCATTGTGGCAAGGCGAAGCCGTGCAGGACACACCGGTGCTGGTGGCGGGCGTCTTCAAAGCGGCCGTCGAACCGCTCAGGGACTTCATGCGCGCCAACGCGTCCGAGCGGGAGAAGAAGCGCTTCTTCGAGCTCGCCAAGTCTGCACGTCCGGAGGCGGAGCGCGACCGCGTGGGTCAAGACGACCTGGTGGTGCTGATCCCGAGCTTCATGGTCACGGAGCTGCTGGAGGCCTTTGCGCTGGGCTTCGCGCTCTACCTGCCCTTTTTGGTGATCGACCTAGTGGTCGGCAACGTATTGCTTTCCCTGGGGATGCAGATGATGAACCCGACGCAAGTCAGCCTGCCGTTCAAGCTCTTGCTGTTCGTGGCGATCGACGGCTGGGGGCTGCTCGCTCAAGCGCTAGTGACTGGCTACGCCACGAGTTAGGAAACGATGACCAACCCCTACGAAGCACCCATCGATGACGACCCGCCGCCATCGAGTGTGATGGGACCCGAGCTGCCTCCGTTCTACCCGGTCGGCACCACGAAGCTATGGGTGATGGCGCTGGCCACGAGTGGCCTCTACCTGATCTTCTGGTTCGAGCGTCAATGGCGCTACGTCCACGCGCGCACTGGGCAGCCCATGATGCCGTTCTGGCGCGGCATGTTCTCGATCTTCTTCGTGCACCGGCTGTTCCGCGAAATCTCGGCGTATGGACATGGCGAGGGTGTCGAGATGCTGATGAACCCCAACTCCTCCGCGAGCATGTTTGTCGGCCTAACGCTGGGCAGCCGCTTCGTTCAGCGCATCGGTGACTCCACCAACTCGTCCGGCGGGGCCTTCCTGATCTCGATGCTGATGTTCGCTGCCAGCGTTTCGCCAATCGCCATGGCTCAGAAAGAGATCAACCGCATCCTCGAGCATGAGTATCGTGGCATGGACATGAACACACGCTTTACCGCGTGGAATATGCTGGTCCTGCTCACGGTTGGCAGCTTCTTCGCGTTCGGAATCGCTGCCCAGCTCGGGCTGCTCGGCCCGTAGAGCTGGCTAGAACAGCGAGATCTCGATCAGCGCGCTGAGCGGGTAGTAGCCGAGGTACCAGGTCAGGGACACACCCGCGACCGCCATGACGATCTCCCACAGCCTCGGCAGCCGATTCTTCGCTTGTTGGGGGTGAGAGTGCGCCAGCACGCGATTGATCTCGAGTTGAACGCGCACGAGTGGCATGAAGGTGAAGAGCCCCGCGGCGAAACCAGCAGCCACGGCGTAGTCCCCGAGCAGGAAGTACATGATGTGGAGTCCCCCGCGACACACCAAGATCAAGCCCATGTACAGCGCCGCAAGGCTCCGCAGGTTCGTCGACTGGATGCCTAGCTCCCGGCGACGCGCACGCTCGACGCGCAACACCAAGTCCTGGACGAAGAAGAAAGCAAAAACCGCACGGAAAATTGAAAGGCCTCGTTCACGATTGTGTGCTGCTTGATGCCGAAACTGGCGCTCGAACCAGAAGATCTCGTAAAAGCCGCAGGTGAGCAGGCTCATGCACGCCAGCTTGAGCAGCCCGACTCGGTAGAATGGGACCTGACTCAGATCGCGCTCAGGAGCGACCAGCTCGTCGTACTCAGGCTCGTCATAGGTCGGAGCTTGGTAGGGGTTGACCACCATTCCAAGGATCCCCAAGGACTCTCCGCGGGACAACGACAGGCGAGCAAAGCGAGCACCAAAGCAAACGGCCCAGCTCTCTCGAGCCGGGCCGTTTCTGCGTTCGAAGGATTCTGAACTATTCGCCGTGGTCGTCGTGACCGCCGCCGAGGCCGCTCAGATCGATGCCGCCGGGCATGCCGCCTGGCATCCCTCCGGGGGGAGCTGCGCCGCCCTTCTCGTCCTTCTTGCTGCTGAACTTGCTCGGCTCCGCGGTGATCCAGTCGGCGGCCCACGAAGAGATCTGGTAGATCTGGTCGTCGCCGTTGACCTTGGTCCAGATGTTCGTGCCGTCGGCCTTGTCTCCCACGGAAATGACGTAGGTGGCCTTGCCCTCCTTGAGCTTGACGGTGAGCTGCCCCTTCGGCGGCTCGAGGCCGATGTCCGTGAGCTTCTTGCCGTCACCAAAGTCTGCGGCGTTCAAGTTCTTGAAAGCGCGCAGGAGGTCGCCGACCTTGGCTGAGTCGAAGTCGTCGATCTTGCCGGCGCCGAGCGCTTTCGGCTTCTTGTACTTGGCGGTCCACTTGTCGCCGTCCTTGGCGAAGGTGTACTCGCCGTGCTCGTTGGTGAGCTCGACACTCTCGACGTCCTTCTCATCAAACTTGAGGATCCCCAGGTCGCGCCAGCCCTTGGCGTCGCGATCGAAGGTGAAGCTCGAGTAGCCCTTGACGCTGTAGACGCCTTCCTTGTCGCCGATACGCGCCATCTGTCCGCGAGTGCCGCCCTCGCCGAAGCGCAAGTCAGCCTTCACTTTGCCGCCCTCGTAGAGCACGACGTGCATGCCCTTGCCGTCAGCGACGCCGAACTTGTCGTACTGGTCCTTGTTGGTGGAGATCTGCTCGCTGGTCTTCAGCCGCTTCAGCGCGTCGAGCAGGCTCTTCACGTTGGCCTGGTTCGCCTTGTAGGCGACGGGCTTCGTGAGCTTCCACTCGTCGCCAGTCTTGGTCAGCTCGAACTCTGAACCGGCGCCG
The DNA here is from genome assembly GCA_050183255.1 of Polyangiaceae bacterium. Taxonomy (GTDB): domain Bacteria; phylum Myxococcota_A; class Polyangia; order Polyangiales; family Polyangiaceae; genus JAHBVY01. The sequence goes on along the minus strand of JBFXBK010000318.1, from coordinate 1,517 downwards.
CCATCTTCGTCGGCGCCCTTCTCCAAGACGATCTTGTCGATCTTCTTCGTGTCGTCGTCAGTGAAGGCGAGCGGCGGCAGCTCGGCAGCGCGCCCCGCCTGGGTGTAGCTCTCAGCCTCGGCCTTCTTCTTCGTGGAGTTGAAGTAGAGGGCGCCGCCGAGCACGGCGAGCACGCCGACCGCGATGTAGAGCTTGGTTTCTGTACCCATTGCCATAGTCATCGTTCCTAATTGCGACTCCGCGGTTCGGGTGCCCGTCAAAGGACGCGGCACCCGAATCCGTACGGAAGTACTGTTCGCTATGCTGGACGCTCAGATCTTCATCTGAGCGCGCTTGCCGTTGCGCAGCTGCCAGCGGATGAAACCGAAGGCCATGAAGAACAGCGGCATGCCGAAGATCAGCGTGTACTGCACGCTGCCCTGCAGCTTCTCGCGAGCCTGCTTGTTCGCCTCAGCCTTGGACTTCTGAGTGTCCTCGTCGTCCGTCGGCTTGATCTTCTGGATGTTGGCGTCCTTGTAGCTGATGTTCGGGTCGCCCATCAGCTTCGCGCTCGCCGCGAGAAGATCTGCGTCACCGCTCATCCAGTCGAGGGTGTTCTTCACGCTCAGGATGGTGTTGGTGAGGTAGCGCTGAGCGTACGGCTGAGCAAATTGCTGCAGCTGCTTGTCGCCTCCCATGCCACCGAACATCGCGAACTGACCGCCCATTTCGGGGCCGTTTCCGGCGTAGGCGAACGGGTTCGTGATGAACTCGCTGGAGCTGACGACCAGGATGCGCGCGTCGTCGGTGGTCGCCGCGACGTCGATCCCATCGCCAGTGCCCAGGGCGGCCTTGAGCTTGCCCTTGCCGGGCTCCGCTTCCACGGTCGCAGCAATGATGTAGCTCTTGGGGTCGCCTTCAGCGGTCCACTTCTTGATGCCACCATCGGCGAACAGCGCCATGTCGACGCTGTCCGCGGCGGTGACCGTGGCCCCCTGAGAGGTCCGAGCAACCGACTTGAGCGTGGCATCGGGCTGTTTGTCCTTCTCGAGCTCGAGGCTCGAGGGGAACGGGATCGCCATCTCTGCCATGCGGAAGAAGCCGGCGAACGAGTCGTCGAGCATCTCGGTGGCTTCATCGCCATCGCCTTCGTTGACCGCGTGAACGATGCCGGGGTGACCAATCGCGGCCACACCACTCTGAGTGAGGATCGGCAGCCGGAACTGGGCGTCGTGGTCGAGCACGGCGTCCTTGTTCATCTTGATGCCGTAGCCACCGAGCAACTTGTCCAGGCCGTGGAGGTTGAGCTCCGCCTTCATCGTGGCGTCGTTGGGCTTCATCGTGACCGCCGAGGCCCACACGACCAACGACTTGCCTCCGCGCATCAGGAACTGGTCGATGCGACGCAGCTCCTTGTCCGAGTAGTCCTTGCGAGGCTGCGTGATGATGAGGCCGCGCAGCTTGGGGTCGATCTCGGTCTCGCCGTCCTTCAGGTCCACGTCCTCGAACTTGTAGAACGGGAACGCGTTGGTGAGGAT
>JBFXBK010000317.1:0-10869 GCA_050183255.1 Polyangiaceae bacterium | reverse complement strand
GGGCCCAGGCGGCGTACCAGCCGGGGGTGGCGCGGGACTCAGCGGAGCCGCGAAGCTCGTCATTGCCGTGGGGATTAGCTTCGGGCTAGGTGCTGGTGGATACGCTCTCTTTGGGGGTGAGAAAGCGCAGTCCGTCACTCCACGCCTCGAAGAGGGGTCGGTACCAGTCGCGCCCCCCGTCGAAGAACCCAACGCGGTGCTGCCGAGCGCGCCCACTCCGACGACCGAGGTCGAGGTGGAGCAAAAAGCCCCGACGGAGGTCGAAGCGCCGCAAAAATTCAGCAAGCCGGCTGCTCCCAGCGAGGCGTCGATCCTCGAGCGGGCTCGCCGCAGTTTGAGCAAGGATCCGGCGGCGGCATTGGCGGCTACCCAGGAACACAAACGGCTGTATCCCCGCGGTGTGCTGGCCCAAGAGCGCGAAGTCATTGCGATTGAAGCGCTCAAGCGACTCAAACGCGAGGGCGAGGCGAAGAGCCGCGCCAAGACCTTCGAGACGGAACATCCCGAGTCTGCGCACCAACGCAAGGTCGAGTCGATCCTCGAGGAATGATAACCGGCTCCGACGGGCACCACTGTACCGGCGTGTTGCAACATCACCATCCGCGCTCAGCGCGCCGCGAATCCACGGGACGGGTTGTGCGCCGCTGGCTTGCGCTTGGCACTATTGTAGGTGTGGGTGCGCTTGCCGCGGCGTGCGGTGACGACGTCCAGGTTGGAGACATGAGCGACGGCGGAGCTGGCACGAGCAGCGGCGCTAGCGGTGGCGTGGGTGGTTCCGCGGGGAGCGGCCAGGGCGGCAGCGCTGGTAGCACCACTGGGGGAACGACCACGGGAGGAACCTCGACCGGGGGGGCGAACGGCGGCTCCGCCGGGACCACGGCGGGTACCGGCGCCGGTGGCAGCGGTGTTTGCGTACCAACCATGTGTCAGGCCCACCTTTACGAGTGTGGAAATTGTGTCGACGACGACAACGACGGGAAGATCGACTCCGAGGATGCCGATTGCCTCGGGCCATGTGACGACACCGAGGACTCCTACGACTCAGGCATCTCGGGCGGCAACGAAGCCCCATGCAAGATGGATTGCTACTTCGATCAAGACACCGGCAACAACGACGGTTGCTACTGGTCTCACGAGTGCGACAAACTCTCTACGTCGCCGAACTACTACCCCAGCGGTAACAGCGCGTGTGAGTACGACGCGAACGCGAACATCCCGGGTACGAGCAAAGGCTGCGATGAGCTCGAGTCGGGCCAGGACTCCATGTGCGAGAGCTACTGCGGGCCGCTGACGCCCAACGGCTGCGACTGCTTCGGCTGCTGTGAACTCCCAGCGGGTGGCGGAAAATACGTGTACCTGGGGTCCGAGGACGCGGGGAAGAACCCGACGTGCACCAAGGAAGACGTCAACGACCCGACCAAGTGTCACCCGTGTACGCCGGTGCCGTCCTGTCTCAACACGTGCGAAGAGTGTGAGCTCTGCATCGGTAAGGACAAGCTGCCGGATAGTTGCGATCCGCCGGGCACCGGGGGGACCGGTTCGGGTGGTTCCGCGGGGCAGGGTGCTGGTGGCACTGGTGGTAGCGGCCAATGCGCCGCGGGGGTCCAGCCGTGCGGCTTGGCCGGTCAGGCGCCGTGCCCGTCGGCCTACTACTGCGTGACAGGCTGCTGCATCGAAGCGCCTCGCTGATCGGCTGCAGCGCGGCGCTATAACGTCGTGCTGCAATCGCAACGGTTCAGTTCCGTGAGGAGACAGACTCTGATCGCGTGATCGAGAGCAGGGACTCGGCGTGCACTGGTGCGTCCGAGTGGAAGGAAGAGTCCATGCGTTACGCACAAATTGTCTGGTTTTGCTTGGGACTTACGTTCGCTGCGTGTGGTGGCGATGACGATGCGCCCAAGCAGGAACCCAAGGGCTGCGATGTCGTTGCTCAAACAGGCTGCGAAGACGAGCAAGTGTGCGAGGAGACGGTGGGTGGTGAGCCCGCGTGCTACGCGCCAGTCTCCGTGACCGGTCGGGTCTTTGACACGGCGGACGACTCAGCGATCGAAGCAGCGCTGGTGGTCGCTCGTGACGCCAACGGTGCCTCGGTATCCAGTGTTGCCGTGACCGACAAAGACGGTCACTACGACCTGCGGGTGCCGGTACGGCGCCAGAGTGATGGCACGCCGGTCGCGACGTCGTACACGCTACGCGCGGACGCGTCGGGGTACCTCCCGTTTCCGAAGCCGCCACGCGTCGCGTTGCCCGTTGACGTCAGCATCGTCGATGGGGACGGCAAGGTTGCGAACGCCGCCACGGACATCGGCTTGATCGCGCTCACCAACACTGACGGACTCGGGGCCGTGAGTGGCCACGTGATCGCGGATAATCCGGGCGGAACGCTGGTGGTCGCGGGAGGCGAGACCGGGGTTGCGGACTCCGATGGCGCGTACACCGTGTTCAACGTCCCTGCTGGTAGCGTTGGCGTGCACGGCTATGCCGCGGGGCTCGAGCTCACGCCCAACACCGCGGACGTGAAGGCCGGGGAGACGACTGAAGACGTCGATCTCGAGTCGGCGGGTGAGGCGACTGCCGTCGTGAGCGGGAGCATTCAGATCGTCAACGGCGGAGGTGCGTCGGTGACCTCCGTCATCCTTGTCCCCGAGGAAACGTTCGACGAGACCGTGCTGCGCGGCGAGGCACCTCGTGGCTTGCGTGCGGCGGACGTGAGCGGAGCCTGGTCGATCGCTGGTGTACCCATGGGCCGCTACGTCGTGCTCGCGGCTTTCGAGAACGACGGTCTGGTGCGTGACCCGGATACCTCGATTGGTGGTACCGAGTTGGTGCGCATCGACGTGGCTGGAAACGATCTTCCCATCAGCACTGGCTTCAAGGTGACGGGTGCGCTCGCGGTGTTCTCTCCGGGCGCGGATGCTCCCGAAGGCGTGAGTGGCAATCCGGTGTTCGAGTGGGAGGACGACTCGAGCGAGGACTTGTATCGAGTGGCTCTGTTCGACGCACTTGGCACCCAAGTTTGGGAGACGGAGGGCAACTTCGATCCGGGTGGGAGCAAACCCGCCACGGTGTCCTACGACGGGCCCGCGCTCACTCCGGGCATGTACTATCAGTTCCGCGCGATTTCGGTGAAGGGCGGCGTACCGATCTCCAGCACGGAAGACCTCAAGGGAGTATTCTACGCGGAATGATCCGCCTCCCATCCTGGTCTGATAGACCGGTCAAACGCTCCATTCGCCGCGCTCTCGCAGGCGCCGTCGGGCTGAGCGCGTTGCTCGTCGCTGGGTCTGCCTTTGGGCAGATCAAGCGACCCGGCAGCCACATCGACTACGTCTTTGAAGCTGAGCCCCATCTACTGCTGGGTCCGATCGCGCCTTTCGATCGCGAGGATGACGACGTCGGCTTCGGATTTCGCGGCACCTTCGAGTTGGTCGACAATGGTTTCGTCAAGACCATCAACAACACCGTGGGTCTTGGCTTCGGCTTCGATCACCAGAAGAACGTGGACCGCATCCCTGTGGTGATGCAGTGGAACTTCTGGTTGCACCCCAAGTTCTCGGTGTTTGGTGAGCCTGGCGCCTCGTTACGCTTGCGGAACAAGGGCAAACGCAAGGACGATTTCGACGCGTTCGTCTTTTACGCTGGCGCGCGTTGGCACTTCGTCGACTGGGCTTCACTGACGTTCCGTATCGGTCACCCAGTGGCGAGCTTGGGTGTCTCGTTCTTCATCTGAAGGGCCGAGTAACATATTGCCGTGCGGATAGGCGTTTGAAGGTGGGGTAAGCTTGCGCTGAACGCTGCCTTGAGTCGGAGCAGACGTTCAAGCAGCGGACCTCTCCCCCCGATCAAGATCAAGCGATGCTTCGCCAGCGGTCAAAGCTCTGAAGATCGTTGAGCTTCGCTGTGCGGGCTCGGCTGCGCGACCATTCAGCGTGCTGCGTCGCTTGATGCGTCCGCGTAGGAAAACGCGGGAGCGAGCTCATAAACGCGGCTGATATCCCCCACGTACGCTTCTGGTTGAGTGGCTCTGGAGCGCGTGCCGTCCACGTTTTATAAGCTTGGCGTCGCGTGCCTGCGCTCGGAAACACAGGAGCAGGACACATGCGGCATTCTTTGGCAGGGCTCGCCCTGACGCTTTCGTTGGGACTCGTTGCGTGCGGTAGCGGCGACGAGACGAAAGGCTCGGGGGGCGACGGCGCGACGGGGGGCAGCGGTGCCACTGGGGGAACGGCCCAGGGCGGCACCGCGGGGGCCGCGCAGGGTGGCTCCGCAGGGGCCGCGCAGGGTGGCAGTTCTGGTTCTAGCCAAGGTGGAACGAGCGGCGGCGGCAACGGTGGCGTGGGCGGTTCTAGCTTTGGTGGGAGCAGCGGTTCATCGGCTGGGGGCGCGGGCGGCACGACGGGTGGAACTTCAGCGGGTGGCACCTCCGCGGGTGGAGCTGCAGCTGGTGGGACTTCGGCTGGCGGGTCGTCGGCTGGCGGGGGCTCCTCGGGTGGCACGACTTCAGCAGGGGGTACCTCCGCCGGTGGGAGTTCTGCCGGTGGCACCACTTCCAGCGGTGGCAGCTCAGCGGGCGGCAGCTCGGCAGGCGGTAGCTCGGCAGGCGGTAGCTCGGCAGGCGGAGCTGGAACTGGTGGCGCGGCGACCGGCGGCAGCGGCGGCCTGGCAACGGGAGGAACCTCGGCAGGCGGCGCGGGCGGCACCGGCAGTGGCTGCACTCAGGACAGTGACTGCGACGACGCCACGTTCTGCAACGGTGCCGAGACCTGTGACACCAATACAGGGGCGTGCCTCGCCGGTCAGCAAGTCACCTGTAGCAACTCCGACAACGCGACCTGCACGACCGAGGTGTGTAGCGAGGCTGCTCAGGGTTGTGTGAGCGTGCCCCAAGATGCGCTGTGCTCGAATGGGCTGTTCTGCGACGGCGCAGAGCGCTGCGACCCAGCGAACTCCAGCAACGCGACGGGTTGCGTCGCAGGCACTGCGCCCAGCTGCAATGACGGCTTCAGCTGCACCACGGACAGCTGCTCTGAGGGGGCTGGCTGCGTGCACACGCCGGTCGATTCGGTGTGTTCCAACGGTGAGTATTGCGACGGCGCCGAGAAGTGCGCCCCGGGTACGGCAGGCGCGGACGCTCAGGGCTGCGTGCCAGGCCCGCCGATCGCGTGTAACGACAACATTGGCTGCACGACGGACCGCTGCGACGAAGGCACGGACTCTTGCAAGGCCGTCGCGAACGACACCTTCTGTGACGACGGTGTCTACTGCAATGGCGCCGAGACCTGCGCCACGAACGGCGCTGGTGATGTGAATGGGTGCTTGGTCGCTTCGCCCGTCGTGTGCAACGACAACGTCGGCTGCACGGATGACGTCTGCGACGAGAACCTAGCTGCCTGCAAGTTCACACCAAATCAAGGCAAGTGCGGCGCGGGACAGGCGTGTCTCGCTACTGGCTGCGTGGCGGGCACCGCCTGCACTCAGGACTCGGAGTGCGACGACGGCGATGCTTGCACCGTGGGCGAGAGCTGCAATCTGAGCACCGGGCTGTGCGTGCCTGGAACGGCGAAGGACTGCAGCGACGGCTTGTACTGCACGGTGGATAGCTGCGAACCCGGGACAGGCGCCTGCTTCCACACACCGCAGGATATCCGGTGTGGAAACTCAACGGTTTGCGACGGTGTCGAGACGTGTGCGCCAAACGATCCGAGCGCCGACTCCGATGGCTGCCTCGCCGGCGCCGCGCCGACGTGTAACGATGGCTTCAGCTGCACCACGGACTACTGCGATGCCATCACTGGCTGTCAGGCCTCCCCCAACGACTCCGCCTGCTCCGACGGCGCGGTGTGCAACGGCCTGGAGCGCTGCTCTCCCGGAACCTCTGGCGCGAACGCTGCGGGTTGTGTGGGTGGTACCACCCTCACTTGCCCCGACGACGGCGTCTCTTGCACGACTCAGATGTGTGCTGAGGCCGTCGGTGGCTGCGTTGCCATTCCCGACGACGACCTCTGCACGGGCACACAGACTTGCGACCCGATTCAGGGCTGCGGCAACTACTGCGTCGTGCGCGCTTGCCAAGGCAAGGTGTATGAGTGTGGTGACTGTCTAGACAACGACAGCGACGGCAAGATCGATTCGAAAGACGTCAGCTGTCTCGGGGCGTGCGACAACAACGAGGATGGGTACAAGGGCGAAATCCCGGGGCAGAACGCGGCCCCCTGCAAGTCCGACTGCTACTTCGACGGAGACTCCGGAGCCGGCAACGACGACTGCTATTGGAGCCACGAATGTGACACCCATGAGATCGCGCCGAAGTACGATCCCGAGGGCAAGAAGTGTGAATACGATCCGGGCGCGAGCCTGCCTGGCACGTCGATGTCCTGCGCTCAGGCATATCAAACTCAGAGCAACGCCTGCCTCGGCTACTGCGGGCCGCTCACTCCCAACGGGTGTGACTGCTTCGGCTGCTGCGCCATTCCCGGCGCCGCCACGACGGTGTACCTTGGTTCCGAAGACAATAAAGGTGACGGCACCTGCACGCCGGACACGCTGAACGATCCGAGCAAATGCCGCCCCTGCGATCAGGTGCCCGCGTGTCTCAACACCTGTGAGCACTGTGAGATCTGCTTGGGCAAGCCGGAACTACCTGCCGACTGCATCGAGCAGCAGTGCCCTGTGGGTCGTCAACAGTGTGGGCGCCCTGGCCAAGCGGAGTGCCCAGCCAACGAGTTCTGCGTCACTGGCTGCTGCTACCCGACTGCAAACTAATTCAGAAGAAGCGCCGAACCACGAAGGCCGCCGGAGCTCGGGCGGCCTTCGCGCTGTGTGCGGTTGTTCGCGGCATTGTTAGGCTAAAAATATCCGCAAGGAAATATGACGGGTGCATGGTTTGCCGGCGCAGGCGCTCAGTCGAGCCAGACGTGGGTCACTCAGCCGCCGCGGTCCTCAAGGACATGGGCGGAGGATCTTCAAGCCGTCGACTTCGACCTCACACATGCGTGGACCGGAGGTCGGCGGACGTTGCACGGTCGGCGCCTTGAGCTTGATCACCACGCTCTGCCCGTCCTTTTGCGCCAACACCTTCTCGCTGCCCTTCATCGCGCCCTTGGAGGCGCTGAGCTCGAGCTGCTCGTCTGGGTCGGCGACTAGCTCGCATGGTGTCTTGGGGCAGACCTGAAAGTCACCTTTCTTCACGATGGCTCCTTCGGGCTCCGTCGTGATCTTCAAGGTGTATTTCACCGGCTTCACCGGCTCCGGTGGTGCGCTGGCGGTCTCTTTCGGCGGGGGCGCGCTGGGCGGATCAGGCAACTGAGCGACGGAGGCGGTCGGCTCTGCCGCGGGGCCATCGGTCGCACTCTGGGCGCGCATCACGAAAGCCGCCGCTCCGGCGCCTCCGAGGAGCAGCACCCCGATGCCGATGAACAGACCGAGCTTCGACTTCTTTTCTTCGGGAGCGCGGGTCGGACCAGTCGCCTCTAGATACGTATGCGCGCGCGACAGTCGATCCGCTTCGTTCGGATCCTCCACGCCGCCGATGGTGATGGCCTGCGCCGGTCCTGGCTGCGGAGCCTGCGGCGTAGGCATCGGGGGAATGTTGCCCTGGGGATACGCCGGAGGGCCCTGGGGAGACACCGCTGTCGGTGGGTTGTAGGAGGGGCGATTCGGATCGTTCGCGAGGGGATTGGGCGTTGGCTGTCCGGGGGTGAACTGCGCGGAGGTCTGAGGACCTGGTCCGCTGAACTGGTGCCCGGTGACGGCGCCAACGGCCTGGTTCGGGTTGTAGCCATGACCGCCGGCCATCGAGAGCTGCGGGTCGGACGCCATGAGCTGCCGCGTGACGGGCCCTGCGCCCAGACCTTCGGGGGTGCCCATCAGGGCCTGGGCCATCTCGCTCATGCTCTGGAAGCGCTCATCGGGCTTCTTGGCCAGCGCGCGCATGATCACCGCCTCGAGTTCCGGGGAGATCTGCAGATCGGGTGCGATCATGCGCATTGGAGGCGGCGAGTCGTTCAGGTGGGCAGCGAGCACTGCCATGAACGTTTCCCCGGTGAAAGGCACTGCGCCCGTGAACATTTCGTACAGGATGATGCCGGTCGCGTAGATATCGACTCGCTGGTCCGCCTTCTTGCCTGCTGCTTGCTCCGGCGACATGTACTCCGGTGTTCCGAAGATCATGCCCGTCTTGGTGAGTCGGCGGCGGGTTGGCTGCGCCTTTTCCGCCTCCTCGTTGCTGCGTAGCTGGGCGATGCCGAAGTCGACGATCTTGACGATCTCCTCGCCGTCGGCGACCCGCTGGAGAAACACGTTCTCCGGCTTCATGTCCCGGTGCACCACTCCCTTGGTGTGGGCCGCCGAGAGCGCGCGACAGATCTGCAGTGCGATGCGAATGCCGTCCTGGGGGGTGAGCACGACGACGCGCTGGAGTTCATCGGCGAGGTCGTGCCCCTCGAGGAACTCCATCGCGAGGTAGAAGGCGCCGGTGTCGAGTTGACCGAAGTCGAAGATCTCGAGCACGTTGGGGTGCTTGATGCGCGAGGCGCTGATGGCCTCTTGCTGGAAGCGCGTGACGATGTCCGCCTTGGCGGAGTACTCCGGCCGTAGGACCTTGAGCGCGACCTTCTTCTCGATCGCCTCGTGCATCGCCAGGTACACCTCGCCCATGCCACCTTCGCCGAGCCGCCGGACGACGCGGTAGCGCCCAGCTATGAGCGTATCGATGAGTGGGTCCGAGTTCTGATCCGCTTGGCTCACGCTGGCTCCTGGAGGCGTGCGGCTGGGCCCGCCCGGCGGCGAGGCGAACGCACGTCGGGAAAACCTACAATCCCCGCCGCCGAGCGCCAAGAGATCGCGGCTTTCTCGTGGGTGGGCGGGCTGAAGACAGCGCCCTAGAGGCACGAGCCTGGCGCAATGCTGTCCTTCTCGAGCCAGCATGGTGGAGCGCCCGTTGGACTCAGATTCGCACCGCGCGCTTGCCGCCGGGACCTCCATTGAACCCAGTTCTGATAGGCTGGTCGGTCCCATGATCGTCGTGATGGAGCCGGATGCTCCTGAGTCCGCCATCGAGGCCGTGATCGCGTACCTCGTCCAAAACAACTTCGACGTGCACCGCTCGAGCGGGCAAACACGGACGATTCTCGGTGTGGTTGGGGACGTCACGGAGTCCGACGTCGCCGTCGTGCGCGAGATCGAAGCGGTGGCCGAGGTCGTGCGGGTGAGCGAGCCTTATCGACTTTCATCGCGGAAGTTTCGGCAGCGCCAGACGGTCGTGGACGGTGACTTCGGCAGCATCGGTGGAGAACGCCCTTGGATTGCCATCGAACCGATTGGGTTTCCCGAGGCGGGCGCGGATCAACCGCCAGTGAGTCTGCCTTACGCCCTCGCGGCAGGGCGTCCGTTCGATGCAGCGGTGAGTCGCGGCCGCAATGTGCCTGAGTCACTCGGCGCGCTGTCCTGGGTGAGCCTCCATCCCAGCCCCCAGTCCCCGAAGTGGCCGATCACGTTCGTCGTGCGCGAGCCCAGCTGGGGCGCCAACAAATGGATTGGCGCCGCAGAGCGTGAGCTCGCGCGGAACAGCACCGTGGTGCTGATGGAAGCTGGTGGTGAATACCCGAACGGTGCGCGCACGCTGGAGGTGGCCGCGATCGCCCGCGCCAAGCTGCGGACTCATTTGCCGATCGTGGTCGACGTTCCGACGATCGCTCAGCGCGCGCGTTATTGCGCCGCGGTCGCGAGCGCGGCGATTGGTGCGGGCGCGGATGGCGTGGTGCTGCGGGTGTGGGTTGGTCCAGCGAGCGACTTGCCCTCACAACCCGCGACGCTGCACTGGGAAGATGCGGTTGAGCTCGCAGACAAGCTGCGCTCAATCGGGGCGGTCGTGCGGAAATGACCAGCGAGGCCTTCCCCGGCGAGCCGGTACTCGTAGTTGGGGTGGGCCTGATGGGTGGCTCGATCGCGCTGGGGCTGCGCAACGCCGGAGTGCGGGAAATCTGGGGTGCGGACCTCGCGCCGGGGCTCGCTGCGCTGGACGAACCGCAGTTGTTCAGTCGCCTGATCGTCGCTGATGAGACGGCGCTGCGGGAGGCGTCGGCCGAGGCGGGACTGGTGGTGTTAGCGACGCCCCTACCGGTGATCGAGCAGCAGCTCGAATGGTTCTCCGAGGCGCGCTGCGTGACGGACTGCGGGTCGGCCAAGCGCGACGTGTGTGAGCGCGCGGCGTCTCTGGGCCTCGTTCGCTTTTGCGGCGGTCATCCCATGGCGGGCAAGGAGCGCGGCGGCTTCGAGCACGCATCGGCAGAGCTGTTCCGTGGTCGCAGCTGGTTCATTTGCCCCACGGAAACGACCGAAGCAGACAGCGTCGCGCGTGTTCGTCAGCTTGCCCTCGTGCTGGGCGCGCAGCCAATCGTGGTTTCGCCTGCTGACCACGATCATGGTGTTGCGCTGACGAGCCACGCGAACCAGCTGGTGGCGAGCGCGATGGTCAAGCTGGCGGGGCGCGACCGGCGACGCTTCGCGGGCCCTGGATTTGCCGATTCGACTCGAGTTGGCGGCGGGCCGGAGGCGATGTGGAGCGGGATCCTGAGCCGCAACGCCCAGGAGGTCGCGGGAGCCCTCGAGGAGCTTGAGGTCGAGCTGCGGACGGTTCGCGAGAGCCTTGCGCAGGGAGACGTCGGGGCCGCGCTGAAGTTGCTGGCGGAAGCCAGGCGACTGAAGCGCTGGTGACTCGAGCGCCAGAAACCGTGCTTGGTTCTCGCGGCCGCTGGCTTTTGGACGTTCGGCGCGGAAGTTGCTTTTGAAGCAGATGGGATGAGGCTTCGCATGACCACGCTGCTGCGCTGGGACAGGCTGATGTGTCTGTCATTGGCGGCTGCCGTTTGT
>JBFXBK010000316.1:0-10926 GCA_050183255.1 Polyangiaceae bacterium | reverse complement strand
AGCAGTCGAGAGGAAGGCTGCCGCAGCTTTCTGAACGAGAGGCGCGCCGTCTCGGAGGAGCGTGGCGGCTGTGCGATCAGCGTCTGCCCAGGCAAAGCCCGCTCGTCGAAGAGTATCGGTTGAACCCCACGGAATCAGCTTCAGCTTTCCGTCGAGGAAGGGCAGGAGCCCTGCGAGCGACGTGTGGTGAAAGACAATCATCGACGAACTCGTATGTCTTGGATGCTCGCGGCTGCCGAACATCGAGTGAGGGGAGATTGGATGATACGCGACGAGACACTGATCGCTAGGGTGTGCTGATGAAATCGTTTCCTTGCGCGAAGGCCAGCGAGAGAGGCCGTGCGAACGTGGCGGAACTCAAGACCAACCTTGAGAGGCGTCGCAACAGGCCTGTATCCTCTAGGAATCAGTCACAAAAATCGCGTGTCAGACCCACTGCAGTGGCACTGCATCCTGATGCGGAGCGCATGAGTTGCGCCAGCCTGTCCACCTACCTCCGCAGGTGCGCAACAAATGCAGACCTGCTCTTCACAAAGTTCCGATCCCTGCGGCATCCCTTTCTGGGATTCGACGCGGAAGCTCGCAACTCCGAAAAGTTAGCCGCTTATTGCTGCGCGGAAATCACTGAGAAGCCTGCCCCGTGCTGCTCGAGGGCGCGGGCGTGGTCGCCTCGACCAGCTTGCGCATCAGGTGGCAGGCCCAGTCGGAGCCCTTTCCACAGGCTTCCTGCAGCATCTGGTGGCCCTGCTCCGTGTTCTTTTCGACACCCCGTCCCGCGTACAGCAGGCCGCCGTAGCCTCCGCACCCGCCAGGGTGGCCTGCGTCGCAGGCGAGCTTGTACAGCGCAGCCGCCCAAGCTGCGTTCTCTTTGGCCAGCACTCCACGATCGTAGATGAGTCCCAGATTGAAGCAGCCGCTCGCGAAGCTCCCGGAACAGGCCATCCCGTAGTGTCGGATGGCCTCGTTGGCGTTGGCTTGGATGCCTTCGCCCTTTTCCTCCATGGCGCCCACGTTGAAGCACGCGGCGGCGTTACCGTACTCGCAAGCCTTCTTGAACGCCTCGTATGCTCGGGCCACGTTCTTCGGGATGCCCGTGCCTAGCTGATGCAGAGCACCAACCCGCAGGCAGCCCTCCGAGTTCTTGCCGTCGCAAGCTCGCTGATAGAGCGCGAGCGCTTGTCCCATGTCGGTCTTGGTGCCGTCTCCGATCGCAAGCGCGGCGCCGGCGAGCACGCACGCGTCCAGCGCTCCGAGCCTGCAGGCGTGAATCCGCAAGGCAAAGGCGTGTTCGTGATTTACCTCTCCGGCCTCTCCCGTTGAGTAGAGGATCGCGAGCTGAGCGCAGGCGGCTGCCTCTGGACTTGGCGCGCTGGGGATCTGCGGTGCACTCGCACTCGGCGCGGCCTCGTTGCCCTGAAGGGCGTGCTGCGGGAGTGGTTTGGTCTTCGCCTTCGGCAGGCCGCAGGCTTTCTCCAGAGCCGGCGCCTCACTCGCTGCAGGTGGTTTCGGCGCGGGTTGCGCGCTCGGCATATCAGGCAGCAGGAGCGCTGCAGGACTCGGTGTAGCGCTGGCCGAGGCGCTGGGAGCGGCGCTCGTGGGCTTGGATTCGTCGCAGCCACAGGCGGCGAGTACGCCAGCGAGGAAGGCGCCGAGCGATCCGTGCCGGAGCTGGGTCAAGCGTGCCATCGTTGCGACTTATACTGCGAATTCGCAGTTCGGAACCGACAAACAAAACTCCCCACGCCCCGCCTACGGGCGGCGAAGATCCCAGCATGAGCCACGTCGACGTCACCCAGCGCGGAAGCTGCCTAGAGATCCGTCTACAGCGGGAAGCCAAGAAGAACGCCCTCACCCTGGAGATGTATGAGGCGCTGTGTGCTGCGCTCGCTCGCTTCGAGGCGGAGGCGGAGCTGCGCTCCGCCCTGATCACGGGCGGCGAGCAATGCTTCACCGCTGGCAACGACCTCCAGGATTTCATGAGCTCCCCGCCTGATGCAGAGAGCCCCGTCATGCGCTTCATTTCCTGGCTGCCAAGGCTGAGCAAGCCTCTGGTTGCCGCCGTGAGCGGGCCTGCGGTGGGAGTTGGCACGACGCTGCTCCTTCACTGCGACCTTGTGTACGCCGACGCCAGCGCGCGCTTTCGTATGCCGTTCGTCGAGCTGGGAGCGGTGCCCGAAGCCGGCTCATCGTTCCTCTTGCCACGCATGATGGGGCATCAGCGCGCTACAGAGCTGCTCCTACTGGGCAAGAGGTTCGACGCCGAGGAGGCGTATCAGCTTGGCATCGTCACCCGTGCGTGCGCGCCAGGCGAGGCGCTGGCGCTCGCACGGGACGCGTGCGACCGTCTTGGCAAGCTCGCGCCCACGGCGGTGCGCGAAACCAAGCGGCTCATGCGTCGCGGCACCGCTCAGAGCCTCGCGGAAATCATGGCGGAAGAAGGCCGGGTGTTCATGGAACGCATTCGCTCCCCCGAAGCTCACGAGGCGATCATGGCCTTCTTCGAGAAGCGCGAGGCGAACTTCGGCTAGGCTCAACCCTTGGCCCTCGGTGCGCGGTGAAAATCCGCACGGTTTAGCGGATGGTCACAGTCGGCGCGCAATGCCGTCTTCGATGGCGAGGCAGCTGTGACTGTCCTGGCGCCCGAAGGCGAAGGAGCCCGAATTGATGTAGCCGGGCGCTTCGTCTTCGTGGTGTGTGTGGCCGAACACCACCAGGTCGGCGCCACTCGTGGCAGCCACCCGCGCAGCCGCCGCCTGCAGGCGCTCGCGCGGTGCCTCGGAGTAGCGACTGCCTTGCAAGGCCACGGACTGCACGAGGTAGGCGCTGGCGAGCAACGCCAGTCCCAGCGCTGCCGGCGGGTTCAAGGGCAACAAGGCTGCGCCGCCGAGGGTTCCGATGACGGCACACAAGATGCGGTCAAAGTAGAGGCGCATGAACGTGTCCGTAAAGTCGTGGTGTGTTGGCTGCGTGGCGCCCGCCAGTAGGTCGGTCAGCACCTGAAGTTCCAAGCCCACGCTCGCCGCGAAGTCGAGAAGTCGGCTGTGACCGTCATTCCGCTCCTGGTCCAGAAGGCGCGCCTGGGGCGAACTCGGGCGCGACTCGAGGGTCACCGAAATAGCCGCGTGGAAATATTGATAAACGATGCGTGGCGCGTTCACCCCGTACTGAATGAAGGCGTCGAGCAGGCCCTTGAGGGGTGTCGTCTGGTGGGCGTGGGCGAAATAGGTCGCGCCACTCGGCACCAGGAAGCGCCGCGTCAGCGCAATGCCCAGGGGCTCGGTGCCCTCTTTCCAGCACGCCAGTGGATGCGTCGGCGCGTTGTCCGGATCGTAGAGATGTCCATGCTCGATGTGGACCCCGCCGCGGCGGATGAACCACGGCGCCACACTCAGCGGGGCGGCGTGACTCAGATCGAGGCTCTCGAGGAGCGCGTCGCGCCCGCATTCGGTCAGCAGTTCGGCGTCGTGATTTCCCACCAACAGCGTGACGGGGTGCCCCAGTCCCAGGTGGCTGTGCAGCGCTGCGGGCAACTCGGGTGTTCGAGTCAGCAATTGACGCAGGCTTCTGCCCAGATCGCTGCCGCGCGGTTCAAGGGAGAGATCGAAGATATCTCCGGCCAACACCAGCTCATGCCCAGGGTGCTCACCCAGGATGCGAGCCAGCGCCCGGTCCACCCGTGAGGGTGTATGTGGTCCCAGGTGGACGTCACTTGCGACGAGTAGGCGCATGCGGACGGCAGCATAGCACCGGCTCCGAAGTGCGGGCTCGCCTCTGGGCTCGTCTCGACTATTCTGACGGCGATGTCACAACGTCCCGTCCCCGGCTATCTCGACATGCACGATCGCGCAGCCAGCGTGGGTCACCGCAGCGCTGCCAGCCGTGCCTCCGCGGAGGCTGACGTCGCGACGTTTCGAGTCGGAAACGCACGCGGTACACAGCAGCCACTCACACTACGGCAGCGCGCGTTGAGAGGAGCGGAGCAGGCACTCGTGCTGGCGGCGAAGGCCGCCTTTCCGTTGCACCGCAAGCTCGGCAGCGCGAGTCCGGGGCCACGGGTTCAGCCGAAATGGGCTCCTGCGCCTTTGATCCGCAAGGCCGAGCGAACCTTTCCTACCCTGGGTTGGCCGCGTGAGACGGACTCGCTGTGCCCGGAGTGTGTGAAACAAACTCGCCAGGCGATCCTCAGCGGAGAGCTCCCCTTGACCGAGCTCATCGAGGGCAATCCGGGCGAGGTCAAGGCGCAGATCCTCGAGGATTCAGGTCGCGTCGTGATGCGCAAGACCTGCTCGGTGCACGGGGAGTTCGAAGACGTAATGAGCGTGAGCCCAGAGTTCCTGGCTCGCATCGAGCGCTTGTTCCCGGGGCGGGACTATCTCGCCCCGAAGACCAAGCTGCGAAATCACGGCACCAGCAGCATAAAATATGGGCGTGGCTCGGTGCTCACGGTGGACCTGACGAACCGCTGCAACATGATGTGCGACCCGTGCTTCATGGACGCGAATCAGGTTGGCTATGTCCACGAACTCACTTGGGACGAGGTCACCAAGATCCTCGACGACTCGCTGAGCATCCAGCCGCGACGTCAGATGAGTGTGCAGTTCTCGGGTGGGGAACCAACGCTCAGCCCGTTCTTCATCGACGCCACACGCTACGCACGGGAAGTGGGCTACTTCTGCGTGCAGTGTGCGAGCAACGGGATCCGTTTCGCGCAGGAACCAGAATTTTGCCGTGCGGCAAAGGACGCTGGTCTGCGCTTGGTCTACCTGCAGTTTGATGGGGTGAGCAACGCCGCACACGAGCATCGCAAGGTCGGCAACCTGTTCGATGTGAAGCAGGCTGCCATCGACAACCTGCACGCTGCAGGTATCGATGTGGTGCTGGTGGTCACTGTCGTGCGCGGGGTGAACGATGAGCAGGTCGGGCCCATCGTGGAGTTTGCGCTGGAGAACGCCGAAAAGATCACCGTGGTCAGCTTTCAGCCTGTGAGCTTCACCGGGCGAGATGAAGACATCAGCGACGAGCGCCGCCATGCCCAGCGCTACACCCTGAGCCACTTGGCGCAGGACCTCAGCGCGCAGCTCGGCGCGACGGAACCACTCCGCGATTGGTTCCCGCTGTCCGCAATGAATCCGTTCAGCGACGTGGTCGACGTGTTGCTCGGACCAGACACGGACTTCGGCGCGCTCAAGTGCGGCTGCCATCCGAACTGCGGTATCGGAACGGTGTTGGTCGTGAACAAGCGCACCAAGGCCTGGGCGCCGCTCTGCGATTTCATCGATGTCGAGCAAGTCCTGAAGGACCTTCAAGAGGTCGCAGATTCAGGTCGCGGTAAGGCCCACGTGATGAGCGGCGTAGCTCTGAGTCTGGCGCGCAACTTCAAGCCAGAACAGGCTCCGGCTGGCTACGGGCTGACCGAGCTCGTGCGCCAGTGCTTGAGCCAAGCCGGTGCCACCGGCGACGCGGTCGGCACGACGGAGGGCGACGCTGGTGCCTTCGAGTGGCGCTTCCTCTTCGTCGCCGGCATGTGGTTTCAGGACCTGTTCAACTACGACTTCCGTCGCACGGAGATGTGCATCATTCCGTACGGAACCCAGCAAGGCGAGATCAGCTTTTGTGCGTACAACACCGGCGTGGGCTGGCGTCAGATCATCGAACAGATGCACATGTCCGCGAAGGTCGCCGACTGGTACCGCGAACACGGCCGCCACCCGGTGTATGCCAAGGGCCAGCACCTCGAGCTACCCGGCGTGGCACCCAAGGCGAAGGGCCCACGCCGACGTTTGAACCTGGTTGACTGAAGCGGAGCGTGGTCGATTTCAAGCTACAGAACGTCGATCACGGCTCTGCCAGTTGCGCCGAGCGTAGCTCCGAAGATCAGCCGCTTTCAGCTTGGTTACCCGCACCAGCGTAGCACGCCCCTAGCGGCGGCTTCGACGGCGACGCAGCGCGACCAAGCCCAGTAAGCCGAACAGCGCTGCTGCCCCGGGACTCCTGCTCCCTGCGCCACTGGCGCGGCAGCTGCAGCCTGAGTCGTCGCCGCTCGAGCCGCCAGCACCGGAGCCGCTCGAACCAGCCTGCGAGCCACCTTGGCCGGAGCCGCTGGAGCCACCCTGGCCCGTCCCAGCGTTGCCACCGCTAGCACCGGCGCTGCCGCCAAAGCCTGAGCCGCCGGTTCCGGTTGCGTTCCCCGCGGATCCGCCCTGGCCAGCTCCGCCGGTCGCCGCACCGCCCGCATCGGAGCCACCTTGTGCGCCTCCCGCGCCAGCGTTTCCTGCGCCGCCGCTGCCACCGTTGCCGGTATTGCCGTCACAGTCGGGACCGTCAGCCGTGCCGGTGTTCTTGATCGCAGAGTCGGCGGCGAGCGCGCTGTCGGTGACTTCAGCCAGAGCAGCAGAGTCGCCCTTCAAATACGCCAAGAACCACGCCGTTCCATAGTGAGCGAAGCGGCCCTGCTTGGCCGGGGTGGCGGCGCCGCCACAGAAACCACCGCAGAGCCCTCCGCGGTCGGCGTTCTCACCGTCGCAGTGGGTTGCTCCCGTGATCCGCAAGGTAGCGCGGGGACCGCTGCTCGCCATTGCGAACGGCGACCAGTTGCTGTTGCTGTTGCAGGTGCTGGCTTCGGTGAAGATGGTGATGGTCGGACTGCAGATATTCGGCACGGCGCTGCCCCCAGGGTCGGTGCCGCCGCCCATGCCGCTGCCTCCGACTGGATCGAAGAGCACCAGCGCTTGAGGTTTCAACCCGACCGCGGCCACGGCGAACGACTGACCGCCGGCGCTGAAGCCTTCGAGACCGAAGTTGGCGGTGTCCGCCAGCCCAGCGAGTGGTGCGGGTGCGCTGTCGAGGTAGTTGAGCGCCGCCTCGATGATCGGTGTACCGCCATTCCCGTCGGGAAATGAGCCGAGGTTCACTGCGATCGCCACGAAGCCATACGAAGCGAAGTGTTCTCCCCAGCCAATCTGCTGGTCCGCGTTGGCGAACAGCGCGCCGTGGCCGAGCACCAGGGTCGGAAACGGGCCGCTGCCGTTCGTCGGGTACGCGACCTTACCGTTCGCGCCACTCGTGTTGAAGCTCTGGACCGCCGTGGTGAGCGGACCAGGCTGGCTGTAGTCCGCGGCGCGCGCCGAGCTGACCTGAGTCGTCACACCCAGGGCCAACGCGAGGCCGACCATCTTGGAAACAGCCAAATCAAGCTTGAGACTACGCAGTGCCACGGCCGACCTCCTTAAAAGTGAGAAGTTCTACTTCTAACAGGGCGTGTACCTCGAATTCGGGCGCGGGGCCACATCCGAAGCGTGGTGGCGCACCTCTCCCCCACCAACTACGGAATTTTACACCTAAACAAATTCAGCGAATCGGTGATTCGCTGAACAATCAACACAGCGTTTCCTCGTCTCAAAAGTAGCGCCAAGGCGCTAAACTCGTGCGCCCACACCCTGTGGGGGCGGGCGTGTTTTGCAGGGAACTACGGAGACAGGACACTAATTCGCCGCGTGTGGTACGCTCTCCAACTTCGGAGCGCCGTGCAGGTTACCCCGCACCAAGTCGATCCAGTCGCTCTCCTCATCCACGTTGGAGAAGGCGCGCCGCGGCACGGGCAAGACGACGGAGTCCGTGCGCACCAACCACAGCGTCTGGCTCTGCTCGACCCCACGCAGCGTGGACCAAGCGTACAGCGTCTCCCCCTGGCTGTGGCGATGCAGAAATCCTTCCGGGAGGATCCGATAGGAAACAGGCTTGAACGCTTCTGCTCTCAGCAGTCTCGCTTGGACCCAGGGCGTCATCAACGCGATCGCGACGGCGAAGAGCAGCGTGAACGGCAGGCTGATCATCCAGGCCAGGTTGTGACCCAGCTGGATGAATCGCGCGTTCGCCACCAGGCCGAGCACGATTGGTACCGTGAGGAACCAACGCATGAACTTGAGCTGCGCCGGTTGTGCCGCGCGGTAGATCTCCGTGTAGTCGCTACGGGTGAGCGAGAAGGTGAGGTCAGCGGCTTCGGGCGCAGCGTCGGGTGGTGCTCGCATGTAGTCGCGCACCGCGCGCACCCAACCGCGCTCGGCGTCCCGCGACGCGAACGCCCGCTTGGGCACCACGAAGACTTCGCTCTCGCGAAACAAGAGCCACAGGTGGGTCGTGCTCCGGAGCTCGCGAAAGGCCGCCCAGTGCAAGCTCACGTCGTAGCCCGGGCTATGTAGCTCGTACCCGTGCGAATCCGTGCGGATGCGATGCGGCTGCACGAGATGAGGGCTGCGTCGCACGAGTTGGTTTGCCAGGCGATGGGGCATCGTGGCCAGCATGAAGCACACGAACAGCGCCCACACAGCGCCTACGAACCAGGGCAAGTTGGTTTGCCACCAGAACACTGGCAAGGGGGCGCACAGCGCCAGGGCGAGCAGGATCACACCGAAGGGGCGCCGCGCGAGGTTTGCGCGCACGAGCTCGCGGTAGTCCGCGAGGGTCGGTGTAAACTCCAGCTCCACGCGGCGAAGTATAGCGTTGGCAGCGCACCGCCTGGCAGCGCACCGCTGGCAGCGTGCCCTACCGCCTTTGCTCCTCCTCACGGATCCTCTAAAAGCGAGGCATGTTTGCCCGCAGGAGTCTGCTCACCCGTCTCTCTCACTGGCCCGCCCGTCGCTCCCGAGGTTCGCAGGTTTGGGGGTTAGGCGTGCTAGGTGCCCTCGCGCTCGCCTCCGCGCACTGCAGCTCTCCCCCGCCGCAAGCTCCGCAAGCGTCGGCATCCAGCGCAAGCTCGGCAAACGACACCCCAGCGCCAAGTCCCAGCGGGAGCCCAACGGATCCTGACGTCGAAGCAGCGCAGGCAGAAGCGCCTGCTGTGTGCAGCGACGAGTGCAAGGCACTGCTCAGCGCCGCCGATGTCATCGCGAAGAAGGTGACCGGCCTCGCCGGCACCGACGGCGAAGCGGCATTTGCCGCGAAGGCAACCACGGCAGCGGAGGTCGCGTGGCGGGGCTGCCTGTTGAGTCAGCCTCATGGTCCCGATGTGGTGTGTGAGGGGAGCGCGGCGTTGGTCCCAAGCTGGGTGGCTCAGGCGAAGCTAGCCAAAGATCCGGACGCCGAGCTGTACGCTCAGCTGGTGCTGCGCGATCCGCGCTGGCGCCCAGAAGGCGCGACCATCGACGACACGCGCCTTCAGGCGTTGATCAAGGATGCGAAGAACCCTGCGCTGGTGCTTGCGGCGCTGGTGGTGCTCAGGGACCCGCGCAAGGTCTGGGCATATTCAGGCAGCATGAAGGCGACGGATGCCCTGGCCATATCCGCGCGGATTGGTGCCAGCAGCTACTTCAACGACTCCGACATGCCACGGGAGGCGCTCGGGGTGCTGCCCGCTGCGCGGCCGAAAGACCCAGGTCTTGCCCTGGCGTGGGCTGCTCAGACGGCGCGCACATACTTTGCCGCCGGCGATCTGGCCATGGCCATGCAGGAAGCCGAGGAGGTCATTCAGGCGTGGGACGCCCTGGACGGACCGGCCAAGGCCAAGGCGCTGATGCGCAAGGAGCCTTACCCGCTGATCGGGCGTGAGGCGGTGGTGGGCGCCGTGGGTGCGGCCATGTATTTACAGGCGGAAAAGCTCCGCCTCGAAGCCGAAAAGCTCAAGGCGCCGAGCACCGCGTCACTCAAGTCGAGCGACCAGCTGCAGGATTACTACAAGAAGTTCCAGAGCTGGTCGAAGGAGCGTCATGCTGCCCTGGAAGATGCGACGCGCGCCTATGTCGACATCACCCAGGTCAAGCCCGTGTTTCCCGCGCGCTGGGTGGTTGAGGGCATGCGCCGGGTGGGGGAGATGTGGCGAGATTTTGACGCGGAAATGAATGGCATCAAATTCCCGGCGGCTATCGAGAAGGACACCACCTCAGTTGCGAACCTGCGCAAAGCCATAGCCGAGTCGAGCGCGCCCCTTAAGGAACGGGCGAAGAAATCCTTCTCGGTTTGCGCTAATACTGGCACGCGTGAGCGGGTGGCAAAGGACGCGGTCGAAGTCTGCGAGAAGAATCGCTGAGGGTCGCTTCGGCCTAGGCTTCGTCGCGCTCGGCTTGCTCGCATGCAAGTGCGGCGGCGGGTCGGCGCCACCCCCAGCGTTGAAACCGACGCCTGTGGTGACGGGGCCACCGGCCCTGCCGCGTTGGAAGACGCAACCCCGAGTGGCACATCAACTGCTTCGCAGGGTTCCTGAGAGCGTTCCACTGGCGCTCCAACGTCCCGACGGGCAGCTCGAGGTCGTCCCTCAGGCTCCGGAGCTGAGCGCCCTGTTCGAAGGCCTGCCCAACGATCGGGCGCTAGGGAAGCCCGAGTCTGGCTTGCTTGTTTGTCGCGTGGAATTAAACTCCAAGTTCGCGTCTGACTTCGGCAGCGCCCCGGACCCTGGCGCCGTACTGCGACTGGCTGGAAGGGTCTTCTTCTTTTCTGGCAGCGGCAGCAGATACTCCGATTTCTTCAGCCTGCCTAAGTTCGCCCTCCCCGTGGGGAAGGACGTCGAGGTCGAGCTGATCGACTTCGACCTGATGCACCACGACTACCTCGGGCAGTTTGGGTCCCCGTTCGACGGCTTCTTGCCCATCGCTATCAAACACACAAAGTTCGAGCATCGCCTCGACTGCCGCTTGCTGGACTCCAACGGCATATCCACGCGGATCAAACCCATGCTCAAGCACGCGGCCGTCGCGCTCAAGGGCATGCTTCGTACCAGGCCAAACCCGAGGCTCACGGATTTCGGCTACGCGAAGACGCGGCACCAGCCGGCTTGGGATGAGCTCGACCAGATCGCGGCGCTCGCGGGCTGGGATGAGCCGCAGCTAGCGCCACTGGTCGAGACCGTGCGCGCGGCGGATGAAGCCTGGTTCAAGGCAGCAGAGGAGCTCTTTGACCGCCCAGCTCTCCAAGCTGACGCAGGGGCCCGATGCGAAA
>JBFXBK010000315.1:0-10947 GCA_050183255.1 Polyangiaceae bacterium | reverse complement strand
TCTGCCGCAAGCTTAGTGGAGCCGCCGTCAGCGTCTGATTGAATTTCCCCACGGTTTTCTAGGGGGGAGGAGCATCGCAGCTCGCCGAGTTGCTCCTCAAGCAGCTCGGCCCAAGCAACCATGTAGCGCGCGACGTGCTGATGGTTCCGATACGAGAGCTCGATACGTTCCACCACCGGGATGCGCTTCAAGACCCTGGGCGACGAGAGCCGCTCCAAGTGCCGAACGTCATCCAACGTGGCGCCCACCTCCAACATGCTCCCAATCACCACATCCATCGGGAAGCCACTGGTCGGGCAATACTCGACGACCTGCTCGGCCCAGAGCCCTGGGCGTTGCATGGCAAACTCTCGGATCTGCTGCTGGCTCAGCTGCGTGAGCGTCTGCGCGAGGTGACCACAATTACAGCGCCCGAGGTCACTCCAGCGGTAGTCCGCGCCGCTAAGCAGGCGCTCGGCGGTGGTACGCAGCGCCTCCGCTAGCTCCAGGGCACGCTGGCTGGTCGAGCCGCCAGGGAAGCAATTTTGCAACGCGATCGGTGCCGACATTGAGAGGAGTCTAGCACAAGGTTATCGTCCACCCGCAGGGGACACGGGTCGGGCCAAGCAGCGAAGGCGCGAAGCCTGGCGGTAAGCGAAACATGAGTGACATCGAGGTCGAGCGAAGCATCGAGTGCAAGTCCCCCGCGGACCGTCTGTGGCCCATCATCACCGACACCGAACGCATGAACCGCGCGATCGGGCTGGGACGCATCGAGGTCGAACCCAACACGGACCAGAGCGCCGCGCGCTTCGTGATCAAGACGGTCGCCGCTGGCTTCCCCCTGGAGTACGAGGAGCGGCCCTTCGAATGGCAGAAGGACAAGCACTTCGAAGTGCGTCGGGTCGTGCGCAAGGGCCTGACGAAGGAGATCGAGAACCGTTTCCGTCTGGAACCAATTGAGGGCGGCGGCACCCGTCTCTCACTCGCAGTTCGGGTGGTGCCGAAATCCGCCCTGCTCAGGCCGATCATGGCCATGCAGGTCAAGCGCAGCGTGAACAAGGTGATGCGAGAGTTCGCTGCGATCGACGCAGAGCTGCAAGCAGGACACCAAGCAGACTTCTCCTCCTTCGTGCCGAATCTGGGTCCTGATCTGCTCGCCCGCGCCTGCGACAACCTGCGACGGGAGATGCAAGATCCGGAGGTCGGCTATCACGAGTCGGAGGTGCACGCTGAACTCGCGGAGCGCTTGATCCAGCTCGTCCAGACGGCTCCCGATCCGGAGATCGATCGGCTGCGACCGTTCGAGCTGGCGGACCGTTGGGGGACGGAGCGGCGAGAGCTCCTGGAAGTCTGCCTCTGCGCGGTCAACGCCGGACTGCTGGAGCTTTCCTGGGACTTGGTGTGCCCGAGCTGCCGCACCGGCTCCGAGCGACTCGAGAGCCTGGTCGAGCTCAGCACCGCGGCGCATTGCCAGTTTTGCGACATCGACTACGAGCTCGAGCTCGATCGCGCGGTCGAGGCCACCTTCAGTCCAGCCGCGGGGGTGCGCAGCGTGGACGTCGGCCCCTACTGCATCGGCGGACCGGCGCGCACACCTCACGTGCTCGCTCAGGCGATTCTGCATCCTCAAGGCGTGTCCCACCTCGAAGCACCGCCGGGCGAAGCGCGCTACCAGCTCTTCGTGCGCGGCGGCAGCGCTCGCTCGCTGTTGGTCCGTCAGGGCGCACCGAAGCATGTTCAGCTGAACGTGCAGGGTGAAGCCTTCGACAGCGACAGCGAGGTCGAAGCCGCCCCCGGCGCCGACCTGGAGGTCCATTTCCACGCAGACAATGAGTCCCACATCAAGCTCGAGAGCCTGGTGTATCGCGACCAGTCCGCGACGGCGCACGTCGTGAGCACCCTGGAGGCTTTCAGGCGCCGCTTCGCGGCACAGCTGCTACGCCCAGGACTGAGCCTCAAGGTTGGCCGAGTTGCGCTGCTGTTCACGGACCTCACCGACAGCACCGCCATGTACTCCGCACTCGGGGACGCGCGGGCGTTTCGCGTGGTGTTGGATCACTTCGACGTGTTGCGTGAGGCCATCTCCGAGCACGAAGGCACCGTGGTCAAGACCATCGGCGACGCCGTGATGGCGGCTTTCGTCGATGAGGGCGCCGCAATTCGTTGCGCCGTCGCGATGCACCGCGCGATGCCTCAGTTTCGTGACGCCCAAGGAGATGCAACCGGGGCGCGCCTCAAGGTGGGCGTCTACTCGGGACCGTGCTACTCGGTCAACGCCAACAACATCCTCGACTACTTTGGGCAGAGCGTGAACATTGCCGCACGGTTACAAGGCAAAGCGGGGGGCGGCGAAGTGGTCCTGACCGAAGAGGCAGCGAACAAGGCGCTGCAACACGGTTGGCTCGCAGGGGCCACGCCAAGCGCGCCTTTCCTCGCGGAGTTGAAAGGCGTCAGTGGAAGCCTATCGATGGTACGCGTGCTCGTCGATGGCTGAGCAGCGGCTCAGCTCAGCGGTGGATACTTCTGCAGCTTGCGCTGGAGCGAGCGCCGATGAATTCCCAGGCGGCGAGCAGCTTCGGAGATGTTGCCGCCACAGTCGCTGAGCACGCGGTTGATGTGCTCCCATTCAGCGCGCGCGAGGCTCGGGGCTTTGGGCGCTTCAGTGGGGTCGCTGAGGGGCGCCTCCGCATCCCGCTGGAAGGCTGCGAGGATCTCATCGGCGTCGGCGGGCTTCTGCAGGTAGTGCGTCGCGCCTAGCTTCACGGCATCGATGGCGGTCGCGATGCTGCCGTATCCCGTCAGCACGACCACGCGCATGCTTGGTTCGAGCTTCTTCAGCTCGCGCACCAGCTCGAGCCCGGAGTGACCGGGCATGCGCAGGTCCACCGTCGCGAGCTCGGGCGGATCGTCGTGAGCGAGTCGCATCGCTTCGTCGTAGTTGCTCGCGCCACGCACCGAGAAGCCCCGGTTCTTGAACGCCATCACCAAGCGGTCGCGAAAGATCTCTTCGTCGTCGACCACCAGGATCGAGGTTTGATGCAGGTCGCCGTCCATGGTGCCTCCGTTCTCCGTGCATCACTTCGATGCTTGAGCTGCCTTGTTGGCTGAATCTTCACTGTGAGGAAGCAACACCGTCGCGCGGGTGCCCTCGCCTGGCTGAGACTGAATCAGGAGCTGGCCACCCAGCCCTTCTACCACAGCCCGCGTCAAGAATAGGCCGAGGCCCATGCCGCGCCCCGGTTCTTTAGTCGTAAAAAATGGCTCTACGGCGCGTCGCAACACTTCCTCCGTCATCCCCGTACCGCGGTCGATGACTTCAAAGCGCCAGCCCATGGGGAGCACCGCCACCTCTACCTTCACCCGCTTTTGCCCGGAGGAAGCGTCTAGAGCATTCTTGATCAAGCCACGCAGCGCCCGAACCAGTGCCCGCTCGGGGACCCGCACCGAATAGTCCCGAGCGTCGTCGCTCAACTCCACGTCGACGCGCTGGGTTTCCTGCAAATTCTCCAATGCCCGCTTCACGAGCAGTGGCAGCTCGAGTCGGCTCTGGTTTTCCGCATGGGTGGTGCCGGAGTCACTGGAGAGCTGGATCAGGATCTCCCGACACCGCTCCACCTGTTCACGGATGAGTCTTAGGTCACCGAGTAGGCGATCGTCCACCCCCGCTTGACCGAGTTCGCGATCCAATTCCTTGACGATCACGGCGATGGTGGACAGCGGAGTCGACAATTCATGCGCTGCGCCAGCTGCAAGGGTGGCAAGAGACGCGAGCTGGTCAGATCGTCGCGTGCGCTGTTCTGCCGCAGCCAGCTCCGCCTCCCGCGACCGCAGAGCCGCGTTTACGCGCTGCATGAAGTAGACGATGAAGGTCGCCCCGACGCCCAGCGCGACCCAGATCCCGTACAGGTGCGCCTTGAACGGGATGCCTTCGCCACTCGCCATGCGGAGCGGCACGTTCTCGAAGAACAGCGCCCCCGAGCAAAACAGCGCGAGCAACACCAGGCCCCAAGTCCATTTGGGTCGGACGACGAGCGCCGCGACCGCGATGTGGATCAGGTACAAGAAGGAAAACGGGTTCTGTGGCCCACCGCAGAAGTAGAGCAGGAGGGTGAAGAGCAGCAGGTCGAACGCGACCAGCGCCACCAGCATCCGCTCGGAAACCTCTGGCTCCTGTCTCAGCCAGCCGACGTAGCCCAAGTTGCTGGTCAGCTCGAGAGCCAGGATCACTCCGACGGGCAAGTGCGGTAGCTCGACGCCCATGAACGTCGTGACCCCGGTGATGACCACCGCCTGACCAGCCATCGCGAACCAGCGCATGCGCACCAGCCACGAGAGGTTGATGCGAAACGCGTCGGCGGCGGGTGTGCCGTACAGCGCTTGGGGCGCGTCCTCAGCGGTGGTCACGTCAGCACCGCTCGGCCAGTACGGAGCACCACCCGCGACGTGATCAAACTCGAGGAACTCTCGGCACGCGACAAAGCGCGAGATTGGTGCCACGGAAGCGCGGAGCGGGCCAGAGCGGAGGCTCGCGTTGCTGCACCCCAAGCGGCGTGATAGCTCCTTTGCAGGATGTTTCGCGGCACTTCGCGGGGTGAAACCCAGTCGGCAAGTAGATGTCCGGGCGCGCCGCGCGCACCCCATCCCAAGCTCGGGTGGCTGGCGCTCAGCCTCTGCCTCGGGGCTTGTACCGTCGTACTCGACTTTGGTGACGACAAGCAGCTGGTGGCGAGCGGCGGCAGCGCAGGAGCGTCCAACGCGGGTGCGGCTGGCAGCGGTGGCAGCGCAGGAGGTGCCGCTGGCAGCGGTGGCAGCGCGGGCGGCGGTAGCAGCGGTGGCGGCGCGGGCGGAGGCGCCGGCTCTCAAACAGCAGGGACACACTCCGGTGGCAACGCGGGCGTGGCCGGTGTTGGCGGCGCTGCCGATGCGGGGCTGTGTGGAGCGGACGCCGCCCCGGTTGGTCCCGATGCGGGGAACCAGCTGCTATTCTATTTCGACGCGGCGGACCAGAGCGGTGGGGTGAGCGACGGCGATTGCTCCAAGGACGACTCCCGGTTGACGCCGCTAGCTGGCACGATGCCAGCTGACTGCGACTACAAGTATGGCGTAGGCAAGGAGTGGATCCAGCTATTCCGCAAGGAATCAATTGCGTGCGTCGGTTGCCTGAGCCCCACGCCGACCCTGTGGGTCGAGTTCTTGCTTCAGTACAAGACGCCCGTATCGACTGATGGCACGCTGGTGTTTCAACCTCTAAGAGGAAGCGCAGCTGCGCAGAACGCAACTTATCCAGCGATCGTGTTGAACTCCCAGCAGCACCTTGGGCTCAAGTGCGGTGACGCCGAGCAGTACGCGACGCAGAGCCTGCTGGAGAGCGCGATCGTGATGCTGACGTATCAGTACGACTTCACTTCGCGTAGCGGGAAGCTCTACCTGCGTGGCACGAGCGAGGGCTACGCGATAGGTCAGCTGCAGAATCCACTGGTCGAACTCAGCTGCGACTGCAGCGAGCCAGCGGATGGCTTCTTCATGCGCGGCGTGGCTGGCACCGGAGAGCTGCTCTACGACGAAATCCGCGCTGCGGAGAACCACGCCGCAATCGACGACAGCTATTGAGGTCTAGGGGAACCTGACCCGCGCGCGTCGACGGGCGAGCCCGAATCGGCTAGTCCATCGGCCATGAAGTTGCTTGCGGTGGCACGGCGGGCATGGCTCCCCTCCTCGGCCTGTTTGTTCAGCCTCCTGGCCGCGAGCGCGGCACACGCTCAACCGGTACGCGCTACGGTGATACTCCAGATCGGAGACGCACCTCCGAGCGGAGACGGCACGGCCATCCAGTCCCTCGGTTACCCGAAGGCAACTCCCACGGGAAAACCGGTGATCGTCGGCGGCCTGTCCTCGAACGTGGCCTACGTTTGGGTCGACAACCAGATCGTTTGGAACGGTTCTCAGGGCCCAGCCACCGCGTATCCAGACGGCAGCTCGACCCAGGGCTCTTGCGGAGCCAATGACCTCGGGAACTGGGCGTTTCAGGCCCAAGTCTCCGGAAACTCGACCATCTACACGGACGCCGGTCCGCTCGTCGCCGTCGACGATGCCGCGCCCGCCTTTGGCAGCGGGCACATCATCTGGAACGTCGACAGGCCGAAGCTGGACGCCACAGGTGCCGCCTACTTCTACGCTGGCGTGGGCGACAACTCGGTGCAGACCGCGACGGCGCTGTATCGTTCGACGGATCGCACCGCGGCGAACAGCGTGCCAGTGCTCAAGACGGGCGACGACATCGGTGGCTTCGTGCTCGATCTGTTCGGGATCAGGCCCTGGTACGCGGTATCCCCCAACGGCGGTCACCTCATCGTCCGAGTTCACGCGACGAGCACTGAAGGGCTGAGCGTCGACTCGAGCCTCGCCGCGAAGGAAGGCGCCCCGAACGGGCTCGAGGGCAACTGGGACAACTTCGACTTCGTCGACATCAACGACAGCGGCCACTACGTATTCTCCGGAGATACCGACGCGGCAACGATCCGCGACGAGTTCATCGCCTATGACGGACAAATTTCCGCACGGGAAGATGATACGCTGGACGGAATCCAGCTCCTCAACCCCGCGACGGTGTACGGCGTCAGCATCAATGCCAAGGGCAACATTGCCCACGCCTGGGGGCACAACCCAAGCAACACAAGGACGCTGTTCTACGGCTGCGATCCGGCTGACCTAAAGAACTCACGAAAGGTCGTCACTACCAACGATCAGCTCGACCTAGATGGCGACGGCATGCCCGACGCGGTCCTCAAGCGCCTCGACACCGCGACCAACATCGGCAACGGCATCCAGCTCACCGAAGACGACATGATCTACGCGCGCGCTCAGGTGAACTACGGCGCGAGCGACGTCCAGGCGATCGTCGGATTTCCGGTGACCTGTTGCGGTGACGGCAACATTCAGACGGGCGAAGACTGCGACGACACTGGCGAGTCAGCGACCTGCAACGCGGACTGCACGACTGTCAGCTGCGGAGACGGAAAGCTGAACACCAGCGCGGGAGAAGCCTGTGACGATGGGCCGAGCGGCTCCGACACGTGTAACCCTGACTGCACGTTGAGCCAGTGCGGTGATGGCATCGCCAACGCCGGCGCCGGAGAAGACTGCGACACGTCGGGAGAGTCCGCCACGTGCAACGCGGACTGCACCACCGCAACTTGCGGCGACTTGAAGATCAACCTCAGTGCGAATGAAGTCTGCGATCAGGGTGGTGTAGCCACCGCAACCTGCGACGCCGACTGCACCGCGCCCCGCTGCGGTGATGGCGAGCTGAACACGGCAGCAGGTGAAGCCTGCGACGACGGCGGTGAGAGCGCCAGCTGCGACGCAGACTGCTCCCTCCCGCAGTGTGGCGACGGCGTGTTGAATCGAACGGCTGGCGAAGAGTGTGAAGACGCCAACTCGACCGACGGTGACGGCTGCTCAGCGAACTGCAAGTTGGAGGGCCAGGGCAACGGCGGCAGCGCAGGAGTCGGTGGCAGCGCGGGCGTCGGCGGCAGCGCAGGAGTCGGCGGCAGCGCAGGAGTCGGCGGCAGCGCAGGAGCCGATGGTGGTTCCGCAGGGCAATCGAGTGACTCGACAGAGGCTTCGGGCTGCGGGTGCCGTCAGGCGGGTACGTCTCCGAACGGAGCAGCCTCGTGGCTGCTTCTCGGCCTCGGGGCCTGGGTTCTCCAAGCGCGCAAGCGCCGGGCGCGCGGCCGCGTGAGCCAGCAAATTTCCTGAACTCCCCTCGGTTTCGCAAACGGCGTTGTTTGACGCAGCCCACGCTGCCAGCTTTCTTCGCGAGCCCCCAGCGAGTCGACAGGCCCCGGCAGTTCCGCTAGCCGAGCGGCATGAGACTGAATTTCCGCATCGGGAAAAGCCTACTCTGCCTCGCTGCGTCGCTGTGTGTCTTTCAGCCCGGGACGGCGGCGGCCCAAGCCGTGCACGCAACGCTGGTGTTGCAGCAAGCGCAAGTGCCGACGGGCGGTGACGGCACGGGCATCGAGTCGCTCACACCACCCACGGTCACGACCCAGGGGAAACCCGTCGTGGTCGGCTCGCTGTCCTCCAACGACGCCTACGTTTGGATAGGTGAGCGAGTCGTGTTCTACTCCGCTCAAGCTGGCGATTCGGTGTCTGCTGCCGGAAGCTCTAGCTTGCTCAACGGCGGAAACGACGCTGGCAACTGGGCCTTTTCAGCGACCCTAGGCGGCCGCTTCGCGGTCTACTCGGATCTGGGCAAGGTCGTCGCAGAGGGTGACAGAGCCCCAGGCTTCGCATCCAACGTCCAGCTTTGGTCGATTGGAAACACCACCCTCGATGCGTCCGGCGCTGCCTACTTCTTCGCGGAGCTGAGTCATGACGGCAGCAACAGCTCGGCTTCTGCGCTATTCCGCGCGGCAAATCGTACGGCAGCCAGCGCGACGCCTCTCCTCAAGGCCGGCGACGACCTGAGCGGCTTCAGCGTGGCTGCGTTCGGGGTTCAGGACCGCTTCGCGGTCTCCCGACAAGGCGCGCACACCATCGCGCACGTGAAGGACGCCAGCAACACGAGCAGCGTCGTCGTGGACGGGGTGCGCATCGCCACCCAAGGCGAGTTCAATGGACGCGAAGGCAACTGGCGGACGTTCGACACGCTGGCGATCAACAGCAGCGGTCACTCGGTCTTCGCCGGCGACACGACCGCGGTGCCCCTCAGGGACTACGTGATCGCCTACGACGGGCAAATCGTACTCCAAGAGGGTGAGACCCTGACGACCGGACCGGAGCTGCTCAACGAAGCCGAGGTGCGGGGCCTGGCAATCAACGATCTGGGACACGTCGCGCACGTCTGGTCCCACGCGCCCACTTCAATCAACCGCACGCTCTACTTCGGCTGTGACCCCACGGATCTGAAGACCTCGACCAAGATCGTAACCAACGGCGACGAACTGGACTTCGATGGAGACGGTTCCGCGGACGCAACCCTCCAGCGCTTGTGGGTCAACGTCGGCCGCCATCCCGCGATCGCGCTGACGGACTCTGATGTCATCTACGCCAAGGCGTATCTCAAGTACGGCAGCTCGACTGTCGAGGCGGTCGTGGGGTTCCCGGTTGGTTGCGGCGGAAGCGGCGGAGCCGGGGGCAGCGGTGGGACTGCTGGAAGCGGAGCAAGCGCCGGTGCGGGTGGAGCGCCTGGCACTGGCGGCATGCCAGGCGGCGCTGGAACGCCAGGCAGCGCCGGAACACCCGGTGGCGGTGGAGCGGGCGAAGCCTCCGGCGGCGCAGGCGTTGGTGGTGGCCCCAGCGTCGCGGGCAGCGCGGGCGCTGGTGCGGCGGGCATTGGCGGCGCGGCGGGGCTCCCAGGCGCCGGAGGCGTCGCCGCCCCGGGTGGTTCCGCAGGGATAAATGGCACAGGAGGGGCGTCGAGTGCGACCACGGACCCGTCAGCTTCGGGGGAAGACGGCGGATGCGGTTGCCGTCACACCAGCTCGACCGCCGCTCATTCTCCGTGGCTGCTCTTGATGTTGGGTTTGGGGGTGAGGTCAGCTCGCCGACGCCGTACCGGCCGCGCTGAAAGCAGCCACCCAGTGCGCTGACGCCACGCGTTCAGGCGCCGTCGATGCTCACGGAGACGGCGCGAAGGGAAGGATGCTCTTCAGGTCCTCGTCGTTGAACATCAGGTTCAACCCGACAAAGTAGTCACGGCGATCGGGGTTCAACAGATCATCCACGCCGCCCATCAGCCACAGGCGGGTGATGAACTCGTAGCCCAAACCGATACGCCAGCGCGGGCGGATCACTTCGCCGAAGCCGAACAGGTCCTGACGCAGCTCAAAGCGATCGTCGAACAGTGCGAGGTCGAGGCCCACGCCGCCGGTCGATTCCTTGATGCCGAAGCGACCGGTCAACGGACCAAAGCGCTGCGCGAACTGCAGCGAGAAGCGAAACGCATTGGTTGTTACCGTGCGGATCTCACGGTAGTGCGCCGGGTCGTTGGGATTCGTGGAGTCGACGTCGGTTTGCTCATAGCGGGTCAAGCCTCGCGGATCGTTGACGATCTCGATCGAGTAGTACTTGTCCTCGCGCGGCTGCAACCGGAGCTCTACGTAGCTCTTCACGGTGCTCGACAGGAACTGATAGTCGGTGCGGAGCCCCACGATGGTTTGCAGCCGGTTGATCCCACCGACGAAGTCACCCACATCTTCGGTGATGCCTTCGATCTCGTTGATCAGCTTTTCGTCTTTGGTCAGCCTCCCCAGCGTTCCCTCCCCCCGAGCAAGCCGACCACTGACCGTGTCGATGTTATCGAGGGAGCGCTCCAGGCTGCTGCTCGCTTTGTTGAGCTTGCTGATGATTTGGCGGATCTCTCCGGGGTCCTGCTTGCCATCCTTACCCTCGGTCGTCGTCAGCTTTCGCACTTCGGTCGTGACCGCGCGCACGTCCTTGAGGATGGCCTCGACCTCCGGCGCGCCCTTCGCCGTGATGCCTTCCACGTTGGTCAGGATGTTGCGAATGCTGGCGCGGTTCTCCTTGACGGTCTTGTTCAGCTGGTCCGTGACCTCCGCGAGGTTCTTCAGCGTCTCCTTGATGTTGTCCTTGCCCTGATCGCTGCCGACCGTCGCAGCCAGGCTGTCGGCCACCAGCTTCACCTTCTTCGCGATGTCCCGAACATCCTTGAGGATCTCATCGGTGGAGGCGGCCTCGATCACGTTCTTGATCTGATCTCCGTCTTCGAGCTGGACCTTCCCAGTGGTGCCCGGAGCGAGCGCCAGGAAGTACTCCCCGAGTAGCGAAGAGCTCTGCTTTGCCACCGCGGCGTCCTCGAACAGCGGCACGTCGGGCTGCATCTTGATGTCGATGCGCGCCTTGTCTCCCTCAAGCCGCACGTCGTCGATATTGCCGACTGGAATACCGGCGATCTTGACCTGTGAGTGCTTGGCAATCCCCGTCGCGTCGTCCAGCAGG
>JBFXBK010000314.1:0-10965 GCA_050183255.1 Polyangiaceae bacterium | reverse complement strand
ACCCCAGCGTTGCCTTGCGTAGTTGGCTCATCGGTATCCTCGAGGATATGAGCGCGCCGTGGGTTCCAACACGGCGCGCGCGCTGTCTGGTTCAGAGCGGCAGCAAGACGAGCGCCGCGTCGTCGTCCGCGGCATCCACCCGGAGGTACCCCGCTGCGGCGACCCACTTGCCGTCGGGAGACACAGCGGCACCGAACAGTGCTTGGTCCACGCTGCCGAAGTCGTAGAGCTTCACTCCGTCCGTGTCGAAGCTCGTGTCGAGCGCTCCGTCCGCTGTCGTGATCAGGATCATGGCGTGAATCACGCCAGTGCTCGGCGAGCCAGAGCCGACGTGGACGGTGCGGTCGTCGGACAGTGGCAAGACGTTGCGTCCGCGGTCGTTGTCTGCCGCGATGTCGTAGATCAGACCACCGTTCGTAGCCCAAGTGTTGTCGGCAGCACCGTCGGTGCCGTAGCGGAACGAGACGAGGTCCACCGTTCCGGTACCCTGTTCGCGTCCGTAGCCAGTGGTGACGTACTTGCCACTGCTTTGGAGCGCCGCACCGTAGGCCTCGGCCATCCCGGGTGACGGCAGCGCTGCTGAGCGCAGGATCCCATCCGTATCGAAGGACGCATCGAGCGTCCCGTCGGCATTGAACCGCGCGAGCACGATCTGGTTGCTGCCGCTGACGTTCGTATAACCTCCGTGGAAGATCTTGCCATCTGGCTGGACGAAGCCGTTGCGACCGTTGTCGTTGAGATCCAGACCATCCACTCCGTACACATGCTTCCCTGTGGAATTGAAGGTCGTGTCGAGAGAGCCGTTTGGCGTCAGCCGCGCGACGAAGCGGTCGCGGTCCGAGCGTGCTTCGGCCTTCGCCATGCCGAACAGCAAGATGCGATCCTGAGCATCCACGGTCGCGTTCCAGAGCGAGTCGTTAATATCGCTCGTGCCGTCGTTGGCGCCAGTCGTGATGTCAATGATCGCCACCCCGTTCGTCCCGAAGGTCGTGTCGAGGGTGCCGTCGCTGTTGAAGCGAGCGACCGCGATGTCTGCGTCCACATAGGTCGCGCTCGGGTCATGCTCCACGGTACCCGCGACGACGACCTTGCCATCGCTCTGGACGCCGAGGCCTCGCGCTTGCTCGAGGGTCCCGCCGCTGACGGCGTTGACGTAGGCGATTCCACCCGTCCCGAAGCTCGAGTCGTAGGTGCCGTCCATGTTGAAGCGTGCGACGACCAAGGCTGAGTCTCCGTTGAACTCGGAGTAGCCCGCCGCGTAAGGCCGACCCTGTGCATCGAACGCTGCCGCCCAGAAGCGGTCATTCTCCGTCTGCGAGAGCGGCACTGCGCCGGAAAACTCGCTGCCGGACGTTCCTGCGGTGCCTCCCGTCCCTGCGGTGCCACCCGTCCCTGCACCCCCGCCGGTGCCCGCGGCGCCACCCACGCCAGCGGTGCCTGCACTACCACCCACGGCGCCCGTCCCAGCTGTGCCGCCGCTGGCACCAGCGCCGGAGCTGCCACCGCTAGCAGCGGAGCCTCCGCTACCCGCCGAACCGCCGTTCCCTGCGGAACCTCCGGTGGCGCCGCTTCCGCCGCCCGTCTCCTCGGGGTCGCTCCCACAACCAGCCAGGGGAATACAAGCAGCGAAACACATGAGAAATCCGCGAGCGGTGAGGGGACGCATTCGAAAAGACCTTCCTTTGGAGGCCCCCAAGATGAGGGCAGGTCCTCACCTAGCTTTGTTGAAAATGATTTTCAATATCTATTGCTGGCTCGAGTGCTGGTTGAGTTGGCGTTGTTTGGGCTTCCTGCGGCTTCTTGCGGCTTGCAAATGGATTTCATTTTCAAGTTGTTGGGTCTAGAGGCCGAGAAGCCGCTCACCACCGGTCCCGCGAACCGGACCTGCATGGAGGCCGAGCCAGTTGCTGAGCGGTCCGACGCGAGAGGGTCAGGAGCAGCGGGGTAGGGCCGAGTGGGGCGTGTACTCGTCGAGCCGCGCTAGCCGAGGCTGGGGGCGGCTTCGACCTCTGGCGGCGTGGGCCTCGCCGCCGCGTCGGCCGGGGTCTGAACCACGAGCGGACGTGAACGCCTGAATGCTGCCGCGCCGAGTAGGCAGAGGATCGGCGTCACCACCAAGTGGTAGCGATCGTCTCCGAAGAACACCGCGTGGACTAGCGTGGTCGAACAGAGCAACCCGAACGCGTAGCGACCCACACCGCCGTGCTCTGGGCGACCGGGTACTGGCAGCATCGCCAACAACGGCAACAGCGTTGGCAACCAGAAGAACGGGTGTGCATCGTTGACGATGGCGTAGCCCGCCAAGCCCAACAGTACGCTGCACAACATCGCCTGGATCACCCAGGCGAGGGTTGTTTGATTGTTGAGTTCCTTGCTGTCGCGCACGCCGCTTCGACGGGCGCTGAGCGGCAACCCAACGACCGAGAACGCCGCGAGGATCAGCAGGCCGCGATGAAAATGCGACAGCAGGTTGCGTCCTGCGACACGACGCTGCTCAGGCCACGCGTTGGGGTTCGCCTCCCGCAGATACTCGATCGCGAACGACTCGTGGTCGTACGTGTGACCGAGCTTCTTCGGCATCAAACTGATCCAGTGCTTTGGATCCTTGAGGATCGCTTCGCGCCCCACCTTCGCCCAACAGCGATCCTGCTGCACCTGGCCCGTGACCACCGGGCAGCCATCTTGAGCTTTTAACGTGCGGAAACGGCCAGTGTCGGTGAGCGCGCCGATCGCCAGGTTCCAGCCACCGTTCGTGGACACGAAGGCGCAGCCATCCATGCGACTGCAGTTACGAATGGTCCACGGCATCACGACAGCAAACGTCACCGTGAGGCTCACCCCAGCTAGCAGCATCGCCCGCCAGCGCTTGCCGCCGTGCAGCAGCGCAGACAGCGGCGCAGCCAGCAAGACTGATGGGCGCACCAACGTCGCCAAGCCGAGCAGGACGCCTCCATACGCCGCGCCCTTTAGCTGGCCGCGACGCGAATACATGATCAACGCGGCCGAGGTGATCAGTAGCGCCGTCAACAGCTCGGTCATCACCACGGCGCTGTAGGCGATTAGCCCCGGATGTAGCGCGATCAATCCGGCGGCGATGCGTGCCCGGTTGGTGCTCAAGAAGCCGCGCCCGAGGCGGTGCCCTACGGCAATTTGCAGCGCCCCAATCGCGGCGTTTGCGATCGGAGCGACGAGCAAGCCCCTACCAAAGACCAGGTAGAGCAAGCCGAGAAACGCGCTGTAGCCGACGGGGTAATGGCACCACGCCTTCCACACCGCCTGTCCCCCTACGATCACGTCCTCGGAGTAGCCAAGGCCTTCGGCGATGCGTGTCGCGCCGAAGTGGTAGTAGTGACCGTCCCACACCGGCTCACGCGACCAGGCGATAGCCACGTAAAGTCGAGGCAGCAAGCCGAGCAGGCTCACCACCAACGTAAAGCCCCAGTCAGGGCCTTGGGAGGCGTTCCTGGCTGCGCTGTCAGTCACCGCTCGAGCTCATCCTCACGGATCCACTCCGTGCGCTTGGCGCCACGCGCGGTGCCGCTTGAGGTAGCTGCGGCTGACCTGAGCCGGGTCCACCTTGAGGTACTTGGCCACTTCCTGCACGAAGCCGCGGGTGTACACCGCCGCAGGGAGGCTTCTGAAGTCCTCTTCTTCAATCGCTTTGAGGTGGGAGACGCTGATTTTGGTGCGATTCGCGATCTCTTCGATCTCGATGCCTTGGCTCTGGCGAACCTTCTTCAACAGCGCACCCGTGAACTCAGTTTCCGGGTGGATTTCTCGAGCGAGCTCCGCCCGTAGCATGGCACGCTCGGCGGCGAGGGCGGCGTCGACCTCCGGCCGCGGGGGCTGTTCCCCCGCTTCTTCCTCCGGGAAGGTCGATTTGTCGTAGGCGCGGCGCCGGATCGGATCGAGCAGGGTGTCGTACGCCTCGTCGACGCGGGCTCGTTCCCGCGCAAGCTCTTCTTCAGTCAGGAGCGACGTGAGCGGGAGGCTGTCGTGCTGATAGATTTCGCGCTGTCGCTTGTAGGCCCGGCGTAGCTCTTCGTCGCTGGCACCGCGATGCGTCCAGAGAACCTCGTAGAGATTTGGTTCCGCCGGCACGATTGGCACCGGGGTCGCGACCTTGGTCTGCTCGCGGGTCGTGGCGAGGGCCAAGATACGCCGCGCGATCCGCTCGATGTTGCGCGCTGACTTGCTGGTGGGGGAGTCGATCAGCAGCGGACGCCGGCGGACCACCGAGAGCCACACCGAGTCTTCCTGTTCGATGTGCCCCACGTAGTCGAACTCGACCCCCAGGTAGCGCCGGCTCATGTCGCACATCGCGGTGCCGAGGTCGTTGTCCGTGCGTAACCGCGCGGAATTGACCACGAGGCGCGGACGCAGCTTCGCAAGCTCCGCGGCTGCGAGCTCCGCGACGGAGCTGTCGTAGCGGGCGATAGCCCGCACCATCTCGATCGGAGAGGGGAGCGGCGGCAGTGGATCTTGGGCGCGCTCGACCATGCGCACCTTGAAACGGTCTTTGATCAGCGTGCGCCGCAACTTGCGTTGGAACAGCGCGCGAGCGAAGCGATAGGTCGCCTCCACGCTGGGCGGCTCCGGCGACGTGACGCAGAGTCCAAGGTCCGCCGTGAGGAACAGATCGAGGGTCGCTGGCGTGGTTCCGGCGCCCAAATCAAGGATCACGTAGTCGACGTCTAGCTGGCGCAAGCGAAAGGCCCAGCGAGCCTTGCGTCCGGGGCGTAGTGGCACGGTCGAGTTGCGTGAGTACGCCTGGGGCAAGAGCAACAGGCCTGGGACCTGCGTCTTGATCGGTGTGAGCTCTTCTTCTTCCGGCGCGTCCTCGTCGTTGCCCGTGCGAGGCATGGCCTCTCCAAGCATCGTGTGCAGATCTGCGCCCGCGGGGTTCGCGTCAGCGAGGACCACGGTGCGCCCTAGCTGAGCCAGGTAAACGCCCAGGTTGATGGCGACGATGCTCTTGCCCACTCCGCCGCGGCCGCCCGCGACGGCGATGACGTGGCGCACCACTCGCGGCGCTTCTGCGCCGGGCCCGCTATCGGGCGGTTCCGAGGGATACAGGCTTCCGCTAGACATGGTGGGTGGGCTGAGCGCGATAGCAGTCACGCCCGATGCTTGCATCGGGCAGGGCGCCGGGGCGCGGTGGCGCGCCGCGAATCAAAGGGCTTTGCCCCGGGAAAAGTGGGAATAAACCACGGCTTGAAAGGCTGAGCGCTTGATACGTCCTGGCATCGACGCGAGCGCGGGACGCATGTAACGCAGATCCGCGTGCGAATCGACAAGTCCTCGCAGAGGCCGGCTGCCGACCGGGTAGCATTGCGCCGCACCTCACACTAAAGTCCCCCAACCATGCCCTCGCTCAGGTCCGTCCTCGGCACAGCAGTGCTCGCGCTTCTGCAATTGAATTTCAGCACTTGCGAACATCGCGGCGACGAGAATCCGCCGACTGCAGACTCGGCCACGGTAGAAAACGTTGAGTTGCCAGGTGTGGACACCGCCGAGCTCACTCGCCGCGAGCAACGCGAATGGTCGACCTACGTCAGCGATTTGCTGGCGCCTTGTCCGGATCAGCCGGTGAGCATCGCGCAGTGCGTGAAGGAGGCCCGGAAGTGCGACGGTTGTAAGCCTGCCGCTGACTTCCTGCTGACTCAGGTGCGCCGTGGCCGGACGCGCTCTCAGGCTGAGGCTGCGTTCCGTGTGCGCTTCTCCACAGACGAGGTGAAGCCCGTCGAGATCGGTGACTCCCCGGTCAAGGGCGCCAAGGACGCGCCCGTAACCGTCGTCGAGTGGGCGGACTACGAGTGCCCTCACTGCGGCATGATGGCTCCCATTCTGGATGCGTTGGTGGAGCGCTTCCCCGGGCAGGTTCGCTTCGTGTTCAAGAACTACCCGCTGGCGATCCACGAGCACGCTGAGATGGCCGCGCGCGCGGCTGTTGCCGCAGGGAAGCAAGGTAAATTCTGGGAGATGCACGACCTGCTGTTCAAGAACCAGGCGAGCTTCACCAACGACTTCGCTGGTTTCGCCAAGCAGCTGAACCTCGACATCAAGAAGTTCCTCAAGGACATCGACAGCGAAGAGGTCGCCGACGCCGTGGCGAAGGACAAGAAGGAGGCCGACAAGCTCGGGCTCGAAGGGACGCCGATGATCTACATCAACGGGCGCAACTTCACGAGCGGCTACTTCGACACGAAGGAAGACCTGGACGACTTCGTGAAGCTCGAGATCAAGCTGCGCACGGGCAAGGACGTCGAGCCCAAGCCGATGCCCAAGGAGCCAGAGGAAGCCGGCGACACGCAGCCTGTGGCCGCACCGTCGGGCGCCAAGACAGTGCCAGGGGACAAGCCGGCGCCGAGTGCGGGCCCTGGTAAGCCAGCCCCCAGCGGTAAGTCCAGCAAGCCCGCTCCGAGCGCCAAGTAAGCCATGAAGTCAGGCATGGAGGGCGAGGGGTGTTTCCCCACGGGACGCCATTACCCCGGTATCGCCCATCTGCTGCGCGTCGTTGCGAGTGGCCTAGCTGATGAGTTCGATGGGCAGACGGAGATGCATCGTCTGCCGGTGGTCAGCATCGACACCGAGACCACCGGACGCGATCACAACGTCGACCGCGTCGTTGAGGTCGCGTGTGTGATCTATCGTGAGGGACAGGTGGTCGCCCGCCACGACTGGCTCGTCAATCCGGGCATGCCGATCCCCAAGGAGGCCTTCGACGTTCACGGTATCAGCGATGACGACGTGAGGGACAAGCCGCCGTTCTCCGCGGTCGCCCTGGAAATCCTCGAGGCAATGCGCCAGGGCGTGCCCCTCGCATACAACGCGGAGTTCGACCGAGACTTCCTGCACGCCGAGTTTGCCCGCTGCAACTTGAACGTACCGAACCTGCCGCCCGCGGCGCGCAAAGGTGTGGAGTGGCTGGACCCGCTCACTTGGGCGCGTGAGCTGCAGAAGGACGAGAAGAGCAAGTCGCTCGGCGATGTGTGTGAGCGCCTGGGCATCGACATCGGTCGCGCCCACCGCGCGACGGATGACGCTGAAGCTGCCGCCAAGGTTCACGGGATCTTCGCGACGGACACCCGTGTGCCGCGCAACTACGCAGCATTCGTGCTCGAGCAAAAGCGCCTGTCACGCATCTTCGATGACGAGCGGCGCATGTGGCGGCGCGCCTAGGCCCAGCGGAATCCGCCGTGCTCGATCGGCGTTTCCGTGTAGATGTTGGAGCCGGACCCTCCCAAGCTATGCTCCCCGCTGATGAGCTCTTGCGGTCAGGTCTTGGTTTGGGGGTTAGGAGCGCTGCTCGGGCTATCGAGCTGTGGGGGTGAGCAACGCAAAGCCGACGCTCCTCCCACCATTCGCGTTGGCGACGAAAAGACCCAAGACGAACCTGAGCCCGTCGCACAGCCAGACGTCAAGGGCGTCATCGTCTGGACTCGCCCGGAAGATTCCGAGCAGGCCACGAGCTACTGGTTGGATCCAGACGGAAACGTCGTGAAGGAGCAACCCGGCATCTTCCTGTTGGCCGATGGCAAGGAGTGGGAGTTCTCCAAGTCGGTTGGCAAGATGCCTGTGTTCGAGTGCGACGCGGCCATGGGGGGCTTCGCGAGTGACCCAGCGCAGCCCAAGGAGACGATGGCCCCCGCGCTGATCGAGGTCAAGACGCGGCGTAGTTGGGATCTTTGGGAGTTGCCTGAGCCCCCCGGCCCCGACGAGCGCTATGCAGACTACAGCCAGAACGTAGGTCTGGTTGCCTCGGCCGGGCGCTACCTGGTGCTCGCGAACCATACCTGGATCTACGGCTGCGGCGCTCATGGGTTCAGCGTAGCGGAGTACACCGCGTACGATCTGCAGACCAAGCAGAAGCTCGCACTGCTATCCCCCGCGGAAACGAACGAGCTGAAGGGTCACGAGCTGGCCCAGGCGGTGGCCGCGTTCAAGGCCGCAGGAGACGGTTTCGACGAACCGACTGAGGAACAGGTGACCCTGATCAACGTCATCCCGGAGGTCACCGCCGAGGGCAAGCTGCAGGCCGATCTCGTGTTCGCCATCGGCACCTGCTACGCGTGCACTCGCGGCGAAGGCTCGAGCTACACGGCGACGACGCGAGTCGTCGCTGAAGAGCTGCCACGCACGCTAGCGGAGCAGCCACTTCCCGGAGCCGTTGCCCGCTTCGCCGCTACCCATCAGGTGCGCGGCTGGTCTGCGCGCTAAAACGGCGCGCTCGCGCTTTACTTCGTGCGGCGTACGCTGGCTTCGTCGCCTGGCCACGCGTCGAACTGCGGCAAATCATCTGGGATCTCGTACCAGGGCGACTTCGAGCCGACGAAGATGTGGGCTTCGGGGACGCGGCCCGGGTGTTGCTCAAGTCCGCCTAGAGGCAACCCGATGATGTCCGGGAGGTCAGCGTACGTGTTGATCAGGTTCGAACCGCAGACGGAGCAGAAGGAACGAGTGACGTTCGGAGCCGAGTCGTAGAAGGAAAGCCGCTCCTCCCCCCGAACCCAGCGAAACTGAGACTTTTGAATCGATGCCCGTGTCCTGAAAGCCGCACCGTGCCACCGGCGACACTTGGAGCAATGGCAGTTGAAGACCGGGCCGAGCTCACCGGTGATTTCATAGGCGATGGCCTCGCACAGACACTTTCCAGTCAGCATGGCGTTTCGACGCTCGCGCGGGCCTGGGTATTCCGCCGTCAGCCGCTACGCGCCGCGCACTCCGTGGGTGCGCATCAGCTGGCGAGCGCCTTCACTGAGTGGCACGCCGGCCAAATCCAGCTGCTTCACGCA
The DNA here is from genome assembly GCA_050183255.1 of Polyangiaceae bacterium. Classification (GTDB taxonomy): domain Bacteria; phylum Myxococcota_A; class Polyangia; order Polyangiales; family Polyangiaceae; genus JAHBVY01. Next base: position 2,170 of record JBFXBK010000314.1, on the reverse strand, counting down.
CCAATCGACTCCGTCGGGAAACGATGCAGCGTACTTGAGAGGCAACGGGTGCTGGTAGATCCAGCTGACGGCTGTCATCGCGCCGCGCACCAGGCTAGAGGTGACCACGCGCACATCACCCAGGGAAAACCGCCGCATCAACGGCTGCCACTCTTGGGACTTTTGCGCGGCGAGCGCCCGCGTCCTCGCGTCTGGGCGACTGCGCACGTTACTCAAATCCGACAACGTGATGTTCATGCCTGCCCGTTCGCTCGACGCTGCAGCTCGACTCACAGCGCTCTGCATGATGCGTTCGTAGTCCTTGAAGAGCGCGTTGTACGCCGCGTAGTCCATACCATCCGTCAGCGTCATGACGATGATTGGCCAGTAGGCGTCGGTGACTTGCGGTGCGTTGGCCACGAGCGACATCCTGCGAGCGCGATGGGCGCCCGCCTTTCCCCTTCTGCGCGAGCGTATCGTCAGAACGGCCGGCTAGCCAACTGCTGCTTTTTCGCATGCCGAGCGCATCCGGATGCGAAGTCGCATTCGAGATGCTCGCTGCGTTTCCACGGACCCGCTGCTGCCGTGTTGTCCACGGCTAACCGCTGCGAAGCAACAGCAGCATTCCAATCACGGACAGCGTGAGGACCCCGATGGCCACGGCCGCCACGATGAAGTCCGTCTTGCCCCAGCCAGGCTTCGGGCGCCGCGTGCGGACGGTCGTCTCCAGGCGCGAGTCTTTCTTGGGACGTTGCGCAATCGGTGCGGCTGCTCGGGACGATGCTGCGGCTTTGCCGGAGGAGCGCGCATCGCGAACCAAGTCCGAGAGCGCGTCGCTGTCCGGTGGGGGTGTCTCCTCTTTGGGCGCGATCGTGTCCGGTGGATCGACGGAATCATCGGGAGACATGTGCTCGTCCGCCGCGCGCTCCAGCTCTTCGAGCGCCAGGGCCACGGGATCCTCGAAGCGCATGCGGTTGCTGCCGATGCTGAGAATCGCCTGGGCTGGCCAGCGTGTCTCGCGCTCAGCTACCAACTGCTGGCCGTCCAGGAACGTCCCGTTCTTGGAGTTCAAGTCGCGAACAAAGACCTTATCTCCCCGCCGGATCAGCTCGCAGTGGCGGCGTGATGCGTCCTCGTCATCGAACGCCAGGTCCACGCTCTTTCCGCGCCCAATCACGTAGCGGTGCTCGAAGAGCCCCAGCACCAGCTCTCGCCCGGAGTCAGCGCCTTCGTACACTTGGAGCTTCACCGCGGCGTCTTCGCCCTGGGAACTCAGCGCGTTCGCAACCAGGGCTAGCGCCAGCTCTTTCGTGCTGTTCGGTGTGGCGAGCTGGGGCGCCACGGGCTTGATCTGAACCTCCAGCCAGACCCGTCCGACGCGCACCACATCGCCGCTCCTGAGGACCCGTGGTGACTGCGCTCCAAGGCGGACCGAACCCACGAAGGTGCCATTGGTGCTGCCTTCATCGACCACGATGTAGTCGGCGCCGCGTTGGCGAATCGAGGCGTGCCGGTGGCTGACGCTCGGGTCGGGCAAGCGCACCTCGCAGCCATCTCCACGTCCAATCACGACGCGGGGGGCGTCGAAGCTCAGCTCCGGTGGACTATCCACCTCGCCGGATCGGACCAGCACCGAGATCGGCATGCGCGGCGGATGATGGCACGGCAGTCCTTCTTAGCCAGCAAATTTGGCCCAACTAGTCGCGCTCACGTATCGGCGCTTATCGACCGATCGCGCCTCGAGTGGTGCGGGTCGGACCCAGGCCCGCGTCTGGGGATCCGGGAGGACTCAAATGCAGAAGCAGGATCGTCGAGCAAGCGGCGTCAAACGCGTACCCGTGCAGACATTGGTCGAGATTTGCGGCCGAGTACCGGAGGTGCCCGCCTTCGAGGCGCAGAGCATCGAGGTGAGCGGGCGTGGCATGCACGTACGAACCCGCTATCTGCCCCCGGTTGGAGCACCACTGGTGTTGCGCTTCGAGGAGGCTGGACACCAAATCCTGGTCGAAGGCGAGGTCGCCTGGGCTGAAGATCAAGAGCGCGGGGGCGAGTTCGGCATCCGCTTCACGGCGTTGGACAGCGGTAGCGTCGACGCTCTGAAGAAGCTCTGTGGGATCCATGCGGAAAAGCATGCTGAGCCTGAAGAGGACTACGAGCTAGAGGCAGCGGCGGAGCCCGGCGAAGCGAAGCG
>JBFXBK010000313.1:0-10978 GCA_050183255.1 Polyangiaceae bacterium | reverse complement strand
CCACTCGCTCCCGAAGACGACAGCGTCCCAGCCTCTCCGCCGGCGGCGCACGCCACCGCCAACGAGCCAGAAAGAATGGTCAACGAAGCACCCCAAAGCAGTCGCCGCATGAAGCGAGTGTCTCACGCACCACAGGCGGAAACAAAGCTGCTACAACTCGGTCCTGCTCGCTTCCTTGGTTTGAAACGTTGGTTCCAACCGGGGCGCGTGGCGGCTTGGGTCAAGCGACGTCGCAAACCCGGCGTATTCGTTTAAGTCTAAAGCATCTCGTCACCGCCACCCACGAGGCAGCCCGACCTGGCTGAGTAGGGGCTGTCGGCTACGAAAGAAGCAAGGAAAGTCCGATGGCTACGAGCTCTGGTCGTCCGAGGTTGGCGCGCGTCGTTTCGCTCTGCTCCCTGGCGCTTGCCGTGGGTCTCGCTGGCGCGTGCTCAGGAGCTGACGAAGCTCCTGACACCGGCGTCACGGGTGGGAACGGCGGTGCTCAAGGCGGCAGCGCGGGCAACTCCAGCGGCGCGAACGGCGGCAGCGCGGGCAGCGGCGCCGGCGGATCCGGCGGCTTTCTCGACGCCGGAGGTAGCGACGCCCTGGATCCAGACGCGGCGTGCGGCCTGGTCACGGAGCGCGCTCAGGCGTTCCCGCTCAATCTCTACGTCATGCTGGACAAGTCGAATTCCATGTCCGGCTATAAGTGGGACGCGGTGAAAGACGGCATCACGGCGTTCGTCAACGACGCGGACTCCGCGGGGCTGAAAGTCGCGCTCAATTTCTTCCCGCGCTCAGGTCCCGCGAGCTGCGATCAGACGCTGTTCAAGGAGCCACCGGTGAGCTTCGGGGAGCTCCCGGGTCACGCTCAGACGATCATCAACGCCGTCAACGCCGAGGCGCCCAACGGCCTCGGCACGACGACGTATCCCGCGCTGGGCGGGGCCATCCTCAAGGGGATCGAGAACGGCCAGAACGACTCCACCACGAAGAACGCCGTGCTGCTCGTCACCGACGGCAACCCGCAGTGGCCCACACAACCGCCTCCCGCGTGCGGCAGTGACAACCCCGAGTCGACCACGGACATCGCCAAGCTCGCCGCAGCTGGCTACAACTTCACTCCGTCGGTCACCACCTTCGTGGTCGGACTCGACGGCGTACAAACTAGCTTTGCAAACGCCGTCGCCGCGGCTGGCGGATCCGGGCAAGCGATCTTGATCAGCAGCACGAACGCCGCACAGGAGTTCAAGGATGCGCTCAAGAAAGTGCGCGGTCAGGCGTTGCCGTGCGAATACGCGCTGCCGGCCGACGTCGAAGACGGCAAGATCGCCTACGATCAAGTCAACGTCATCTTCACGCCTGGCAGCGGCAGCCAGCAAACGTTCCTTCAAACGGATGACTGCAACGCGGGCGGCGGTTGGTACTACGACGACCCGAACATGCCGACGCAAATCCTGCTCTGCCCGAGCGCTTGCGAGCAAGTGAAGGCAGACTTCGACGCGGGCCTCGACATCTTGCTTGGCTGCAAGACCGAACGGGTCAAGTAGTCTTGAATCCTCGCGGTAATAGCTACTGACGTAAGCCCCTGGGCGCAGCTCCCCAGAGCTTCAGCGTGCGATCCCCGGAGCTCGTGAGCAGCCGAGTCCCATCTTGAGAGAAGTCCACGACATACACGTTCGCGGTGCCCGCGTGGCGCAGCTCCTTGACCAGGGTGAGCGCCTCACCGTCTCCCGGCCTCAACACTCGCGCGCGACCATCGTAGGCGGACACGACCAGTGCGTCACCGCTTGGTGAGAAGCGCACCTGATGCGCGTTGTTCTTTTGCCCACGGAAGTACTTTCGATCGCCTCCATCGGTCGTGTTCATCACCACGGTGTGCTCTCCAGCTACCGCGAGCTGGCTGTCGTCCGGGGAGAAATCCAGGCTATTCGTGTACTCCGGCGTTCCCGCGGTGAAACGCACGGCGCCCGCTTCGAGGTCGATCAGCTCGACGGAGTTCGACGGATAGTAGGTCACCGCCATCAGCTTTCCGTCGGCGGACAGCGCCCAATCTTCGACGCGCTCCTTGCTCTCCAGAGTCAAGAGCAGCGTGCCCTGTTGATCGAAGAAGCTGAGCGCCGAGGTTTGCGCGGGGATACGTGCGTACGCAGCACCGAGCAACTCGTGGTTGCGGGTCCAGCGCAGCTCACAGGCGACCGTCTGGGCGATTTCCTTCTTCACCTCGCCGCTGCTCGGATCGAGCAACTGCAAGGAGTGGTCTCCCGCAAAGATCACCCAGGCGCCGAGGGAACTCTCCGCGGAAGGCCACAGCTCAAAGACGTCTCGCCCCCAAGGCTTGAAGCCAGGAGTCGGCGCCTTGGAGAGCAAGCGCCCGTTGCTCAAGTCGTACACGCGAATCAGCCCCTCACCGCTGCCGACGACATAGGCGTGCTTCTCGTCGGGGAACATCCCTGCGGAAGTGAGATGGCTTTGACCAACCTGAATGCTGCGGCGGAGTCCCCAGCGCTTGTAGTCCTGGGGCACCGCGTAGCGCGCGGTTGGCTTCGCCACGTCCCAGAGCCGCTTGCTGCCCACGAACGACTCCGTCAGCTGGCCGTAGGAACGACCGCTCGTCGCGACTTGCTGCTCCACGGGCGCAGGATCGCGCACATCGCCTGCCGCGTTGATGACTCGCGGGTCCCCCGGCTCGGTGGTCTCACGAGCGAGTTCGGTGTTGGCTGGTGTAGGCGCGCCCGCGGTGTCGAAACCATTTCCGCGCGGCTCTGGCTCAGGGGTAGCGGTGCCGCAACCGTGAAGAGCCATGAGGCTCACCCCCAACCCCAATCCTCGAAGAGTCCAGCTCACGAGAACCTCTTTACCACGGCCTGAAATAGGTACCTTCAAATTGGTCTTTTGATGTACCGACCGGTCTAGCGTAGACTCAGCGAGATATGCGTCGATCCACCCTGCTTTTGGCTGTGACGTGCTGCATCTCGATCGCTTGTGGGAGTGAGGATCATCCGAGCCCGCCCGGCGGAGCGGGCGCCACGGGTGGCGCCGCCACTGGAGGGAGCTCGGCCAACGGCGGATCCGCGAATGGGGGAAGCGCCGGCGACAGCGCTGGCAACGGCGGCACCGACTCGGGTGGGAGCGCTGGGCAAACGAGTGGGGGTAGCGGCGGCGACGCCGGCAGCAGCAGTGGCGGAAGCGGGAATAGCGGAGGCACCAGCTCCAGTGGAGGCGTCGGCGGTTCCGCGGGGAACTCTACGGGAGGCAGCGGAGGACCTGGCATGGGCCCGTGCATCGAGAACAGAGCGTGGGCCATCAGCGTAGATTCTTGGGATTCGCCGACTCCGGCAGGGTTGATAGCGACGCTGAACAGCATCTTCCCGCAAGGAGAGGGCCTGACCGTCGTGCTCCACCTTCGGGGGCCCACGGGTCCTCGCATTGCAACGAGCACGATTGGCGATGTGTCAGGTGTGTCCTTGCCGTTTTGGGTGCCGTCGGAGCCTAGCTTCGGAGCCGGCCAGCTCGACGCGACGACCTTCAGCAACACGGCGGATCAGGCCAATGGGTTCGTCCGGGTGGTGGACGACGGGGGCGAGCAGTTCATCCCCGTGGATACGGTTTCGATCAGCAGCGGGCTGTCCGCCAACGCGGACTGCACTGACATGACAGCCGTCTGGGCCGCCCATATCCCCGCCGCGGAGGGGAGCCGTTCGTTCACGGTATCAGGGACGACGAACACCCTGGCGCAGCTCGCAGGCAGCTCCGCGAGCGGGTGGTCGCTGCAAGCTCATGTGAGCGGCAGCGCCACCGACTTCGCGTTCGACGAGCTGTAGACGCTTACTCTGCCGGGACGCAGGAGATCTCCAGGTTCCAGCTCTGAAGCGTTGGCGCCTGCAGCTCATCGCTGGTTGGCACCAAGTGGCTGCGCACACGCAGGTACGGATGCTGTCTAGGCTGCGACAGGGCGGCGAGCACCGAGTCGACGACCAGTGAGCCGTTCTCCGTGTTGATCCCCGAGTAGTTGGCGCGCGCTACGGCCGCGGAATTGGTGAGGCTCGAGGGCCCCGGCGGATTGGTGAAGCGCAGCGGATACTCGGTCGCCGAGGCCAAGCCGGCCGCGGTCGACGCCGTCTTCACGAAGAACTCGATCTTCGAGTCTACGGGCGTCGCAGAGGTCCAGGACCAGTGGCCCCACTTCACCTTCGTGCCCACGGGGCAGACGCTCGAGGTGTCGTAATCTCGGATGAAGTCACCCGGTGAGTACGTGGTGATCGGATCGGGGGGAGGGACAGGCTGCGTCTGCACCGTCGCGGGCTGGGTGGACCAACGGAAGTTGTCCAACAGGACCGTCGAATCCCAGTCGTCGTCGCCAGTGTCCCAGATGATGTACCGCAGCGTGATGGTCTCGCCGGGCTTTACCGGGGCAGTCGTCGTGAGGAAGTTCGTCGCTCCGCCACACACTCGAGACTGACCACCCCAGCTGCATGATCCGTCGTAGCCAGTGCCGCTCAAGACGGTGTGAGAGGTGGTGTACGGGCTCCCGGGTACATCGAAGAAGCCGATGTTGACCGAGACGGGGTTGCTGCTCGAGTCGAACGAGATGTTCTTGTTCGCAGGGATACCCGGCGCTGTTCCATCGTAGAGCGCGATGTACGTGTCGTTGAACTGCGTGCACACCCACTCCGGATACTCGGTGCTGAAGAAGCGGAAGTCGTACGCGAACGACTGCGCGTTGGTGGGCGCCCGAATCGTCAGTTGCAAGCCGCAGGAGTCATACGCAGCTTGGCCGGCAGCGCAGCCCGGACCGTTGTTTGGGAAACCCGCGGGAGGATTCACGCGGCCACCGGGCGAGTTGTATCTGGCGACCTGGCCGTTGGGGTTCACATAGCCCGGATCGTTCGTGTCTCGTGCCGTGCCGGAAGAGAACACCGCCATGTTCGAGCCCTTGCTCGGCACGTTGTTCAGACCGAAGCGGTTCGTGATGGCTCGCTGCAAGTCATCCGAGCAGGACGTCCCATCCGCCTTGATCAGCTGCGCGTCGATCACACCCCAGGTCTTGGCGCTGCCAGTCGCCCCGGCCGTTGTCGTGCGGCACAGGTCGACGGCCTTGGCGTAGTTCAAGGCGGTGCTTCCGCTGAAAGGCAACCCCGTATCGCAACCCGTGGGTTCATCGTCGGCAATGCCGCTGCAGTCTTCGTCGATCGCGTTGCCCGGTAGGTCGTAGGCGCCGGGGTTCACCTTGGGATCGCAGTCTTTGCAGTCGCCTTCAGCGTAGGAGTAGCCGTCACCGTCGTGGTCGATGTCGTCCTGCCAGCAGAGAGTGCATTGGCCTGTTCCATTCGTGGCGCACTCGTTTCCACACTCAGTCTCGATCATGCTCACGCACGTGGCATCCCAGGAGCCCGAGCAGCACGACGGACGCGCGGCGCAGATCGCCTGGACACACCCGCGCGGAGGTGTCGTGCAGACGCCAGAGACACAGGAAGGAGAGCTGCAACAGCTACCCGCGCCAGCGCACGATCCGCCTTCGTTCGAGCAAAGCGTGCCAACGCCGTTGGTGACGATCTTGACGTCATCGATGCTCCAGCCGCCACGGGTCACGGAGCCGTCCGACGTGACGCGCCAGCGCATCCGGAAGTTGGTGCTGCGATACGCCGACAAGTCGTACGTCATCGTGGCCCAGCTGCGATCGGTGCCCGAGGATGCGAACAACTCCGTCCAGCTCGAGCCGCCATTGGTGGATACGTAGAATCGCGCGTAGTCGTAGCCACTCTCGAAGTCGCGCCAGCTGCGGAACGTCAGCGTGATGGGGCCCGAGCCCTGCGTCGTGTTGACGACGGGGCTCAGCATGGAGTCGTCACGGTTGTTGCCGTAGTCACCATTGACCACCGTGCCCGCGACTCGTCGATCCGTCCCACTCGAGGTGTCGTTCGTTGGGTCGTCCGCGCTGTTGGTGTTCGCGGCACCCATCTGCCAGTTACCACCAAACGACCAACCCGTGCCTGCCGAGAAGGTCTCGTTCATCAAGGAGAGCGGCGCTGTCGCCGCTTCGCCACACGTGCCGCTGTTGCAGGTGAGACCGTAGCAACAGGGGTTGCTCGCGCTGCATGAGCTGCCCTTTGCCGCGCAGGCCGCGGGGATACCGACCTCGTCACACCCGCTGCTCAGCGCGCCGCCACTCTCACAGGGGTGATGACTGCAAGAGCCGAGGGAGCCGCCAGTGCAAATGGACTGGCCGCCGGTCGACCCGTCGGCTCCGGGCAGGGTGATACCCGAGTCCGTCGCGCTGATGCCCGCATCGGGATCACCGAGGCCACCCGGGTCGTCGGGAAACGTCTGGCAAAAGGGATCGCACGGATCTGCACACGAAGTCGGTGCGCCGAGCCCCATGGTCTGCTGTTTTGGATCGCCACCGGGCAATAACCGCACGGAATTGTTGATGATGCACTCGCCCCACGTGCCGTTGGGGTTGCAAACGCGCTCGCCATCGCCGCAGACGCGCTGCCCGTCTACTTCGCTGACAGTCTCACCGCACGAGACCCGGAGACCCTCCTGAGAGCAGGCGCACCCTTGGTGGGGAGTGGCGCATTGATCGGTCTCACAAGGCCCGACGTTGGGGTCGGTGTCATCGCAGTCCGAGCCGTTCCCACACCCACGACCGAAACCATCACCGTCTAGATCGATGCACTGACCACTGCTCCCCCCAACCCCGCCAGCGCTGGGCAATCCATTGTCGCTACACGCGACGATCAGGAGCGCTGTCGTCGCTGCGAATGCTGCGACCTTGGACCACAGATGGCTTCGAGTTCTTGCGTCAGACATGGTCCAGCATTGCTTTCTCTCAGGGGAGACTCTCAAAGTCGAAATCGGTGGTAGCCGCCTGGAACACCGCACGCACGTTCCAGCTCGTGGTGGTGCCACCGGCTAGCTGCGCGATGCTCTTGCTTCCCGACGGCAACGTCAGCTGAATGGAGCCTTCGGTATCCGGAATCACCGCGGAGATCGAAGCGTTGAGGATGCTGCAGCTGTTGCTCGTGGTAGCGACGAGGTCGATGTTGGTGAGGCGGATGCGCTTCTCGGAGCCATCGTTGACTACCAGCCACCCCTCCGTTGCGGGTTGAGTGGAATTGAAGCCGCCGATCTGCAGACCCAGGTCGACGGGCTCTGGTAGGAAGCCTTGGGGAAAGACCTGGTTCGAACCGCTGGCCTCTGTCGCGGAGATCCATGCGACCCCGCTCGCTTCCGTCGGCTTGAACCGAGCAACGACCGAGATGGGATGTGCCGACGCATCGTAAGTGAGTCGGGACAGCGCCAGGCCGAGCTCGGACGGCGTGGGCGCGACGAACGCCATTCCGCTCGCCAGAAATGCCCGTTGCTCCTCGCAGGGCAAATCCGTGGGCTCGATCATGCCGGTGCCGCCGGTAGCGCCGTTGCCTGCATTCCCGCCGCTGGTGTGGATCCCACCCGCGCCGCCATTGCCACCGGTGCCAGCGCTCCCTCCGACACTAGCCCCGCCGGAACCGCCGGCCGAACCGCCGTTTCCGGTGCCCCCGGAAGCGTTGGTGCCACCTGAAGTGGAACCACCGTTTCCGCTACCACCGGAACCGCCAAACGCCGTCTGTCTCGGCTTGTCGTCTTCGCCAGAGCACCCAAGCGCGACGCACCAGGACAGCCCCAGGCAAAGGAGTGAGAGCGGGTGACGGAGGCGGGAATTCATGGACGGCAAAACGGTTCATCTTACCATGCACGACCCATGCCGCTGACTCGCAATAATACCTACTGAAGTTTCAAGAGGTTAAGGCGCTTTCTCAAAGACGGGCTTGCGCAATCCTTTGCGATGTCTGCAACTTTTTCAGGGTAGGTCCGCGGAGAGTTCAGCGCGCCTGACATCTGTGTTATCCGCCGCCCATGCCGGAGATCATCGACGTTACAGCACGTGAAATCCTCGACTCCCGTGGCAACCCCACGGTGGAAGCCGAAGTTCAGACCATGAGCGGGTTCGGGCGCGCTGCGGTGCCGAGCGGTGCCTCCACGGGTGAGCACGAAGCCGTCGAGCTCAGGGACGACGACAAGGACCGCTACCTCGGCAAAGGGGTGAAGCAGGCGGTCAAGAACGTGAACAAGGTGCTCGGACCGGCGCTGGAGGGCATGAGCGCCCTCGACCAGACCGGCGTCGACGAGACCCTGCTGGAGCTCGACGGCACCCCGAACAAGAGCAAGCTCGGCGCCAACGCGATCCTCGCGGTGTCGATGGCGACCGCGCGAGCAGCGGCTGACACGCTCGGTCTGCCCCTCTGGCACTACCTCGGTGGTGTTCAAGCTCGCGTGCTGCCCACGCCGATGATGAACATCATCAACGGTGGCGCCCACGCCGACAACGGGCTCGAGATCCAGGAGTTCATGGTGGTGCCCCTCGGGGCCTCCAGCTTCCCCAAGGCGCTCCGCGCCGGCGCAGAGATTTTCCACGCGCTAAAGAAGAACCTCTCCAAGGACGGACTCACCACCGCAGTCGGAGACGAGGGTGGCTTCGCTCCTCGCTTGGAGAACAACACACAGGCCCTCGAGCGTATCCTTCAGGCCATCGAGGCCGCTGGCTACAAGCCGGGCAAGGACGTGGCTATTGCCCTCGACGTCGCCTCCAGCGAGTTCTTCAAGAACGGCAAGTACGCCTTCGGTGGGGGAGAGAAAACCTCTGCGGAAATGATCGAGATCTACGCTGACCTCGCCAGCAAGTACCCGATCGTCAGCATCGAGGACGGCCTCGACCAGAACGACTGGGACGGCTGGAAGGCGCTGACCGAGAAGCTCGGCAAGAAGCTGCAGCTCGTCGGTGACGACCTCTTCGTCACCAACCCGAAGCGCCTGAAGGACGGCATCCAGAAGGGCATCGCGAACTCGATCCTGATCAAGCTGAATCAGATCGGTACCCTCACGGAAACGCTGGACACCATCCGCATGGCCTCCCACGCGGGCTACACGTCGGTGATCTCCCATCGCTCCGGTGAAACGGAAGACTCCTTCATCGCTGATCTCGCGGTGGCGACCAACGCGGGTCAAATCAAGACCGGTAGCCTGAGCCGCTCGGATCGCATCGCGAAGTACAACCAGCTGCTCCGCATCTGCGATGAGCTGGACGACTCGGCGATCTACGCCGGCGCAGACGCCTTCCGCTTCTGAGAGCAAAGCGCCTGGCAACGCGGGCCCGCTGTGCGAGAGCACGGCGGGCCTTTTTTGCATCCTAGCGCTTGGTGAGCGTCTCAGCGCCCAGATCGGTGCCGCCCGGCTGGCCCCACTGGCCAACCAACTTACCACCAGACTCGACGTACAACACCACTCCCACGTTCTTCGCGGTTCCCCATCCCACCGCGAAGACATTCCCGGAGAGCAGCCCGACCCCGGAGTAGCTGTTACCCGGAATGTTCCACTTCACGTCGTACAATTTTCCGCGTGGAGTAATGTCCACGGTCCCCTTGTAGATTGATCCATCAGGGTTCTGCCCCTTGATGATCTGGTAGTTGCCATTCAGCCCTGCCGGCCCCTTCAGGCTCTCCGCGCCGAGCTTGGCCATGCTGGGCAGACCCCACGTGCCATCGAGCTGACCCCCATTGACGTGATACACGACGACGCCATAAGGCTCTGAGTCCGAGAGGCCGACGGCGAGGGTCGTGCCGTCCTCGATTCCAACGCCGACTTGCTTGGCATTACTGGATCCCAGTGTCCAGTTCATCAAGTAGATCTGCCCGTTCTGGGTGATGGCGACTTCCCCAGTGTACTCTCCGCCACCGGGATTCCGCGCGGCACTAATCGTGTACGATCCGGAGTGCTTGCCCGTCGCGCCCATGGGCGGCGTCACCGCGGTGCCGCCGGAGCTCGAAGTGCCCTTGCAGGCGAGCAGCGGCGCGATCAGCACACCGGCCAAGCACAAGCCGACCAGACCCCGAGAGAATGCCTTGGAATAGCTACCCCGCATCGCCCCGCAGGGTATCACAGGCGTTCTGCGCGCATCACGCCTTGCGCATCACCCACGCGTCGCTGTCCCCCAAGCTCGCGTGATTGCGCAGCTCGAGCCCCGCAGCGCGGGCCGCCCCCTCCAGCTCGTCTGCGCTCCAGAAGCGCAAGTCCAGGGTGTGCTCCTCTACGTGCTCTGGTCCACGCATCGCAGTGAGGGTGAGCTGAATGCTCAGCCTGGACGTTTCCGCGTTGAACTCGAGGGTTTCCAACACACGGCAAGGGACGCCGCTCTCAGGGTGTTCGAAGTAGGGGGTGAGGTGCGTCGTACTCGCCGCGTGGTGCTCCTCGAGGCGAAGTACATCGCACACCAGCGCGCCCCGAGACGCCAGGTGCCGCTCAACGTGAGCCAAAGTCCCCCGCAGCTCAACGTCGCTGTGCAAGTGCGCCAGCGCGTTGAAGGGACAAATCACCAGGTCAAATCGCTCACCCAGCTCGAAGTCTCGGAAGTCGACGCACAGGGACGTCAGGCGCTCCCTCACCCCCAAACCCTGCGCCTGGGCTTCGAGCAGCTGAAGCATCTCCGGCGAGCGCTCCACCGCGCTGACGCGCAGGCCGTCCTGCAGTAGGGGTAAGCTGACGCGCCCCGTTCCAGCTCCCAGCTCCAGCACGCTGCGCTGGCCCTGCGCAAGCCAGCGATAGAACCCCACATCGTGGCCACGCTGACTGAACAGGCGCTGGTAGAAGAGCGGGCTCTGGTAAAGCTCGGGCACGGCAAGACTCTAGCGATCGGCGTATCCCGGAGTCACTAGCGACAACGACAGCCGTGTCATGCTGTTGAGCGCGGCTCGGGGCTCTACGGGAGGAAAGCCCGCGCAATCCGCCTGGTTCTAGGGTCGCTCGGCGCGTGGGCACGCTTGTCGCTATGCTCAGTCGTCATGCTGACGAGCTGTGAACACTGCGCTGGTTTCCTCCCTTCTGGCGCGACCGCGTGCCCCAACTGCGAACGCCCCCGCAGCTCCGAGAACGGTGTGTCCCCCAAGAGTCAGATCGGAAG
>JBFXBK010000312.1:0-11043 GCA_050183255.1 Polyangiaceae bacterium | reverse complement strand
CAGCGGTGTCACGGCCGGCCGTCTCGAGGTCCACTAGGTGAAGCAGCGTGCGCAGGCGTCGACCCGTGCCTACGACTTGAGCCCGATCGCCGCCGTCGGGCTCACTCGCCCGCTCGCCCTCGATCAGCCAGCGCCCGAGGCGCTCATACAACTGGTCGAGCTCGGGTACCGATGCATCGGTGTCTCCTGGGCGCCTACCGAGCAGCAGCAGATCGCTCAGGCGAGAGCGCTCGAGGGCACCGGCATCCAGCGTGAGCAGCGGTGGAAAGGTCTCAGCCACGACCTCGCCATCAGCTGACAGCCGGATGATGCGGTCCATCGCCGCGCTCGCGCGCGCCGCGGCTTCGAGTGCAAGCTCGTGCGCCATGCGCGCGCCGCGGGTCTCGAAGGCGATCAAGGCGCGGCGCACGCTCTGCAGCAGCCCGCCTTCGCTTTCCACGTCCTGGGATAGATCATTCAGGGCGCGGTGCGCGACATACCCCGTGACAGGGTCCGACGTGCGCATCTGATCGTCCAGCACGTCGCGCACGATTTCTTGGGCGCGCATGCCGAAGCCGGGGTTCGCGACGTCACGCAGTAGCTCGACGGTCGCTTCGGCCACGTCCAAGCGCAGCGTAGCGGTGAGCCAGTCGAGCAGATCCTCTGCCGCGTCAGGCTCGGTCTCGATGACCACCGGGAGGCCCCAGGTCATGGTGGCAGCGATGCCTGGGTCGCGCTCCGCGATCGGTCCCTTGAGCAAGCTGCGGCACTGCTTCATGGCTGTGTCGGCGTCGCTCGACATGCACGCCACCAGGCTCACCGCCGCGCGGCGCCACTCAGTGGGGGTCAGCGCCGGATCGAGCGCCAGCTCGATTTCCTCGCGGATCTCCTGCTCGACACCGGACAGCAAGCCTCGAGCCACGGCCGCGTGGCGCCACACCAGAGGCTCTCGATCGTTGAGCAATCGCTCGAAGACCGGACGCACCCCCGCGCTGCGCAACAGCTGACGCGGGAATGGGTCACCCTGATGACTGCGGGTCACGGCTTCCCGTGCGGCGCGCTCGAGCAAGCGCGCGGCCAGCCGCCGCGCGGGCAATGCGCCCGTCGAGGGCTCGGCGACCCAGCGCTCGAACAGCTCCCGCCTGGCGACCAGCGCGAACGCCAAGGGATCCGAGTTGACGGAGGCGCCGATTGAAAGGTCCGTGACGAGGCTCACGCGGGCGCGCAGGGTCGCGGTGTCGAGAGGCTTCGCGTTGCCGAGCGCCATGCGGTGCGCCACGGCGGCAAACGTGCTCGCGGTACCGCCGTAGAGGTGGGTAAATGCGCGCCGCCCAAACTCCCGCCGCTCATTTCCCGGCGGCAACGCGGCAGACAGCTCATACAAAGCCACCGCGCGCGAGCTTGGGGCGATCCAGTCGAGGTCATCGGCCAAGCCGCGGTCGAGAGCGACTCGCGCAGCGGCAACCAGCTCGGACACCTCGATGCCGTCCAGTGGCGGCGGACCGTCGATGCGCTGGGCGCGACCGAGGGCGGCGACGGCCTGGCGCCAGCTCGCTCGGCGCTCGTCAGCGTCCCCGAGCCGCGGAAGCGTGTTCAGGGCCTCCACTGGATTCGGTCGAAGGCGCATGCAGTCCTCTACATTACTACTGAGGGACCCCGCTCGCGCAACCCGACCGGAAGACGAATGTCTGGTCGCAGGCTTCGGACGCCGGGACGATGCGTGTTACTCGTCCCATAGACCAGCACGCGGCCCAGAACTCGAACCAGCGCTCCAGGACGGATGCTGTAAGCGGGTGTGGGCGCGCACGGGAGACTTTGGCGCGATCTGTGGGACTTGGCGTCCCGTGCAGCTGGTGGAGCAGGCCGTGGGTTTGCTGACGATCGACACGGGCGCTGCACACCGCGCTGAGACCTCAGGGCCCAGATTTCAAAGGCGACTGAGTAGCGAGTTTGCGACGAAGCCGTGTACCCACTAGCGTGCGGTCCATGCAGTCGAGCCCCGAGGAAGCCCTAGCGCGCGCACAAGAGCATTGTTTCATGTCGGGAGTTGGCGATGTGGGGGAGGCGCTGTGTGCCGCAAACATGGCCTTCGGCCTGGCCAAGATGCATCACGTTCAGCGCGAGCTGGGCCTGCCGCCCGACGCTTCCTTCATCGGCGCGACCGATGCCACCGTCACGCGGAACACGAAGCGCTGGGGCCAAGGCTTTGGGTACGGCGGACGCATTCAGTGGAGCGGCGACTTCGCCGTGCTCGACATCAAGAGCAACTGCTGCGGGATGATCGTCGTCGCGCCGGACAAGCCCGTGGACATCGAAGCGCTCGAGGCGAACGCCAAACGCCTGCAAGCGAACCCGCCGTCCCTCGACGGGCACACCATCGACTTCGATCTGGGTGAAGGCAACCACTTCGTGGACGTGTGCGATGTGGTTCAGACCTTCAACGGCGCCGAGGCCGACGCCCAGCAGTACGTAATCATCCACACCAGTGGTCACGAGTTCCGCGAGAGCTCGCCTCAGGGTCCTGGCATCTACTTCGATGCGAGCCCGAGGCTCGCCGAAATGCTCGAACGGCGAGAGACGCCGTGGGGTGCCCTGCACATCTTGCAGGGGCAAGCCGCCGAGGATTGGTACGGCACCTACAGCTGGTGTCAGGAGTTCAGCTTGCGGCGCAGGGAACTCTTGGCCCGAGAGCTGGTGGGCTCTCTGAAGGTGATCTGCAATCGCACCCACCAAGGACTCGAGGCCATCAACGACGCGATCCTGGGCTGCTACCACTTCAGCCAGAGCGATCTGGACAACGGTCAGCGCTTCCCGCTAACCCTGGCCCCAGACCTTCCTGCCTATTTGGTGCGCCCGAAGCCCAGCTTCCAGTCGCGCATTCTCGAGGCGACTGGCCTGTATGAACGCGCAGAACGCCATGGACTGCTGGAGCGTTTGCGTAGCGTGAACCTGTTGCCGCACGGAGGCGGCTATGCCTACAGCCAGTACACCGAGGTGCAAGGCGTGCTCCAGGATGGCCCGGATCAGCGGCGTTTTCAGCTCGGACGTCCCGACGGCGCCGTGGACGCGATTGGAGACGTGCGCGGCGCCGCTTATGGCTATCGCGGTGACGAGGTGCGCCAGCGCATGTTGGAGCTGGATCTGGGCGAGATCGAAGTCGAGACCAAGATCTCCTACATCCTCAGCCGAGACTGAGCTGCGCGGTGCGCTGCGGCGCGCCTCGCCCCCAAAACCCGCCCCGCCGACGCGTAGGCACACGCTGGCTCGTGAGCTGGGTGGCATCAGAGGGCAGTCGGGGTGTAGCCTCGGGCAGCGGGAACATACAGCACCCCGCGTTGGAGGATCTGCAGCATGATTCAGGCGCCCGTGCCCCACAACGAACCTGTCCTGAGCTACGCACCTGGTAGCCCGGAGCGTGCCGCACTGTGCGCGGAGCTCGACGCGTATCAAGCGGAGTCCCTCCCGCTTTGGATTGGGGGAGAGGCGATCTGCACGAACCAGCAGCAGTCGTTTAGCTCACCTCAGGCTCACGCGCGCCAGCTCGGCAGCGCGAGCCTCGCAGGCACGGCTGAAGTCGCCAAAGCCATTGAAGCCGCGAAGCAAGCGAAAGGCCCTTGGGCGGCGCTTTCTCAAGCGGATCGGGCCGCCGTGTTTCTACGCGCCGCGGAGCTGCTCGCGGGACCCTGGCGGCAGAAGCTGAACGGAGCCACCTTGCTCGGTCAAAGCAAGACGCCGCATCAAGCGGAGATCGATGCGGCGTGTGAGCTGATCGATTTCCTGCGCTTCAACGCGCACTACGCCGACAAACTCGCGGAGGATCAACCGAGCTCTTCCCCGGGGATCTGGAACCGCCTGGAGCAGCGCCCCCTGGACGGCTTCGTCTACGCCATCACCCCGTTCAACTTCACGGCCATCGCCGGCAACCTCCCCAGCGCCCCCGCGTTGATGGGAAACACGGTGATCTGGAAGCCTTCACCTAACGCCATGCTCTCGGCGCAGCGTGTGATGCAGCTCTTCAACGAGGCGGGCCTGCCGCCCGGAGTCATCAACCTGGTGAACGGCGACCCGGTGGCGATCACCTCGCAGCTACTCGACTCGCCCGATTTCGCGGGGCTGCACTACACCGGCTCGACCGGCGTCTTTCAGTCGCTGTGGGCGCAGATCGCGAACAACCTGCCGAAGTACCGGAGCTACCCGCGGATCGTCGGAGAAACCGGCGGCAAGGACTTCATCTTCGCTCACCCGAGCGCCGACGTGCGGCAGCTGGCCGTCGCCATCGTGCGAGGCGGTTACGAGTTCCAGGGGCAGAAGTGCTCCGCGGCGTCACGCGTGTACGTGCCCCAGAGCCTGTGGCCGGAGCTCAAAAAGATCCTTGAGGAAACGATCGCCGAGCTAAAGGTCGGTGATCCGGCAGACTTCTCGAACTTCATGGGCGCAGTGATCAGCGCCCAGAGCTTCGACAAGATCTCCAAGTACCAAGAGCTCGGTCTGAGCGACCCCAGGGTGCGCTGCGTCGCCGGCGGGGGCGGCAACCGCGAGGTGGGCTACTTCATCGAGCCGACGCTCTTCGAGGTCGACGACCCGAAGCACCGCTTGATGCAGGAGGAGATCTTTGGCCCGGTGGCCACGCTCTTCGTCTACGAGGACGCGCGGCTCGAAGAGGCGCTCGACCTGGTGGACACCACCAGCGGCTACGCTCTGACTGGAGCCGTATTTGCCCGTGATCGCCACGCGGTGGTGGACATGGCCCAGAAACTCCGCTTTGCCGCGGGGAATTTTTACATCAACGACAAGCCAACCGGGGCGGTCGTCGGCCAGCAACCGTTTGGCGGCTCGCGGCTGTCTGGCACCAACGACAAGGCCGGCAGCGCGCAGAATCTTGCCCGCTGGGTCAGCCCCCGCACCGTGAAGGAGACGTTGTCGCCTCCCACGGACTGGCGCTACCCGTACATGGGGTAGATCATCAAACGATCGTCAGGCCGCCATCGACTACGAGGTTGTGACCCGTGACGTAGCTCGCCGCATCGCTGGCCAAGAATAGCGCGGCGCCGGCGAGCTCTTCGGGCACGCCGATGCGACCCAGGGCGGCACGGGTCGTCACCATTTCGCGCGCTGTGTCGCTCTGGACGATTGCGGCTGCGAGTCGCGTGTCGATCAGCCCGGGGCTGATGCTGTTGACGCGCACGCCGCTCGAGCCGAACTCCATGGCCATGCTGCGGGTCATGGCGATCATCGCGGCCTTGGTCATGCCGTACACGCCTTGCAGGGGCGACGCGCGCATACCCGCGACACTCGCGATATTGATGATCGAACCCGTGCCCTTGCGGTCGATGATCGTCTGCGTCGCCCGACGGGAGAGCTCGAACGCCCCGCGCAGGTTGATGTCGAAGGTCTTCTGGTAGGCGCCCTCATCGATCGTCAGCATCGGCCCAAAGTAGGGGTTCGTGCCGGCGCAGTTGACGACGACGTCGACGCGTTGCCACTTGGAAATGGTTCGATCGAGCAGCGCCTGACACTGGTCGACGTGGCCAATGTGAGCCGCCACGGCGAGCACCTCACCCCCAGCTTCCTTGATCTTGGCTGCGACTTGGTCGACACCCTCCTGCTTGCGGCTGGAAACCACGACCTTGGCGCCCGCCTCGGCGAACGCGAGCGCGATGGCCTCGCCAATGCCCCGCGACGCTCCGCTAACGATCGCCACTTTGTCCTGCAAATGAATCAGCGCCATGAGCTGTGGATACTCAATGCGCGATCCGACGTCGAGCCTCACGGGATCCTTCCGGCGATTGCGACTCCTGCGCCGTGGCGTTACTAAGCGGGGCATGGCGGATGACACGTTGGTGCTGCTGGTGGGCCACGGCACGGTGAGCGACCTCGACCAACTCCCGGAGTTCTTGAAGCGCATTCGCCGAGGCCGGCCAGCGCCCGAAGAGCTGGTGAGCGAGATGCGGCACCGCTACTCGGCGATCGGCGGATCACCGCTGTTGCGCATCACCGAAGAGCAGGCGCAGGGGCTCAGCGACCGGCTGGGGCTGCCGTGTCGCGTGGTGATGCGCTTCTGGTCTCCCACACTGGACGAGGTGATTGGCGAGCTCTCGGGGTACCGGCGGCTGCTCGTGCTGCCGATGGCGCCCTTCAGCGTCCACATCTACAGCGCCGTGATCCGTGATGCACTGGCCACGCTTGCCGAGCAGGGACGACACGTTCCGGAGCTCGTCGCGGTGGAGCCCTACGGAGAGGATCCCTCGTTCGTTGCCGCGACCTCAGCGCTGGTCGCGCGATCCCTAGCTGACCTCAATTGCCACACGGATACACCCTTGATCCTGACTGCCCATAGCCTGCCGCTGATGGTGCTGCGCAGTGGAGATCCGTACGCCGATCTGTTCAGCGCGAGCGCTGGCGCGATTGGCGAACGGCTCGACCGGACCACGCTCCTCGCGTACCAGAGCCAGGGGGCGAGTGGAGGGGAGTGGCTCGGTCCAGCCCTGGAGGATGTGTTGCGAACGGCCGCGGAGCACAACTCGACGGGGCAGGTCGCCATCGCGCCGGTTGGCTTCGTGGCGGATCATGTCGAGACGCTCTTCGATCTAGACATCGAGGCCCGTGGCTGGGCGAAGGACCTAGGTCTCGAGCTGCTCAGGGTGCCCGCGCACAACACCGACGGCGCGTTTCTCGATGCGCTGGCTGAAGTAGTGCGCCGCGCCCTCCATTGAACGGCGCCGTTCAGCGACCGCTTCGCGCCAAAATACACCAACGAACTCGCATGGTTTCGTGCGAAAGTCTGGGCGCGAGGGTCGCGCCGGGGGACACTCGCAACAGGTCGGCAATCGCATTGGTGAGTAAGGAATCATGGGGAGCTGCGTCCAAGACGAAGTGAACTCGCTGGAGGCACCGAGGGAGAGCGGCGTGCGGCGCTGGCTGAGCCTGTACTGGCGCATCACGTTGCTTTGCCTGCCGATGCTGCTGGGGGTGGGTTGTCCCTGCGTGCGCAACACGGTGAACGCCAGCCCGAACCTGCGCTGGTGGCTGTTCTCCAACTTCGGCGCCAACCAAATGTGCCCGGAGATGCTGAAGCGCGGTGCGTCCCTCAAGTTGTCTCCCGACGGCAACGTCATCGGGCGCTTCTTCCCGTCCAGCTGCAGCTACCAGGTCGACGACCAAAACAAGACGCTGACGATTCGCTTTGGCGGTACTGGCTACGCCTGGACTCCCGTGGCCGGCCGAATCGGCTTCAGCGTGGAGGCCGCCGTGGAGTACCGACCGGACTTCTACATGGCGGAAGACGCGGTCTACGTCTGGGCGCGCACGAATCGCATCGCGTACGGTCCCACCTTTCAGGTCGGCGCCATCGAGAACAAGTTCGTCGACATCGCAAACAAGACGCCCGTCGGCTACCTGGCGAGCACCTTCGGCAGTCAAGTCGTGCAGAGCCAGCTCTCGAACGGCTTCACCGTCGTCCACACGGACGAAGGCGACGAATTCTCGCTGGGGATCCTCCAGCCCCCCGCGCGTCCAAAGAAGCCCTTCGACACCTCCGACGGCGACCGCTACGTGTTCGCGAACGAGACCACGGAGATCCGCAACAACCAGGTGGATTTTCTCGGCCCCTTCGAGGTGGCGGACTCCGATCAAGCGCTGTTCTTGCGCATGAAGCTCACGGGGCAGCCCGTCGACGTGATGATCTATCCGCGCGGAGTCGGAGACCTGTGGCGCGACGGCATGCAGCGCGGCGCCGAGGCGCCGCCAGCCCAGACTCCCTTGGCGAGCTTCGTGCTGCAGCCGAACCAGGAGTTCCGCCAGAAGTTCAAGCTGCCCCAAGGGCACTACTACGTCGTGATCGACAACTCGAACCGCATCGGATCGGTCAGCCCGCCCTGGAACCCGCTGAGCGCGGTGGGTGGCAACGCGGCCATCGTCTCGTACACCTCCGAGCTCGGTGACGAAGACGACAAGTTCTAGCCGCTCGTTCCGCTTAGCTTAGTTGCTGGCGGCTTCGCTGACGATGATGCTCTGAATCAGCCACGCGCCGTCATGCTGGCGTAGCTCGAAGTGCACCGTGCGCTCGTCCTTGCGCACCTGCCCGCTGCGTTCCGTGCCCGTCAGGTGGCCGACGCAGTCCGCCTTCGCGCCGACGTTGCCCACCTGGACGTCGCAGTTCGAGAACTCAACCGTTGCCGTACGGAATACCTGGCCGCTCTGCACGGCGACCTCTGCGAGGTTCTGACGGCCGTGCTTCAAGTTCGTCAGCTCGGGGATGCTGATGTGAACGTCGGCTTCGACGGTCTCCTTGAACTCGCCGTTCACGAAGGCGAGGCGGACTAGCGGGTTCGTCTGATCCGCCTCGACCGACACCGCCCGCCCGAAACGGCTGAGCACGCCGCGCACGCGCTCCTCCTCGGACTCGTCTGTGAGGAACGCGTAGCAGATCAGACCGATGCCGACCGCACCGGCGACCAACGCGAGCAGGCGACGACGTTCCACAGTGATGGCTAGTTGCTAGGCGCGTCCGAGCTTCACTCGCCAGTCGACGGGCAGGTCGTGGAAGCCTTCGAGGCACAGGAAGTCATACAGCGCGTCGCAGATCACTTCGCAGGTCTCGCGAAAGACGTGAGGTTCCGTGAGGAACTTGACTGTTTCGTCGCGGATCTCGCCGTCCGTCTTTTCAAGGCGCGCCATCAGCGCGTCGCCGCAAAAGTTGACCATCTGCTGCACGAAAAGCCGCTCCCACTCCGCACGGAAATAGGGAAAGCGGTCCGCGTGCACCTTGTAGGTGACGCTGTTGGTCTGCAGAGCCGTCTCTGCCGCGCGTATCGTGACCTTGGCCATCTGATCGACGCGCGGTGGCAAGTGTTCGCGGAAGAAATCGATCAGGACCGCCGTGTAGTCGCCCATCACGCGCTTCATTTCCGGTGAGCGGCGCGACAAGAAGCCGACCTGGAGGTCGCGCTCCATCTTGCTCAACAGATCGAACGTCAGCTGCTTGATGTCGTCGTCGACGTAGTCGAAGCCTTCGAGCTCCGCGTGGATGCGATTCTTGTAGCGGGAGAGCACGTAGTAGATGCCCTGCTCAGCGTGGTAGATGGTCTTTTCCTTGTCACCGCGGGTCTTCTCGTGAAGCTCACTCTCGAAGAACAACTTCGCGACCCGTCGACCAATCGTGTTGAGGTTCTGGGTGACTAGGCTGCTCTGCTCGTCTTTCGTGAACACGCGCTGTAGCAGCCGGGAGAGCAGCTCGATCTGCTCGGCCTCGATGTTGTCAGGCGACTCGCGCTCGGTGGGGTCGCTCTCCACCACCGCCTGCATCGCCTTGAGCTGCGCGACGACCTGGGCCGTGACGGCATCGAGTTCAGGGCTCGTTTCTAGATCGCCCTTGTAGTGAATGATCCGCGCTTGAACCTGCTCGTTGCGCAGGCCGAGTGCCTGCAACGTGAGCTGCTCCTTGGCGGAGGCGCTGAGCGGACCAGGCGCCGAGTCTGGAGGCATCTGGTAGGCGCCTGAGGCTTCGTTGCTCTGGCGCGTTGGCTTCGGCGGGGGTTTGGGCGGCGGCGCGGGACGACTCACAGTGGCCTCAGGATAGCCGGATCTGCTTCGTGCAGCGCAGATTTGTGCGGAACTGGGCAGTTGCCCGCTCAGCCCGGGCTTGGGGGAGAGGAGCACCGACCGAGGCGCTGTTTGGCGTCGGCCTGTCGCAGCGTGTGTTCACTCTTCTCACCTGTCTGTAGACTCCTCCACCGACTTCAAACGTCGCAGTGCTGCTGGGTCGCGTGCGCGACCCCAGTGCTTCGGACACGGACACTCCAAGAGGAGGACATACTCAACATGGCTTTGATTCAACGCCGAGGAGCGGCGCGGATGGCGCTCAGCGCAACCTGGCGCAGCAGTTTGCTGGCGCTTGCACTGGGCATGAGCGCATTCGGGAGCAGCGGATGCGCAGCGACCGCCAACGTCACGACGGATCAGCTCCCGCTCTCCCGGGTCGTGGTCTACCGCAACGGCGTCGGCTATTTCGAGCGCGCTGGGGAGGTTGAGAGCGACGAAGTGCGCTTCAAGATGAAGCAGCGCATGGTCGGAGACTTCCTCGCGACGCTGGCCATTGTGGAGCACGGTGGTAGCTCGGTGCGTTCCGCCTCATTCCCCCTCGAGATCGAAGGTGAAGAAGAGCCACCGCCGGGCGACCCGCGGCTCTATTCGATGCTGAAGCCACTGCCACCGGAGCCCGAGCCGTCCAAGACGGCCAAGGATCTGAAGGACGTCGTGCTGCACCTGGACGGGCAAAGGCACACCCTCGCCATAGGCTACGTGTCGGAGACGCCGGTTTGGCGCCCCAGTTACCGCCTCGTGGTCCAGGAAGACGGCAGCGCCGACCTTCAGGCGTGGGGCATCGTCCAGAACCTGTCGGGAGAAGACTGGTCCCAGGTGAAGCTGGTGTTGGTCGCTGGGGCGCCACTGGCGTTCGAGTCGACGCTTGGCGATCCCGTGATTCCAGCACGCCCCGTGGTGACCGACCAGGGAGAGGTGATCGCCGCAGTCCCGGAAGGGCTCACGACACTCTCCGCCGAGGCGCCCCCGCCGCCGGCAGACGAGCCAGCGCCGATGGAGGAAAAGGCAGCCGAAGGCTACGGCTATGAGTTCGACGAGGACGTCACCGCCGCAGCGGATGGCATCGGCACGCGCGGCACGGGTGCAGGAGGCGGGGGACGCGCTGCCCGCGCGCCATCGCCGAAGCCAACCTCGGCATCTGCGCCATTGAAGAAGGACAAAGCCAAGGTCTCTGTCGCTGAGCGCCGGCGCATCGCGCTCGAAGAGGCCCAACACGCTGGGTTGAGCGCTCCGCGCAACGTCAGCGCCCTGGCAGCAGTCGCGGTCGATACAGGGACCACGCGCTACGCCATCCCGAACCCGGTCACTGTGCCGAACGAGAGCGCCACGATGGTGCTGCTGGTCGCGAAGAAGGTGAAGGGCGAGGCGATGTTCCTCTTCTCGCCCGACGGCGGCGTCCCTGAGTCCACCTCGCATCCTTTCCGCGTGGCAAGGTTTACGAACGACACCAAGGGGCTGCTCGAG
>JBFXBK010000311.1:0-11046 GCA_050183255.1 Polyangiaceae bacterium | reverse complement strand
ACGGAGCGACGAGCGTCGACCGGGCGGGGCACTCGGGGCCGAGCCGCCACCCGGCGGCACGCTGTTGGCAGGCCCGCTGCTGTCATCCGCCATGCTTCCCACGATCCCCCCTCGTTGATGAACCACAACGCTACCAGACCCGAGCACGAGCGTGCGTGTCGTTTGAGGCTGCTCGCGCGGCATCCACGTCGAGCGCGCGCTTGTATGAGCGCGCCTCCGCTGGCCGTACACGCGAAGCGCGTGAGGGTCATGTCACTGGATGGGATGTGCTCGCGCCGCAACCAGGTAAACGTTGTCTAATCACCGCCCGGTTGGGTGGCGGCATGGATTGACGCCACAGCTCTCGTCGGCGCGACGCGTCGCGGCAGCGAAGCGCAAAGTGGCAGCGAAGCGCGAAGCGCAAAGTGGCAGCGAAGCGCGAAGCGTCCGCCGCTCAACGCAGCTGCATCAAGCGCTCGAGCAGGCGTAGCCGATCCTGCCCCCATACCACCTGCCCTCGGAACTCGAAGCTCGGAACGCCCCACAATCCGAGCGCGGTTAGTTGCTCTCGGTTCACCGCAGCCAGCGCTCGCCAGCGCTCATCCGCGATGGCCGCCTGAACGCGAGTCCAGGCGAGCCCCACGGCTTCGCACACGTCGCGCAGACCTGGGTCGCTCGCAACGTCCACGCCTTCACTCCAGATCGCTCGCATCGCTCGGGACGCAAACGCCACGCCCTGTGCCCCGCTGGTGGCGCTGAATGCCGCCAGACAGCGCTCCGCGCCGCGCCCAACCGGATCGCAGATGCGACCAAACGGGATCCCTAGCCGCTTCGCTTCCCGCGCAGCGTCGAACAGCAAGTAGAACTTCTTGAGCGGTGGAACGGCGAGTCCCCGCATCACCATTGGCAGCACTGGGCGGAGCTCGAGTTCCACCCCATTGCGCTCAGCGAGCGCTGCCGCCCGCTCGAGCGCGAGGTACGAATACGGGCTGCGAAACGAGAAGTAGAGCGAGAGGCGACGGGCCCCCTCGGACGCAGCTCGCGCCGCGCCCGTCGTGGGGCGCGCTCGGAACACCCGAGCCCCGTCTCCCGAACTCCTGTCTCCCAACGTCCCGTCCCCCGAAACCTCAGCAAGCCACAAGGGGAGCCTGTCCACACCCCAGAACCACGCACCCCGATGGTAGAGCATCGCTCCCTGATAGTGGCCCAGCCTGCGCAACACAGCCGACCCCTGGGTCATTTCCGCACGCAAGCGTTCGCTGGCCAGCGAGTAGTCGAGGCCAACGGGCGGCTCGTCCGCGACGAAAACCTCTGAGGCGAGCTTGGCAACGGCTTCGAGCCGTGCCCTCCCCGAAGCCCCGCTCAGGCTGCTGGCGGCGGCTGCCAGAGCAGCCTCCGGCGAGAGCTCCCGGAGCCCTCCCTCGAGCCCCAGCTCATAGGTGTCGGCCAAGAGCCGCACGTCCCGGCTCGCGTGTCGTACCCGTAGCTCAGGCTCTGGGTCCAGCGCCCGCTCAGGCGCCTGCACCCAGTGCAGCTCGAAGTCTGGCGGGAGCGCCGCCCGCTCTCGCCACAACGCCGCGGCAAGCAGCCACGAGTGCGCGTCGAGCGGATCACAGAAGAGCGCGGTCCCGCGGCGCCCTGGCAACCAACGCCTGAGTTCGAGCAGGCCCGGCCCAACGCGTACGAGGCCCTCCACGGCGCGACTCTGCAGCTGGCTCTTCAACATCACCGTGAGAGCTTGGCCATGCGGGACGCCAGAGCCGCGTATCCGCGGGGGAACGTCCGCTTGAGCGCCCAGAAGCCCTTCGCATCCAGCATCGGCACTGAGTGCGGATTGCCGGAAAAGACGCTCTTCAACGCGTGCCGCGCGACGTCTGGGGCCTGCACCCGGGAGCGCTTCATCAATTTCTCGACGAAGGCTTTTTGTTCGTCATTCGTGCCGCGACCGTTGTCCAAGATGGCCGTCTTGAAGAACGTCGGACACACGGCGGTGACGTTCACTCCAAAGGCTTTCAGCTCGGCGTGCAGCGTCTCGCTGAGAGAGACCACACCGCTCTTGGTGATGTTGTACGGACCGAGCCCAGGCGGGTTCAGGAGCCCCGCAGCGCTCGCGATGTTGATGATGTAGCCCGCACCGCGGTCGCGCATCGCGGGACCGAACGTGCGGCAACCGTGGAGCACACCCCAGAGGTTGATGTTCATCACGAACTCGAGGTCCTCGAGGGAGACATCCAGTAGCTGGCCCCCAACGCCGACCCCCGCGTTGTTGATGAGCAGGTTCACCGGCCCCACTGGAGCCGCCGCCTCCGCTAGACGCTGCCAGTCCTCGAGCTTGGTCACGTCGGCGTGGAGACCCACGGCCTTCTTGGCTCCGAGGCGCCGAGCTTCGGCCAGGGTCTGATCGAGGCCCCCCTGATCGATGTCGCTCAGGATCAAGCTCGCCTCGCCCTTCGCGAGCTCATAAGCAAACGCCCGCCCCAGTCCGGATCCAGCTCCCGTGATCACCGCGATAGTTCCGTGCGGAATTTTCATGATTCCTCCTTGTATGCGCGACAGCTCCCCTAGCTGCGGCCTCGTGCGCTCTTCCTAGGTTTGGGGGTGAGGTCAGCCGTCCCCCCATCGTTCAAGTCAATCGCGGCAGCCTGGGCGGCACCCATCAGCGCCGCGACCATGACTTCGCGGAGCGCCGTCCGAGCGACCGCACGCGTCTCGAGCCACTCCAGGCTCGCCGCTTCCACGAAGCCGATCCAGCCCCGCAGCGCGACTCGCACGGTGGGCGATGGAGCCAAGAGTCCCGCCCCCTCGCTGATCTGCAACACGAAGGCGCCGCGCGCTTGTTCCACGACCAGCGCAACGTCGGGATCCGCCGCGCCGCTCTTCATCAGCGTGGAGTAGGCAACGGCGTGATCTTCCACGTAGTCGAGATAGGCGTCCAGGCCGCGACGCAGCCCTTCGACTTCACCGCGGTCGGGTCCCTGAGTGGCTTGCTCGATGCTCGTGAGCATCTGACCCGCTGCGTGGCGGACGGCCTCCACGTAGAAGTCCCGCTTGCTTGGGAAGTAGTGGTAGAGGAGCCCCTTCGAGATCCCAGCAGCCTCGGCAATCTCACCGATCGGGATCTCCTCGTAGCTGCGGTCGCTGAACAGCCGGATCCCCAGCTCGAGCAGCTGCTCGCGGCGCTCGTCGACCTGAAGTCGGTTGCGCTTACGCCCGGCCACTTCGCTCCATGGCATGAGTCATAATCTATTGACTCGCGTTCAACAAGCCATACCCTTGCGACCGCCTGAGTGGAGGCTAGTTCGCCGAGGATCCCCAAAATGCAAGCGCTCCTGGATGCCATCTCCCACGACTACTTGGTCCTGCTGATCCCTCCGATCAGCGCGTTTGTTGGCTGGTTCACCAACGTCCTGGCCGTGAAGATGATGTTCTATCCCACGGAGTTCGTCGGGGTCAGACCGCTCTTGGGGTGGCAAGGCTTGGTACCCGCGAACGCTCAGAAGCTCGGGAAGTTTTCGACACGACTCATCACCACCAAGCTGATGCGTCTCGAGGAGCTCTTTGAGAACTTCAGCCCAGAGAGCTTCACTGGCGAGCTCAAGCCCGTCGTCGAGCAGATCACCTGCGAGGTGGAGACCGAGGTGAAGCGTCGGGCCCCCATGATGTGGGACAACCTGGCCCCCGAGGTTCAGGAGCAGGTCCGGGAGATGATCCGCGGGGAAGTGCGAGCCACCCTCGCACTGGTACTCCAAGATCTGAAGCAGAACATCAATCAGGTGGTGGACCTGGAAGAGGTCGTCACCAAGGCGATCCTCGAGGACAAGACTCTGGTTACCCAGCTGTTCCTCGAAGTCGGTGCCAAAGAGTTCAAGTTCATCGAACGCTCTGGCGCGTACTTTGGGTTCCTGTTCGGGTTGATTCAACTCGCGGTGTGGTTGGTCTATCCGGCTTGGTGGATCCTGCCCCTTGCTGGGTTCTTCGTCGGATACGCAACCAACTGGCTCGCGCTCAAGCTGATCTTCGAGCCAGCGGAGCCGAAGCGCATTGGTCCCTTCGTGCTTCAGGGACTCTTTCACAAACGGCAGCACGAGGTCGCTGAGCGCTTCGCCGAGCTCGTGAGCGCAAAGCTCCTGAACCCCGACAACATCGTGGAGACCATCCAGAGCTCCACCAAGGGCGACTTCGTGACTGGCATCGTGAATCGTCAGCTGGACGCCTTGTTCGATCGCTACGCGAGTCATCCGATGGCCGCGATGCTGCTGCCGGACACCGAACGCGAGGCGCTACGCACTCAGATCCAGTCTCGCGTCACTGAGGAGTTGCCGAAGCCAGGAGGTTTCCTTCACACCTTCGCCGGGCGTGCGATCGACATCCGTGGAGAGCTGATGGAGCGCATGAAACAGCTCGACCCAAAGAGCTTCGAGGGCGTCTTGCGCCCGGCTTTTCAGCAGGATGAGTGGAAGCTGATCGTCGCTGGCGCCGCGCTCGGGCTGCTCGCTGGCGTGCTCCAGCTGGTGTACCTGTTCGAGGACGCGCTCACGAAGGTGGCCTGACGGCGCTCGCTGCGCCGCACGCGGTCCCGGTCAGGGCGACCCTGAGAGCGAGCCCGGCAGCCTCCCCCCCAAAAAAAGCTCCGCGAGGCTCGGGATTGCCGCGCGGCGCGGTTGTGCGCCATTCTGCGAGGCTAGTGCAGGCGGCGTATCAGCAGAACAGTGCTCTGGAGCTGAAGTGCCAGGAGTGCGGCGCGTTGCTGCGCTTGGTCGCAGCGCAGCGCACGGCAACCTGTTTCTACTGCCGCTCTCCCAACGTCGTGGAGAGCGCTTCGGACCCGACGCGTGTGCGGCCGCGCTTTGCGCTCGCGTTCGTGTTGCCTCCCGAGGTCGCGCTGGAACGCGCCCGCGCTTGGCAACGCGGCCTTGGCTGGTTTAGGGGTAAGGAGATCCGCAAGGCTCCCCTGGGCGATCTGCACGCGGTGTACGCGCCCGCGTTCTTGTACTCCGCAGTGGCGCGCTCAGGTTACCGCGTGGAAATAGGCGAGACCTACACCACCGGCAGCGGCGACAACCGCCGTACCCACACCGAGTGGCGACCTCTGGCAGGAGAACACGCCACCTTCGTGCGCGACATCGTGGTGAGCGCCTCGCGGGGGATCCCGAACTTGGAGCTCGAGCGCATCGAGCCCTACGACATGCGCGCGCTCCACCGCTACACGGCGGCGCTGATCAGCGGCTGGCCCGCTGAAGAGCCCAGTCAGACTCCTGCGGCGGTGTGGCAAGCAGCGCGCGCGGAGGCGATGCAACACGTCGACTTCTACCTGCGGCGCTTCATGCCTGGGGACACCCACCGCGGGTTGCAGTTCAACACTCAGCTTTCCTACGAGTCACTGGACCTGTTGCTCCTGCCGCTGTGGGTGTTGCCCGTGCGCGTCGCGCCGGGCGTGCCTCCGGTGCGCTTGCTCATCAACGGTCAAACCGGCCGCATTTACGGGCCTGCTCCCCTTGCCTGGGGACGCGTCGTGCTCGTCATCGCACTCGGCCTGGGTGTCGTGGCCGGTTTGTTCTTGTTGCTCATTGCCGTGGGGATGCTGCTGTCATGAGTATCCCGTGCGATCGCTGCCAGAGCCCGCTGGAGCCTCAGGATCTGCGCTGCCCGATCTGCAGTCAGGCAGCACCGGAGCAAGACCATCCGCCGGAGAGCCGTGCCTTTGCTGAAGTGTTGCGCTGCAACGACTGTGGCGCCGCCGTGAGCTACACGATCGCGCACCAAGCGCCACGCTGCCACTTCTGCGGCTCCGTGATGCACATCGAGCGGCCTGAAGATCCCTTGGAGGAGCCCCAGTGGTATCTGCCGTTTCGCATCGGTCCGGAGCAGGCAAGTCAGCTGCTCAGGCAGTGGCTCGACGCTCAGCGCGGCTTCTTCACGCCGACCGAGCTAGCGAGTGAGGCAACGCTGAGTTCGCTCGCGCCGCTGTGGTGGGTGGCGTGGGTGTGCAACGCAAACGCCCTCGTGACCTGGACGGCGGACTCGAACGCTGGCTCAAAGAAGGCGTACTGGGCGCCTCACGCGGGGTCCGGCGAGATGCAGTTTCGCTCGTTGCTCATTCCGGCAACGCGCGGGCTCACCTATGACGAAGCCAGCTATCTGACGCCTGGCTACGACACTCGCAGTCGCGAGCAAGCGGCTCACGGTCCGCCCCATACACCGATCGAGCGCTTCGACGTGCAGCGCTCCGTCGCTCGCAGCCACGTGGTGGAGAGCATCCACCGTGCGGCAGCCGCGCAGCTCAATCAGACCGCGATCCCTGGCAGCAGCAAACGCAAGATCCAGGTCTCCGCGTTGCTCAGCAGCCTGAGCACCGATCGCTACGCGCTGCCGGCGTACGTGCTGGCGTACCGTTTCCGCGGTCAACTCTACCGGGCCATCGTCCACGGTCAGGACCCGCGCTACGTGTGGGGACGGACACCGCGGACCTACCTTCGGCTGTACATCATCTTGGGAGTCATCTTCCTGGTGTTGTTCTTCGGACTACTCTCGCTGATCGTGCTCGCGGCGCTTTGAGTTCAAGCATCGCGCCCAAGCGCCGTTCCTGGAGGCGTCATGGAGACCCTGCCACCCAGTTCGGTCCAACCACTCACGTTCATCCCACCGAGTCCTCGGCCGCGCTTGATGGCCCCCGTGCTCGCGCTCTCCGCCTGGGCTGCCCTCGGAGCCTTCGCGCTCGCTGAGACGCAGCTCGGGGGTCGCGCGAGCCGCGCCGCGCTGCTGACCTCCGCGGCCCTCGCCTGCGCGAGCATCGTTCCCGCTGGGTTGCACTTCCGTCGCTCTCCCTTCAGCAGCGCCCTCGCGCTCGTCCTCTGCGGCGCTTGGTGCGGCTTCGTGGCCTGGAAGCTCAGCCAAGTGCTGTAATTGATGCACTCTGCGGTGGCTCGGACGGAGCCCATGACCTAGGCTCCGCCGCGATGGCTTCCCTGAAGCGCTGCTTGAGCTTGCTTGGTCTGTGTCTGGCCGCCCCCGCCTGCGTGATTTCAACCCACGAAGGACCCGCCGATCCCCCGGCCCACGCCGGAGCGTTCTACGAGCCGAAGTTCCCGGAGCCCGAAGAGCAAGGCAAACCCGGCGAACCCGAGGAGATCACCGCCAGCCACATCCTGGTGATGTATCGAGGCTCGAAGAGCGCGCCCAGCAGCATCGTGCGGAGCAAGGAAGAGGCTCTCGAGCGCGCCGAGGAAGCGCGTCAGCGCGCCGTGGCAGGGGAAGACTTCGCGGCACTCGCAGCCGAGTACTCCGACGAACCAGGTGCTGGGGAACGGGGTGGCAGCCTAGGCGCCTTCCCGCGCGGCGTGATGGTCAAGCAATTCAGCGATGCCGCGTTCGCCCTCAAGCCTGGCCAGGTCAGCGACGTGGTGGAGACCGAGTACGGTTTTCACGTGATTTTGCGCACCGAGTAGCCGCTTCGGCCGGCGAGCCAGCGCGCTTTCCCGTGGCCAAATCCCTAACAACTTTTATCCGGAAGCCCGAGTGGGCCACAATGCGCCGGCGTGGAAGGGATCGGTCGCCAATGGATCGCGGTGTTGTGCGCCCTGGGGGTAGCGGCGTGTCACAAGCCGCAGCCTGACCCAGACCCCACGCCCAGCGCGAAGGCGAGCGCAGAACTCACGGAGTCCGCGACGCCGAGCGCTGAAGCGCCTCCAAGCTCGGCCCCCCCGTCGGCCAGCGTCGCCCCGGCGGCGACCGCTGAGGCGCCGAGCGCACCGGATCCGAAGCGCTACGCGTGGTTGGCAGACGACACGCTCAAGTATCCGAAGGCGGTGACGACGCTGAACCAGCGCTTTCCGCCACCGCCTAGCTACGAACGCTTGCCGGTGAAGCCTGGTTCCTTCGGAGAGTGGCTGCGTGGCTTGCCCTTGACTGCACCCGGCACGCCAGTGCTGAGCTACAAGGGCGAGGAGCTGGTCGCAGGCGACAACCAGTACCTGGGCGCGGTGGTGGCGATCGACGTCGGAACCAACGACCTGCAGACGAGCAGCGATATGGTGCTTCGGCTAAATGCCGAGTGGAAATTCTCGACGGATCAAGACATTGAATACAAGAGCGCAACTGGTCTGGAGCTGCCGTTCTCGCGCTGGCTCGCTGGCGACCGCTTGAAGGCGGCGGGGGCCGCCGTTGCCTGGGTCCGCAACGCAAAAGCAGCAGAAAAGAGCCATCAGCAACTGCGCGCGTTCATGGATCAGGTCTACACCTGGGCCAACAGCACCTCGTTGATCTCGCACACCGAGTCAGTCGCACCCGAGGACATCCAGCCAGGCGACTTCTTGATTCATTCCAAGAAACCGAGCCACGTGGTCATCCTGCTCGACATCGCGAAGAACTCGAAGGGCAAGCTGGTGGCACTGCTCGGACGTTCCTTGAATCCCGCGCAGAGCTTTCACGTGCTGCGTCTGGGCCTGAATGAGTCCTGGTACAACATCGATCCTCAGTCCGAATCGCTGCTGACTCCCGGTACGGTCCCGTTTCCGTGGAGCAACCTTCGTCGCGTGCGCTGAGCACGGGCCGCGTGCTGGCCCCGCGCGCGACGTGCGGCCTGGCGAAGCGCCAGGATTTGAGCTAGAGCCAGCGCGCCAAATGAAGGAAACCGCTACTGACGACGTCCGCATCCAAAGCCTGCGGCCGCTGCTTCCTCCGGCAATCTTGATGGAGGAGCTGCCGTGCAGCGAGCGCGGCCTGAGCCAGGTGACCGCTTTCCGCAAGGCGGTCAGCGACGTGTTGACGGGCAAAGACAAGCGCCTGGTCGTCGTCGTGGGTCCCTGTTCAATCCACGATCCCAAGGCCGGCATCGAGTACGCAGAGCGGCTCCTGGAAGAGTCTCGCCGATTGAGCGACGACCTGCTGATCGTGATGCGCACCTACTTCGAGAAACCGCGTACGACCATCGGCTGGAAGGGGCTGATCAACGACCCTCACCTCGACGACTCATTCGCGATCAATCACGGTCTGCGCATTGCTCGCCGCTTCCTGCGTGACGTCGTTGAGCTAGGGCTACCAACGGGCACCGAGTTCCTGGACCCGATCTCGCCGCAGTTCATTGCTGACCTGGTGTCCTGGGGAGCGATCGGGGCGCGAACGGTGGAGAGTCAGGTCCATCGGGAGCTGGCGAGTGGCTTGTCCATGCCCGTCGGTTTCAAGAACGGGACTGGTGGCAGCATTCAGATCGCGGTGGACGCGCTGCGCTCGGCGCGGCATCCCCATCGTTTCCTCTCGGTAACAAAGCAAGGCCTCGCCGCCATTGTCGAAACCACAGGGAATTCCGATTGCCACGTGATCCTTCGCGGCGGCGGGGGGCAACCGAACTACTCGCCTGAGACCATCGCCTCCACCGCCCAGCGCCTGGAGAAGGCCGGGGTTAACAAGCGGCTGATGATCGACTGCTCCCACGCCAACAGCGGTAAGGACCCAGCGCGACAACCCGCGGTTGCGGATGCGGTTGCGGAGCAGCTCCCCACGGGAGCGATCTTCGGAGTGATGCTCGAGAGCTTCCTGCAAGGGGGACGTCAGGATGCTTCCCCGGGGAAAGCGCTGACCTATGGGCAGTCGATCACCGACGGCTGCCTCAGCTGGGACGAAACCGTCCCCGTCTTGGAAGGGCTCGCTAGGGCGCAGCGCTAGAGCGCAGCGAGGTCAGTACGGATTGTCGGAGTCTTGGGGGGCGGTTGCAGGCTTTGGGTTGGCCTCAGGTTCCAGCTCGAGCTCGGTCACGCTGCCGCAAGGTATCTTGACGGAGACCGCTTTGCTGATCCACGCGGGGCCCGGGTCCTTGCCAAGTCGCGTGAAGCGTAAGCCCTTGGTGCACGCCAGCTTGAGCTTCGTGTTGGTCGGCCCGATCTTGATGCCGTGAACCCAGACGTCGGCCTGGGCACTTGAGCGCACGAACAGGTAGGACTCATAGGGTTTGAGCCCAGCATCGCTGGACAGATCGTCACCCGCCGCAGCGTCGGTCTGAGCGCGCCCGGCGTCCGTGGCGCCTCCAGCGTCCTTCGTTGCATCCGCGTCGGCAGCGGCCGGCTCGCTAGTTCTGGCAGCGGCTGGGCTCCCACTCTCACTGGGCGCAGCGCTCGCGGCGGCCGGGGCGGCACTATCTGGGGACGCCGAGGACCGAGTGGGGTTCACGACCAAGCTGACAGCCAGGAAACCAATGCCCGCTCCAGCCACGGCAGCAGCGGTCGTCAGTGGGATGGCGACACGCCAAGGGACGAGTCTCGGGGGTTGGGGCATCTCGAGTTGGGGACTCTAGGCAGCGTTTGGTCGTTCGCGAACGGGTCTTGCGCGAGCGAGTGTTGAGCGTCGCAGAGCAGCCTACTTTGCGCGCCTCGCCCGATGCAACGCGCTTTCGATACGCGCGTCTCAAGCTCGCTCGAGTCGCGATCGACCGGGCCGTGCGGCCGTGGCGCGCGCACCTCTGCGGCCCGGACAGTGGGGCAGTGCTCCTGGATTGTTGAATCACGACTGTCGGCGCTGCCTTAAATCCACGGCTCGAGCACGGCGTTCCCCCGAACGGGACACCCAACCTACGAGAGCGGCGATCGGCTCCCCCACTCCGGCAAATCTGCGCTACGGTTCTGCTTCATGAGTCGCCCTCAGGCAGCACCCTATCAGGCGTTGTTCGACAGCTTGGCGCCCCTTCGCGAACGTTGGCCGGGCGGCGGCTGGAGCTGGGACACGCGCTTCTCTTGTGTTTCCTCGTCATTCAACGTCGAGCTGGCCCATGAGGCGCGGAGCGCGGTTCACGCGGCGTTCGCCCAGGAGTGGACGGCGAGGTCGCTGGCGAAGGCGCCAAGCCTCGTGCGTGAAGTCGCAGACAACACTGGCGGCGTGCGGCCGGACCAAGTGTTGTATTGCTCCGACACTGTTGGCGGAACCCTTGTGTTCGGTCTGTGGTGGCCCTGGGGAGACGACACGACGATCTCGTTCCGCGTCGGGCTGGCCGGGTTCGCTGCGGTCCGCGAAGAGTTCCAGCTCCGGGACACCTTCAACGCGTTGGACTGACGCAGCTCGGCGAGCAGCGTACATCTCCGC
>JBFXBK010000310.1:0-11222 GCA_050183255.1 Polyangiaceae bacterium | reverse complement strand
CCGATCTGTTGATCCAGGGTAGGCTGAGTCCTCGTCCGTCGGATCGGTTGCAAGCGTTTCCTGTTGATTGTTGGTGGAGGGAGTTCGAGACCGCAGCGGACCTTCACATCCCCGCCATCGAGTGGATAGTCGAGGCGGATACTTGGAACGAAAACCCGTTGCTGTTCCCGGGAGGAAACGAGCTCGTGCGGCGCGTGAGCGAGTCAACCGGGGTCGAGGTGCGCAGCGTGTGCGCGGATCACGTGATGGTGCACAAGCTGGCGGGAGTCAGCGAGAGCGAGCGACGCAAAAACGTCGCGGCGTTTCAGCACATCATCGGTGCTGCGGCGCAGGTCGGCGCGCGACGCATCCTGGTGCCGTTGCTCGAGACCTCTGCGCTCAACACACCCGATGAAGAGGGGCAGGCGCGCCGGAGCCTACGCGAGGCGGGTGAGATGGCGCGCGCTTGCGGCATCGTCTTGGGACTCGAGATGGACATCCCTGGCCACGCCTACGCGGCATTCATTCGCAGCGTGAACCACCCCGCGGTCCGGGCCTACTACGACACGGGCAACTCGGGCGCGCAGGGCTACGATATCGCGACTGACGTCTTGCCCTTGCTCCCCATGCTGGAGGCTGTCCACGTCAAAGATCGTGAGCTGCACGGCTCGAGTCGCATGTTGGGCGAAGGCGCCGCAAACCTGCGCGGGTTCCTCCACACCCTCGCGGCAGCCAACTTCCACGGCGACTTCACGCTCCAGAGCTGGTTCGGCGATGACGCCGTGGGCGACACCGAGAAGAACTACAACTACTTCTCGAGTCTCTACCTCGAGGCCTTTAGGCGGGCGGCCTGATGTACCAGAGCAAGCGACCGCTAGCACCCTCCGATCTCGCGGCGTTGGCGAACGGGTCCCGTCACGCTCGTGGTACCCCTTTCCGCGGTAAGGTCCCGCACTGCCTGTTCGTGGGTCTGGGGGGAGTGGGTCAACGCCACCTACGCAACCTGTTCGAGATCTTTGGGCGAGACGGGGTGAAGGTTAGTGCCGTGCGGATGCGGCGCGAGCAAACGGTGCTCGACGACAAGCTCCAGGTCGTCCCCGACGCACGGCTCGAGGACGTCTACCCGCTACGAGTCTTCGATGCCCTCGAGCCGGCCCTGGCGCAGTATCCCGATGCGGTCTTCGTTACGAACCCGAATCGGTTGCACGTCCCCGTTGCGCGCGCGGCGGTGGAATACGGCGCTCACGTGTTCATCGAGAAGCCGATCAGCGACGACGAGTCCGGCGTCGCAAGCCTCGTCGAGCTGGCTCGTGAACGGCGTGTGGTCGGAATGGTCGCGTACCAGCTGCGTCAGCATCCTGGGTTTCGCAAGCTCCAGTCGTGGCTGAGCGCGGAGCGCGTGGGTCGCGTCCTCTCGGTGCGCGCGGACATCGGAGAGTACCTGCCAGGCTTTCATCCTTACGAGGACTACCGACGCATGTACGCTTCCCGGGCGGATCAAGGGGGCGGTGTGATCTGTACCCAGATCCACGAGATTGATCTGTTGAGCGCGTTGTTCGGACGCCCAGAGCGAGTCTTCGCCATCGGGGGCCAGCTGAGCGCGCTCGAAGTGGACGTCGAAGACGTCGCGCTGTCGCTGCTCGAGTATCGCCACAGTGACGGATCGCTGTTGCCGGTACACCTGCATCAAGACTACACGAGTCGTCCCGCGCGCCGCACGATCTCGATCTACGGCCAGACCGGCAGCATCGAGTTCGATCTTCGCAACGGAACGCTGTGCTGGTTTGCGGAGAGCGAGCTGAAGGAACGCCACGACTTCAGCGACTACCCGCGTAACCAGCTGTTCCTGAGTGAGCTGGTCCACTTCTTCGAGTGCATTCAGTTGGGCAAGCAGCCCGTCGTCGATCTCGAGGCGGGCACACGCAGCCTGGAGGTGGGCATCGCGCTCAAGCGGTCGCTCGCGAGCCGGATGCCAGAGCTCGTCCCGGATTTGCTCGTCGACCTAGACACTGACGCCGGGTGGCTCCCGTCGCGACCCCCTCTCCCCCAAAAGAAGAGCCCTAGAACGGAGGCAGCATGAGTGCGAAGGCTCCTGAGGTTTTGGCCCTGATCCCGGCGCGTGGTGGTTCCAAATCGGTGCCGCGGAAGAACGTGCTCCCGGTTGCGGGTAAGCCGCTGATTGCCTACTCCATCGCGCACGCGATCGGTTCCACGGGGATCACCCGCACGATCGTCAGCACGGACGACGCAGAGATCGCGGGGGTTAGCCGGGCGTTCGGCGCTGAGGTTCCATTCGAGCGTCCTGCGGAGTACGCCGGGGACTATGCGACGGACGTCCAAGTCTTCAAGCACGCCCTTGAGTGGTTGCGCGACGAAGAGGGTTACGTCCCGGAGTTGGTGGTTCACCTGCGCCCAACGGGGCCCGTGCGCCGCATCGAACTGATCCAAGACGCGGTGGAGCGCATGCTGGCGCATCCCGAGGCGGACTCCCTGCGCAGCATCGGCCTCGCAGAGCAGACGCCGTACAAGATGTGGCGCGTCGAGGGCGAGTACTTGCGTCCGCTGCTCGAGATCGAGGGGCTGCCTGAGGCCCACTCGATGCCGCGTCAGATCTTGCCCGCGGTGTATTGGCAGAACGGCTACGTGGATATCGTGCGCCCGCGCTGCGTGCTCGAACTGGGCAGCATGGTCGGTCGAGTCTCGCTGCCGTTCATCGTCGAAGAGCATGGCGTCGAGCTCGACTACCCAGATCAAATCCCGGCGCTCGAGCGGGCGGTGGTGGATGCGTACGGTCTCGACCGAGAGTCGATGGTGTACGCGAGCGTCGCGACCGGCACGGATGCTGCTTTGGTAGCTCGTGGAGGTGCCAAGACATGCAAGCGTTATCCCGCGTAGAAACGCCCGAACGCCCACAGGCGAGGGCAGAACGGGCTCCAGCGAAACTCGCCCAGCGCTTTGATTTGAGCGGAAAGGTAGCTGTCATCACCGGCGGTGCTGGGCTGTTGGGTCAGCAACACGCCCGCGCGATCTGGGAGGCGGGCGGCACGCCGGTGCTCGCTGACTTGAACCCGGAGGTGGCGCGAGCGGCGGCGCTCCGACTGGTTAGCGCCAACGCGTTGACGCCTGTTTCTGACCTCGACCTCGACGCGATGGCGCAAGCGCGAGCGGGTGCGGTGAGCATCGACGTGACCCGGGAAGACTCACTCCGTGCGGCACTCAGCGACATCGTGAAGCGCCACGGGCGAGTCGACATCTTGATCAACAACGCCGCCAACAACCCGAAGATGGAAGATGGCAGCATCGGCTCGACGCGCCTCGAGCAGTTCGACCTGGCGCGCTGGCATGCGGACCTGGAGGTTGGACTCACGGGTGCGTTCCTGTGCGCCAAGGTCTTCGGTAGCCACATGGCCGAACAGGGCGGAGGAGTGATCCTGAATATCGCGTCGGACTTGGGACTCATCGCGCCCGACCAGCGCATCTATCGTGTGCCCGGATTGCCGGAAGCCGAGCAGCCAGTGAAGCCAGTGACGTATTCGGTGGTGAAAGGCGGGCTCGTGATGTTGACCAAGTACCTCGCGACGTACTGGGCGGAACGCGGAGTTCGCGTCAACAGCCTCAGCCCGGGTGGCATGCGTAACGGCCAGCCCGAAGACTTCGTCGAACGCCTGACGAACCTGATCCCGATGGGACGCATGGCGGAGCCCGGCGAGTACGAAGCCGCGGTGCTGTTTCTGTGCTCCGCGGCGTCGAGCTACATGACCGGGGCGAACTTGGTCATCGATGGGGGGCGCACATGTTGGTGATGCCGATTCGCGTGTTGGCGCTGGACATCGACGGCGTCCTGACCGACGGCCGTGTTTCACTCACGCCCGGTGGCGGAGAGAGCAAAGGGCTCAGTTTTCGAGACCTCGATGCGATCACCCAAGCGCGCCGGGCAGGCCTACAAATTGCGCTGGTTACGGGCGAGAGCGGCGAGATGGTCGATGTCGTTGCTCAGCGCATCGCTCCGGACAGGATTTTCCGGGGGGCTAAAGACAAGCACGGCGCCGTGCATGCTCTGGCGGATGAGCTCGGGCTCGGGGTGGAGAGCATCTGTTATGTCGGTGACGCCGACCGCGACGCACCAGCGCTCGAGTGTGTTGGTCTCGGCCTCGCACCGAGTGACGCTTCCCATGAGGCGCGCCGCCGCGCAAAGCGCGTGTTGAAGTCAGGAGGGGGGAGCGGTGCGGTGGCAGAGGCTGTCGGGCTGGTGCTCGACTTGGTGCACGACGCAGCCCGCGCTCCGGCTCTCGAGCAACGCATGCTGCAGATTGCACAAGAGAGCGTCGAAGCTCATCGGCGCTTCGTGGCCGAGGCAATCCCGCAGCTTCGGCAAGTGGCGCAAGTGTTCATCCGCGCTCTGCGCAGCGGTCACAAGATATTGCTGTGTGGAAATGGTGGAAGCGCTGCCGATGCTCAGCATGTGGCCGGTGAGTTGATTGGCCGATTCCTCAAGGAGAGCGAGCCCTGGCCCGCGATTGCGCTCTCTTCGGACTCGTCAGTGCTGACCTGTATCGGCAACGACTGGTCCTTTGACGACGTGTTCGCGCGGCAGGTGCGCGCTCTTGCCGCACCAGGGGATGTCGTGGTCGGGATCTCGACCAGCGGCAACTCAACCAACGTGCTGCGGGCAATGGAAGCCGCCAGAAACAAGGGCGCCGTGAGCGTCGGGTTCACTGGTGAGCGTAGCTGCCGCCTTCCCGATGTCTGCGACGTTTGCTTCGCCGCGCCTGCTTCTGCGACGCCGCGCATTCAAGAGCTTCACATTCTTGGCTGGCATGCCGTTTGTGAAGTTGTCGAAACCTCTCTGATGGAAAGCGCCGCCTCATAGTCCGGCACACCGCTTGGAGCACGTACCGTGGATCCCGCAACACTGATAGGCATCATTCTTGGGTTCGGCCTGATCCTAGGCTCGATTCTGATGAGCGGTTCCCTTGGACCTTTCATCGACCCGCCCAGCGCGATGATCGTGTTCGGTGGCTCGATCGCCGTCACGCTCATCATGGAGAGCATGCAGAACGTGAAGGCGGCGTTCAGCGTTGCCAAGAATGCGTTCAAGACGAAAGGCGGTAAGGCTTCGGAGACGATCAAGGTCATCCTTGAGCTCTCCAATGCCGCCCGCCGTGAAGGCATCCTCGCCCTCGAGAACAAGAAGGTAGACGACACCTTCTTGCAGAAGGGCCTGCGTATGGCTGTAGACGGGATCCCCAGGGAAGAGATCCGTGAGACCTTGAGCGCTGAGCTGGTCGCCATGTCGGAGCGACACAGCCGCGGCGTGAAGCTGTTCAAGTTCATCGGCGCGATGGCTCCAGCCATGGGCATGATCGGTACGCTGATCGGTCTGGTGCAGATGCTTCAGGCTCTGGACGACCCTTCGGCGATCGGCCCGGCCATGGCCGTTGCGCTGCTGACGACGCTCTATGGAGCGATCCTGGCGAACATCATCTGCATCCCGATCGCGGAGAAGCTCGACCGACGATCTTCAGAAGAGTCGGCGAACATGAAGGTGGTGATCGAGGGCATCGACTCCATCGTGAAGGGACACAACGCCGCAGTGATCAAGGATCGCCTGGAGGCGCGCCTCGCCCCCAAGCATCGTGAACAGGAGGCGGCGTAGTGGAAGAGGAGAGCGCATGCCAGTGCGAAGAAGGCGCACCGGCGTGGATGGCCACCTTCTCCGACTTGTGTACGTTGCTTCTCACCTTCTTCGTGCTGCTGCTGTCCTTTGCCAACATGGACGTCAAGCAGTTCCGCGTGGCACTAGGATCCGTGAAGGACGCCCTGGGCGTCACCTTCAAGGTGGACGGTGACTTCGAGGGCATGGCGACGTCCGTCGTCGAGGTCAGCGAGACGCCGAGCGTCGAGTCGTCGGACGGCGAAGGCACTTCCCCAACCAAGGGCCGTGTGAAGGCCAAGGTGATGCGCTTCGTCCGTCAGCAGAATGCCGAGCACTTGATCGAGGTAGCCGAAACCGAGCGTGGCGTGGTGCTACGAGTGATGGATACGGTGCTGTTTGACACCGGCTCCGATCGCCTGCGCATGGACTCGTCCAAGGTGATCTCGGTAGTCGTCGGGCTGTTTGCAAAGTTCAAGGGTCAGCTCTCGATCGAGGGACACACCGACGATCGGCCCATCAGCAGTGCTCGCTTTCCCTCCAACTGGGAGCTGTCGACCGCACGTTCGATCGCCGTGCTTCGCGAACTGGTGGATCATCAGCATGTCGCAGCGACTCGCCTGAAGGTGGCGGGCTACGCGGACAAGCAGCCCTTGGAGCGCGGGAACACCGACGTAGCACGTAGCAAGAACCGCCGCGTCGAGTTCATCTTCGAGAACCCCCCGCAGTTTCAGAACGATCCAGCGGCTGCCTACACTCTCCCCTGAGGTGTGTTCGAGTGAGCCTGATGCTAGCCTTTCCCCCGAGAACTTTGGGCGCGCTCACTCGTCATTCTCCTGGAGTGATGATCGAAAGCGGCCGAACCACACACAAAGCAGGCATCGCAGCCTAAAGGTGGCCAAAATCCGGCGGGTAGATTCATTGAGCAGAGAGCATGCGTGGCAGCCTACAATCTCGTATTCTTGGCGACGTTGCTCGAACGGCAGGGCATCAAGGATGATGGGGCTGGGCCTGACCTAGCCACGCAAGCGGCTCTTGGGCGCAGGACGCGCCCTCCCGGAGTCGAGTGGACGATTTGAAGGAGCAGCATGTCAGACGAAGACTTGGATGCGATCCCGACCAAGGGGATCAAACCGACCTACATCGCCGCGGGTGCTGGGTTCATTGCCCTGTGCGTGGTCGCGTTCGTGATGATCAAAGTCGTGAGCGGGAGCAAGGTCCCCGAAGAGGATCCCAACGCCGCGGCTGCACCGGTGGATACGAGCACGATGACGCCGGAGGAGCTGAAGAAGCACCTTGAGTTGACCCGCAAGGGGCTCACCATCGCCGACGAAGAAGCCGCGAAGCAGAAGGCTGCCGAGGACGCCGCGAAGAAGGCGAAGGAAGAAGAAGAGAAGAAGGCCGAAGCACCCTCGGGTGGTACGCCCTCGGGTGGCGCTACCAAGGCACCCACCAGCGG
This sequence comes from Polyangiaceae bacterium, assembly GCA_050183255.1. Lineage (GTDB taxonomy): Bacteria > Myxococcota_A > Polyangia > Polyangiales > Polyangiaceae > JAHBVY01. Next base: position 4,131 of record JBFXBK010000310.1, on the reverse strand, counting down.
CACGGCCGCGAAGAAGCAATCAGCGAAGCTCGACGATATCGCGAGCGATATCACCGGCGCGCTCAAATAGCCGCTCCCTCGCGTAGCCCTACCAATCGCTAGAAGGCGCCCCCGTCGTCCGAGTCGTATGGCTCGTTCCGGGAGCGCCTTTTGGCTTTTCGGTGGCGTCAGCAAACTTGGCCGTGACGGCGCGTCTCCACTAGCCTGCCCCTCCCACGAGGAGGCTCCTTGTTCGAACGTGCGCAGCCAAAGGCCAGGAACCACAATCGCGTGATCCCCCAGCTGGATCCCCGCGGAGACGGGCGGGCGGACGCGTTCGATGCGAAAGCGGAGTCGCCCCGGGTTCCCGCGGCGAGCGCTGCGGACCTACCTCGCACGCGCCGCAGCAGGAAGCCAGCGTGGATCGTTGCGGGAGCGTGTGGTGGCCTCGCGCTCTTGTTCATCGCCTATGGCATCGGTCGCTACGATGCAGGGTTGGAAAGGCAGCGTGTGGAGCAGGCCGCTGAAGCGCAGGCCGCTGGGCAGGCTCGGCAGACGCAAGCGCTGAAGAGCGAGCTCGGCGCAGAGCGCTCCCACGCGCTGCAGCTCAAGGCGATCGCGAGCCTCTACCAAGCCACGCTTTCCCTAGGGAAGAAGAACTTCGGCCTCGCGGAGACCCAGCTCAAAGCGGCGGCAGACCAACTAGAGCAGAGCGCGCCTGACACGGGCAGTGAGCAGGACGCGCTGATTATCGCGCTGCGGGATACCAAGGTCGTGGTCACCGATGACGTGAGCGACCAGCGTCGACAGCTAGACGAGCTGGGACGGCGACTTCTCGCAACGCTTGCTGACCCTCGCTAGAAGCTGGCGCGACGCATTGCCGCTCTCGGCAAGCGACGCACCACACCCATGATGCCGCCCCACACGCGAGGCGTGTGGAGCACTGAGATGTCTCGCTCGAGCGCGCGATGGATGTCAGCTGCGACTCGATCAGGGTCTCCCGCGAAGGGTGGGGGGGAGAGGTCCGCCGTCATGCGCGTGCGTACGAAGCCCGGTCTCACGTCGAGCACGCGCAGACCGGCGCCGTGGAAGGTGTGATCGAGCGCTTCGAGGTAGGCGGAGAGCCCTGCCTTGCTCGCGCCATAGATTGCCACTGGCTTGCGACCGCGCTCCCCAGCCACGGATGACAGCGCGACTAGCGCACCGCCGCCACGCGCCAACAAGCGTTTCCGCGCGCATTCACAGAAGGCCACGCTGTTTGTGAAGTTCACCGTCATCAGCCTCCGCGCGAGGTCGGGGTCGTGTGACAGCTGCTCCTGGGGCGCGAAGGTGCCCGCCGTGAGAATCACAGTGTCGAAGCCGTCCAGAGCTTCCTCCGCTTGCCTTAGCGCCGCCTCGAAGCCTTCTGGGGCCTCTAGGTCGCATCCTGTGAAGCGAACCCGATGCGCCTCCCGGCTGCGAACCTCGAGGTCTTTGGCGCTCTTCGAGAGCTCCTCCAAGTCCCGCCCCAAGAGGAACAGCCGCGCGCCTTCCTCAGCCAGCCGGCGGGCGAGGCTCCTACCAATGCCGGACGTCGCCCCCAGGATCACTGCCTTCATGCTTCTAGTACTCCAACAGTCGTTGAGAGAGTGCACTGCGTAGCCGGCGGTTCGGGTCCCACCGCTCTCGCAGCGCGTTGAATGCGCCTAGTCGAGGTTCCATCGCCGCGAACGCCTGACGCGTGGTGAATTGGTCCTTCGTGAGGTAGATGCGTCCACCGACTGCGATGACGAAGTCGTTCAGTTGTTGCACAATCCTCTTCGTTTCCGCAGTGATCTGCATGTCTGCGGCGATCGACGTGCCTTCAAGCGGAAAAGACAAGACGCCCTTCCCTTCAGGCCCGCAGTCCTTGATCACACAGAGCGGGGAGGAGCTCTGTGTCTCCACCATGCGTCGCATGAACTCGTGGACTGCTTCGGGCCCAGCGGCACGCGGCAGGACGCACTGGTATTGGGTGAAGCCGCGCTTGCCGTAGGCGCGGTTCCAGTCGAGCACACGGTCCAACGGGTAGAAGAAGGGCTCCGGGGAGCTGCGGTTCTGCGAGACACCGGCGGGGTGGGAGCGAAAGAAGGCGGCGTTGAATGCGCGCGCGGTGTAGCGATTCAACACGCCTGCCGGCAGGTCGAACGGGAAACGTACGGGGCGGCGAGCGCGCTCACCGGTCCCAGGCGCCGTCCCGGCCCACTCTCCGGCGATCAAGACGCCTCTGCCGAGGCGCGCCTGGCCACTGAGGCAGTCGATCCAACCCATGGTGTAGGGCCAGCGCGACGCGCCTTCAGCCAGCGCGCTCAGAAAGTCGGCCAGGTGATCGACCCGTCGTGTTTCTGCGCGGATCCAACCAGACGGGATCGCGCGAAGCGAGAACTCGACCTCGAGGATGTGACCGAGCAGGCCCATCCCGCCGATGCAGCCGTAAAACAAGTCGGAGTGTTCCTCGGGTGAGCAGTCGACGATGTCGCCATCCCCGAGCCGCACGCGGAGCGCCGTGAGATGCGCGCCGAAACAGCCGTCCCGGTGGTGGTTCTTCCCGTGCACGTCGCTGGCGACCATGCCCCCGAGGGTCACGAACTGGGTTCCCGGGGAAACGGGGGTGAACCAACCGCGGGGTAGAAACAAGCGGTTGAGATCCGCCAGTGTCAGACCGCTCTCGGCGCGCAACTTGCCGGTCTCGTTACAAAAGCCGAGGACCCGATTGGCCATGAGCGTAGACGCGAGACGATCGACGGGCGCAGCGGGCAACGAGGCATCGCCGTAGGAACGGGCCATCCCGCGAGCCAACGCCGCACCGTGGGTCGCCTCCTCGAGGCGCTCGTGACTGACCTCTCGTCCAACCGCAGTCATGCGTCCCCAGCTCGTGAGCGCCTTGGCTCGGGGCGCCGAGGTTCTTGCCGTGGGGATGCGTTTCGAGACTTCCATCTCCCCGACATGTCTCATGTGGATCGTTCACGGGCTAGCTCCCGCGGTCGCTCTCCTCCGAGTCTCCACGGTCTCTGACGCGATTCCTCCACAAGACCGAGCTTCGTGGAATCTGAGTGCAGTCCACGTGAAGAATCGCCCAACATTGAGTGCTGGACCCCCTAGTAAGGCTCCCTTATGCCTCGACCGTGGGTCGCGGAGCTACGAAACGGTGCAATTCCGCCTTGGCACTAGGGGCGTTGGCGATAGTCGTGGGTTCTGTGGTTGGGTGCAGTCAAGCCACGCCGCGCTTTCCATTGGGCGATGTCTCGACTCAGCTGGCGAAGGACTCCATGCGGCAACTGGAGACCGACACCCTGATCGTCGTCTACCCGGAGGGCAAGCGGCGAGAGGCGATCCGCTTCGCGCGTCGTGCCGCATATTGCCGTGAGGAACTGCTACGCCGTGCGCTCATCAAGGGGGGGGCGAGTGAAGAAAAGGCGGTGCTGATTCTGCCGGATGTTTCCATCAACAACGCGTTCGTCGTCCCGCCACTCGGACGCGAGCCCATCGGCGTCATCCCCACGCACCAGACGAGTGACTTCTTCCTCAAGCTCAACCTGCCGCCTGACGCTGGCATCATCGGTTGCCACGAGATGACCCACTACGTGCAAGCACAACAGATCGGAGGCTTCCCGGGGGCGCTGCACGCAGCCTTCGGCGATCTGTACACACCGCAGATCGGCCTCGCGCCCTGGTTCTTCGAGGGGCTCGCCGTGTACTACGAGACGCGCCTCCAAGACGGGACGGGACGCCTGGGAACCCGCTACTGGGAGGGCTTCTTGGCGGCGGGCTTCCAAGCGGAGGGTGAAGCGGTGAGCGGCGGCCTACTCAGCGAGTTCAACCGCCGCGTCTCCTTCGGTCACTACCTGTTTGGGGCGTATTTCGTCGACTACTTGGCGCGTACCTTCGGTGAGGGTCGCTTGTGGCAGGTGGTCAAGAGCCAGGGGCGGCAGGTCGTTCCGGTGTTTGACGTCAGCGGCGTCTTCAAGAGCGTATACGGCAAATCCCTTGCGGATCTGTTGGAGGATTTCCAGGCGGATCTGCGAAAGCGATTCCCTGCATGGAAGCGCGCTAAGGGGCAGCGACTGTTGCGTAAGCTGGGCGGTAGCGTGCGCTACGTTCGTGGCGCGCGAGGGGGCGTAGCCTTCATCTCCG
>JBFXBK010000309.1:0-11245 GCA_050183255.1 Polyangiaceae bacterium | reverse complement strand
GAGCTGGTAGCCTGGCTGAGCGCCGGCAACACTTCGCCGTGCGCCTTGGGCGTGGATGAGAGCCTGTTCAGCGCGCCAAGCATGGTGAAGGCCTGGTTTGGCACACTGCAGACCCGCGCCGTGGTGTTGAAGCCAACGTGCCTCGGCCTCGCGCGCTGCCTGGACGTCGCCGATCAAGCGCGTAGCGTTGGCGTAGATGTGACCGTGAGCCACTGCTTTGAAGGCGCTTTCGGCTACACCGCAGTGGCTGCAGTCGCCATCGCCGTCGCGAGCCGCAAGCTGCCGAGCGGCTTGGCTCCGCCAGGCACCGTAGGCGCGACCACGAAGCGCGCGCCACCGTTCGTTGCCGCGGGGTACATCACTCCGTGGGCGACATCGGGGCTCGACACCGAGTTCGCGGTGCGCGGTTGAGTCGCGAGCCAGCCACCCTGTCACTGGGCCGGGTCGCTGGCGAGCAGGCTTCGCGGATTGCGCTGATCGATTCCGATCAGCCGGTGAGCTATGGAGAGCTGTGGGCGGGCGCTCAGGCGGCCCAGGGCTGGCTGGCGGCGCAAGGGCTCCTGGATGCGCCGCTGCTCGCCAGCGTCGCTGAAGCGAGCAGGCGCCATATCGAGCTGGTGCTCGCCGCCATCGATCTGGGCCTGCCCATCGCCTTCGTTCACCCGCGCCTGCACCCGGCCGAGCGCCATGAGTTGCTGAGCGGCTTTCCGCGCACCGCAATGGCCCCAGTGCTGGACGCGAGCACGTTGCCTGCTGGCGACTGGCCAACGCAAGGCAGCGCACCTCCCCCCCAAACGAGCCGCGCGCCAAGAGACGACGCGTGGCGGCGCTGGGAGGCGGTGCTGTTCACCAGCGGGAGTACGGGGGCGCCCAAAGGCGTGCTGCTCGGCGCAGAGCAGTTCATGGCCGCGGCAGACGCCTCGCAGCAAAACTTGGGCTGGCTAGCCGACGACCGTTGGCTCTTGAGCCTGCCGGTGGCTCATGTGGGTGGCTTGTCCATCGTGCTGCGTTGCCTCGCGGCAAGGCGCACCATCGTGCTGCCGGAGCCTGGTGCAGGCCTAGATCTTGGGCGCCTCACGCGGGCTGTCGAGCGACAGCAGGTGAGCTTGATGAGCCTGGTGCCGACTCAGCTCGAGCGACTCGACGGTTGGGCTCCGCCAAGGAGCCTGCGCGCGGCGCTGATCGGTGGCGCTGCGGCGCGCCCGGAGACGATCGCTCGGGCGCGGGCACGCGGTATCCCAACGCTGACGACCTACGGCGCCACCGAGGCTTGCTCTCAGCTCGCGACCCAGCCACTGGGGAGTGCGCTACGTGAAGACGGCGCAGTAGGGCCAGCCGTCGCCGGCACCCGGCTCGAGATCCGTGAGGGACGCATCGCGGCGCTCGGGCCTCAGCTCATGCGTGGCTACTTGCCTCGAGGAAATGAGGACGGCGGTGAGGCTGGTCTCCAAGCGGGGTGGCTAGTCACGAGTGATGCCGGGGAGCTGACGGAGGACGGCTGGCTGCGCGTGCTGGGGCGCATCGACGACGTGATCATCACCGGCGGGGAAAACGTGCACCCGACGGAGGTCGAGGCCGCCTTGCTGAAGTGCAGCGCGGTGTCGCGCGCGCTGGTCGCGGGGTTGCCGGATCCGACGTTCGGGCAAATCGTCGCGGCGTTGTTGGTCGGCGATGCCGCGCGTGAGGCTGATTTCACGGCCTCTTGTCGAACCCTCGCGCCCCACAAGAGGCCGCGGCGCTGGCGCTGGGTGGAGCGCCTGCCCGAGCTCCCCAACGGCAAGCCGGATCGTCGCAAGGTGTCGGAACTACTCGGATCGACCCCAAATATTTCCGCATAGATTACTTGGTTCTCTCTCCCAGTTGGGGGATGTCAGCCTCGCCCCGAGAGTGAGTATGTTTGCTCCAAACTCGAACCCGGGGGGCGCGTGCGATTCTCAGTTCTTTCTTTGGTCATCGTTCCGGTTCTTGCGCTTGGCTGCTCGTCTGACGGCGACGGTGGATCCGGCAACGGCGGCGCAGGCGGCTCATCAGGCGGATCCGCGGGGAGCGCGGGGACGGGGGCGAGCGGCGGCTCGGGTGGAAACGCGGGCGGGGCCGGCGGTACGGGCGGGACAGCCGGAACAGGCGCTACCGGCGGCGCCGCGGGGAGTGCCGGCACGACGGGCGGGAGCGCGGGGACGAGCGGCGGGACCGGAGGCATGTCGGGCACCGACGTGTGCACCTTCGAGGTGAACGGCGACGCGAAGGACCTCAGCACTGGTATGTCGATCACGGTCGTCAGCGGCAACGTGATCAACATGTCCTGCAACCTGTCTGGCACCTCGGTGAGCTTCGGCATCGGCGCCGCCAGCGGCCCGGGCTCGTACATGTGCGAGGACGGCGTCGTGAATGGCATCACGAATCTGGGCTACGGGGTGAGCACCGACCAGTGGTCGTCCTATGGCGCGCAGGGTACCGATGGCAGCTGCTCGATCACGCTCGATGTGGTCCCGGGTCAGGTTGGGGAGCGCTTGAAAGGCACGTTCTCCGGCACGCTCAGGCGACGGGCCGGCGCGCCAAGCTTGCCGGACGCGGTGATCACGAACGGCGTCTTCGACGTCCCGCGCACCATCTAGCAAGCACAGCGCTCGCGATGTCGCCAGACGCCGCAGCCGCGCAGCACGCGGCGGCGTAAGTCCACGTGGCGCGATCGTCTGCGTGCGTGGGCAAGCCCACCGACTCCGGAGAGCCGGGTGTTGCGTTGCGCCACTCGGCTAGCGTTAGGTCAAACGACCGTACAGTGGATGCACCGGCATTCCCTCCGGGGTCTGGAGGGTCGGCCAGTGGCCACGGCGTCGGTGCGGCGTGTGCGCTCGGCCGAGGCACTCGGCAACGAGTCCGTCGAGGCTAGCACCTGGCACGCCAGCTGCTTTGGTCGCTTGCAACGCCGAGGCGCACGGATTGCGCGCCGGCAGCCCGGAGCGATTGTTTCCTCCGGGTAACCCAACCTCCACGCTTCGAGCCGTTCGGACCGAGGCCGTAACGAACACGAATGAGGAACTCATGAAGCAGCTGATGACTCTGATCTTTCTTTCCGCGACCCTGGCCGTTGCTGGCTGCAGCAGCGACAACTCCCTCATCGAGGAAGCGAACAACACGGTCGACTGCGCGCAGATCTGCGACAGCTACAGCGACTGCGTAACGGACATCGATGTTACTGAGTGCACCGACTACTGCGAGGATCAAGCCGACTCCAGCGAGGCAACGGAGGACCGCGTGCAGTCGTGTGAGGACTGCCTCGACGACAAGTCGTGCAGCGAAGCGGCGGTGTCCTGCTGGGACAACTGCGCGTTCGTACCAGTCCCCGAATGAGGAACGGGAGCCTCCAAAGGCGTGCGCTGGAGCGCGTTCGAAGCTGAACGGGCAGCGCAAATGAGGGGCCGTGCGGCGACACCTTCGCGGGACGAAACGTGAACCTCAGCTTGGGTATGTATGCGCGCCCGGTCGGGCACAGGTTGGTTCACATCGGAGGTGCGAGGGGGGTTGGCGACGGTGTCGCCGCACGGCTGACGCTCAAGCGGGGCGGCCTGACTCAGAAGACCGATGGCTACCCCGATGGCTTGCGGCGGGTTTGGCTCTCGATGGTGCCGCTCACCATGACTCTACCTACGCCGCAGCCGGTTCTGACTTCCCCTCCCCCTCCGCTCGGAGTGCTCACTTTCGCGACTGAAAGTGCCTAAGATCAGTCGGCCCTGGCGCCGGAACGTAAGAAGTCCACGCGGAAACGCACCGGCTCGATGATACGCAGGCGATGGGGCGTATCCGGTTCGATGACTCCCAGCACCCCCGGACCAAGCACGAACACCCCGTGAGGACAGTGGTACTCGAGGCGCCCTTCCTCCACGATGATGTGCCCCCAGACGCCGGCTTTCGTTCGGTGGTCGCTCAGCAAGCCTTCCGGAATGTCCTGCTCCGTGAACTCACGCGTACCTGAGTATCTGTCGTATCCCTGAGGTACCGCACCCATGTTACAGAGCTGGCAGTCCATGGGCTGACCCAGCTTTTCGGCGCGGCCCGCTTCGCTAAGCACCCAGGGGCGCTCCTGCCACGGCGGCGCGTGGCGCACGTGCTGCGTGTGCCCGCAGTCGAGCTGGGCGACCCAATGCCCGTCCGTATCTTGATGGTAGTCTGCGATCTTGCGCTCCAAAGCACTGCTCCTGGTGAGGGACGAGCGGCCCCATGGGGATGCCAGGGAGCCTGGAGCGAAACCAGCCACCCCGGCGAACAAAAAGCTAGGAGCTATTGAGAAGAATCACCGTCGTCCCCAGCTTGAGCCGGAAGCCGCTGCGGGAGGCCCGGCATTGGTGCTAGCCTTCCTCGATAAGACGGTTTGGTTCTTCGTTCTCGCGACTCGGTGCGAGAGTTGGGTGTTTCGCGCATCCCCCGGCGCGACTTTTGTGGCGGCCAATGCAACCACTCGACGATTTGAGCGTATGCATCGCGCACCCTGGCGGAACTGCTCCGCATAGGGTTGGCCCGCGCCCGGGTCGCTGCGCCATGAGGCGCCCGCTCCAACGAGTCCCATGAAACCCGGCAGGCTCCAGTCGATTTCCCTCTATCTGGCGCTAGCGCTCAGCCTGATCGCGATCCTGCTCGCGCTGGTGGTGCGCCCCGATGCGGGTACGCCGCCGGATTTCCTGCGGTTCCTCGGGCGCTTCCATACCCTGGCGGTGCACCTGCCGATCGGCATCATCACCCTGGTCGCGATCGCTGAGCTGGTCTCGTTCTCCAAGCGAGCACGACCCAAGGTGGATCCGGTGATTGGCTTCGCGCTTCCGGTGGTCGCCATCACGGCCGTCACGGCGTTCACGTTGGGGCTGCTCTTGGCGCGCGGTGGCGGCTACCCATCGAAGCTGATCTTCTGGCACCGCGCGCTGACGCTCGGGTCCATTGCGTTGCTCCCGATTTGCGCGGGGCTGTGGGGGCCCGTCCAGCGTACAGGCAACGGACGCTGGATCTACCGAGGTGCGCTGTTCAGCGCGGTTGGGCTGATGAGCATTGGCGCGCACTTCGGCGGCTCGATGACCAAAGGTGAGAACTACCTCGTGCAGTTTGCGCCGAAGTTCGCCCGCGGGCTGCTTGGGGTGAAGGAGCCTGAGCCGGTGGTGCAGACGCCGCTCGAGCCCACCGCGGAGCCGCTCGTCTGGCAGCACAGCGTGCAGCCCTTACTCCAGCAGCACTGCATTGAGTGCCACGGCCCCGAAGAAGCCAAAGGCGGCCTGCGGCTAGATAGTCTCGCGAGCGCACTCAAGGGCGGGGATGAGGGCAACACCATCGTCCCCGGCAACGCAGCGAAGAGTTCCCTCGTCAGCCGCATGAAGCTGCCGAAAGACAACGACGAGCGCATGCCGCCAGACGGCAAGGCGGGGCCCAGCGACGCGGAGATCGCGCTGATTGCCTGGTGGGTCGACCGCGGCGCCAGCGACCAGCTGAAGGTCCGTGAAGGCATCACGCCAGCACCCGTCTCGGAGCTCCTGGAGAAGACGCTCAGCCAGGCCGTAGCCGCTGCACCAACGGCGACAGCGGGCGAAGCCGGCGCCAAGGCTCCCGAAGGCGACGCTGGCGCTGACGCTGCCAAGACAGCCTCCAGCGACGACGACGAGGACGACGAGGATGAGGACGACGACGACGACGACAGCGAATTCGGTCCGACGCCGCACTACGGCTCCGGCGGCGACGATGACGACGATGACGACGGAGGCGGCGACACCAAGCAAGTCAGCCTGACCCATAAGTCCGGTCCGGTGTGGGCCGGCCTCGTGGGTCCACTGCTCGAGAGCCGTTGCGGGAACTGCCACGGAGCGAAGCGCCAAAAGGGTAAATTCCGCGTGGATTCATTGTCTGCGGTGCGCTCTGGCGGTAAGGCGGGCCCCGGGGTGGTGCCCGGCAATCCGCAGAAGGGCACGCTCCTGGCTCGCGTGCACTCCACGAAGAAGAGCGAGCACATGCCTCCCTATAACCAGCCGCAGCTCACCGATAGCGAGGTCGAGCTGATCACCTGGTGGATCAAGCAGGGCGCTGACGACAAGGTCGCCACCAGCGCGTTGCCCAAGAGCCTGCTCGCGAAGTATGGCCCGGAGGCGCCCAAGGCGGTTTCTAAGCCAACCGGTGACGACGACGATGACGACGACGCGGACCCCGAAGCGGGAGTCAGCGACGCCGGCGCGGCCGTGACCGAAGCAGGCGCGCCGAGCACTCCAGACGCAACTCCCGCCGAGCCCGCGCACGCTACGGTCGCGCTCTACACAGAGATCGTGAAGCCCATGCTGGAGAAGCGCTGCGGCGCGTGCCACAGCGGCGACGGAGCCATGGGTGTCCACATCGACGACCTTGCAGGCATGCTCGAAGGTGGCGATATCGTCGCGGGCGACCCAGAGGGCAGTCCCATCCTCGCCCGCCAGCTGGTTCCCCTGGAAGAGCTGAACCACATGCCGCCAAAGAGCGAGCCTCAGCCCAAGAACTGGGAAATCGAGGTCCTGCGGCTGTGGATCAAGGACGGCGCGAAGGCCGACGCGCGCGTTGCTGTGGCGGACCTACCCCCCGAAGCGGTTCCGCAAGGCAAAGGTGGGACCAACGCCGAGGAGCCTCCAACCAAAGCAGGGGTTGGGGGTAAGGCTGGCGTCCAGACCCCCTCGACTGCCGGCGGCTGCGCCGCTTGTACCATCTCGCCCGAGCAGGTCAGCCCGCTGCGCAGGCTCGCGCTCTTCAGTCTGCTGATGGGCGTGGGCGCGCTCTGGTTGCGGCGGCGCCGTCGCTAGCCGCTAGAGTCCGCTCAGCACCTCGGAGCGAGTCAGTCTACACAGGCTGGCGCAGCGGGACGAGCACCCTCAAGCGCGGATCCCTGAGGAAAAGCCCGAGCCACAGCATCACGCCGAGCAGCATCGGCACGATGAACGGCTCACCCACGCGCACATGGGTCGCGGTCGCACCACCGAGATACGCCGTTAGCACCACCGCGCCGAACACCGAAGTGCGTGGAACGGCATACAGCAGCGTCCCGACAATCTCAGCCACCGCGATCGGCAGCAAGGTGCCTTCGGGGTATCCCAAGTGTTCGTGAAACTGCGCGGCAAACTGCGGATTTCCCGAGAGCTTCATCGCGGCACTCGCAGCCAACATGAGGACGGGCAACGCAGACAAGACTCGCCCCGTCCAGGGCATCCAGCGCGGAGGCTCCGCGCTCTTGGTTGCTTCAATCGCTTGCACTAGGACCTCCGGGCGCACCACAGCGTTCCCACACGGATACAATCGACCGAGCGAGGCCAACGACACTCCGTGTGGTCAATCGCTCAGACCAGAGCTAGACCGTGCGCTTGCGGGGGCTATAGTGAGCGAGCGGCGTGCCTCGCAAGTAGGCACACCGCTGTAACCCAGGCCCGAAGGTAGGCACATCCATGTTACCCGACACGTATTCGCCCGCGAACGACTGCGGTGTCGCCCGAGACGTGATGTCCACGATCGGCGGCAAGTGGACCATCCCAGTCGTGGCCACGCTCTCCCATGGTACGCTGCGCTTCGGCGCGTTGATGCGCGAGCTTCACGGGATCTCGCAACGCATGCTGACGTTGACCCTGCGAGCGCTCGAGCGGGATGGGCTGATCGTGCGCCGAGTTCTCGACGGCAACCCTGCCCCCGTGGAGTACGAACTGACCTCGCTCGGACGCTCGATGCTCGAGCCGGTGAGCGCGTTTGGGCAGTGGGTGCAGAAGCACGCGGCGGAAATCCGAGCCGCGCGCACCCTTTACGACACGCAGGCTCCGGACGAAGCAACCTAGCGGGTCTGTCCGCGGCAGTCAGCGCGCAGCTTCGATCCAGCGCTTCATCGTGGTTGAGTCGACCAACCCAGCTTGCTGATTCACGACCTCTCCGCCCTTGAGGATGAGGAAGTTGGGGATCCCACTCACGCGGAAGCGCCTGCCAAGCTCCGGATGCGCCTCGGTATCGACCTTCAGTACCACGGCCTTCCCGGACATCTCGGAGGCGACCTTCTTGACGTGAGGCGCTGCGGCGCGGCACGGGCCGCACCACGCCGCCCAGAAGTCGACCAGCACAGGCACTTTCACGCTGTTCACGATCTCATCGAACTCGGCCACGCCGACATCAATGGGCTCAGAAGCCGCAGGCAACACGGTCTTGCACTTCCCGCAACGGCCGGCGTCGGAGAGGTGCTTGGTGGGAATGCGGTTCTTCTGACCGCAGCTTGGGCATTGGCGAATCACGGTAGCCCCGCAGCTTAAGTCGCCGGCGCAACTTGTGAAGGGCCTGCGGCAATCCGTCTCGACCTTCAGGGGGCTAACCACCTGCCTTCAGGCTCGGCGTCCCAGAGATTCCGCATAGAAATTGCGCGGTCCATTGTTCGCGGCGTGGGCCATGACAGGTGCCCTGGGGAGCATCCCTCCCCCCCAAACCCCGCACAAGCGCCTGATGGCGACCCTAGGCAGAGCTCGCCAAGCAAGTGAGTCCCGCGGCGACGGACCCGGGAAGGCCCTGGGCAAGGGGAACAAAAGTCAGGTCGCCCGTAGTCGGCAGGTAAGCGCTCAAGGCTGAAACATACGCGTCCGTATTTAAAAAAACTGGCTGCTTTTCCATATGCATTAGCGACGTCAGGGATACGTCGCGTCGCGTCGTCGGAGGCTCCGCAGATCGGCAAGCGTTCAGCCGTAGTCATCCGTTTTCAAGGCTGGTACCTCTCAAGCTAGCCGTGATTTCACAGACGCAAGGTTGGTCCGTCTTCGATCCATCTGGCGAGCTCCTCGTCGTCCCGAGCCATCGCGCGCGGGGCATTGAGGGCTTCGAACCGTTCCCGGCTGGCACGCCATGGGACTGGTACCTCAGCGGGAACTTACCGTTCAGCGTCCTCGTGGAGCTGTACCACGCAACCAGCGGGCAGTGCATCAACCACAGCCCGACGGAAGACCAGATCCGCGAGATGTTGACCCGCATCGATTCCTCCGTGCGCGATGGCCGCCTGGTCGTTTACCGGCGGAAACCAAAGCCGGGCCAGAGTGGCGGCAGTAGTGGAAGCTTCGTCGGAGGTCCCCTCGGGCAGCAGACACAGCCCGAGCCGCCGCCGAGGCGAGAGCAGCCACCGGCGCCGGAGACCCACCCCTGCGACTTCGAGACCATCGCGATCAAGTGCAGCCACTGCCCCGATTCCGAAGGGAAACGCAAGCTCGACAAGATCGAGTTCAAGCGTCAGGGCAGCACCACCACGAACACCTACAAGCAGCCACCATCTGGCTCGAAGCGCAAGTTCGTGGAGCGACTCCAAGTCGTCGCGAACCATGAGGACAAAGGCGCCGACGACATCACCATCGAGCTAACCGGCGGACCTGGCTACACCTGCGGCCATCAGCACCCTCACATCGACATCCTCGACGAGAGCACCGGCAAGTGGGAGCACCACCAAGGCGAAACCAACGTCACTTTCAAGGCGAAGTGCAAGGCGCTGCCCACGCCGCCTGAGGCGTATCAGAACCCGCTGTCGCTGATCCGTTACTACTTCTTCCCTACGCAGACGAAGAATAGCTACCGCGTGGATATTGAGTCGTGCGGCTTCAAGGACGACATGAGCCGCGGCTTTGGTCGCCTGATGCAGACAGTCGACGTCTATCCGTCGGACACCTACAAGGTGTCGCTCAGCATCCCTTCACTGAAGAAGCTCTCCTACACGAAGTCGAAGGCGCAGCTCCTGGGCGACAAGGCGGGCACCACCGTCACCGAGACAGAGAAGGAGAACTCGAGTCCGCTGCTGCGCAAGAGCGAGACCAGCTCCACCTCCGAATCACTCTCCGGAGACAAGCTCGAGTCCGAAAGGAGCTACGCGGTCAAGGAGGGCAAGGAAGGCCTGAAAGAGACCGTCAAGGAGAGCCTCGACAAGGACAACAACTACTCGAAGTCGACCTCGCTGAAGAAGGTCGACCCCGTCGATCACCCGGTTCGAGACGTGGCCGCGTCGTTCACGTTCGAGCGCAACGGCAAGGACGTCAAAGGCAGCGAGACGATCGGGCAGTTCATCAATGCCCTCGTGAACATCCAGAACGAGATCCAGTCGGTGATGAACTTCATCAACGACTTCCAACCTCAGGTTGGCTGGAAGTTCATCTTCGAGCTCGAGCTGTTCAAGGGCGATCTCTCCTACGAGTGGGGCTTCAAAGAGTGGGAAGACCAGGCGGTCTACAAGTGGTGGAAATTCGAGATCGGCATGACGCTGTTCGCGGTGAAGCTCGAAGTGAGCTTCGGTGCGAGCTTCAAGGTGGCTGGCATCGGAATCACCGCCGTCATCTTCGGTAACGTGTCCGTCGACTGCCGCATCAGCGCGAGCAAGGAAGCGGCGCCGGACAAGCCGGAACCGTGGGAGTCCAAGCTCGCCGCAGAGCCCAAGGGCGAGCTCGGCATCCGCTCGGCACTTGGCGCGGATTGGGTCAAAGCCGAAGGCAAGCTCACCTGCGGCTTCCCCTTCGAGGCGGTGTGCGTGGCGAGCCACGACGAGCCTTTCCACATTGATTGGAAGCTCGAGTTCACCGGCGTGAAGGCCGTAGTGACGGGGCACGTCAAGTTCGTCGGCTCCATCTCCAAGGAGTGGACCGTGATGCAGCCGAAGAAGAACTGGAAGACCGGCAAGTTCCCAGGTGGCGACGAGGACAAGAAGCCGCTCAAGGGCAAGAGCGGCTCCATCGCGGCGTGAGCGTGATAGCGTGCGCCCGGGCACCCCATGGCAACACCCGTCTTCTACCTGAACGTCAACATCGTCGGCTACGACGCGGAGATCATCCTCAACGGCGCTCCCATCCTGCAAGCGACGCAGGCCTACGCGTGCATCTGCTTTCCGACGATCAGCGAGTGGGTCGTCAACGGCACCAACACGCTCCAGGTAGCCATCTACGACGGGCGTGGCTTGCCAAAGCCGGAGGACGGAGCAGCGGCGATCGTCGTCCCGGCGGGTGCTGGCAGTGAGTCGGACGAGGCCCCGCGCCTGCGCGTCGCACTTTGCCGCGGGGAAATGGGCGAGGTCCCCGAAGACGGCGCTGAAGAGGAGCTCATCGTGCTCGAGTGGGAGCCGCCACCGGAGGATCCGGACCATCCCCTGGTGTTGCCCCACACCGTCAGCGAGAAGGGCGATGTGAGTCAGCCCTGGGGTGAGTGGTCGTGGCAGCGGGCCGAGCCATTCGCGCCGACACAGGAGACCGCTCTCGAGCTGACGCAG
>JBFXBK010000308.1:0-11258 GCA_050183255.1 Polyangiaceae bacterium | reverse complement strand
ACCGGGAAGCTTTCCGGGCGGATCTTGGACTTGTTGAACTCGAAGTGGATCTGCTGCTTGATCTTGACTTCGCAGTCGGTGACCACGACGAGTGCCGGCTTGGTCGGGCAGCCCAAGGGCTCCTGAGTCTCCGAGCCGGGGGTGTTCGGACACTGGTCCTTGATGTCCAGCACCTTGTCACCGTCGTTGTCCGGATCCGGACAGCCATCGTCGTCTTCGTATCCGTCGGGATCTTCCGGCTCGTTGGGACACTTGTCCGTCGCGTCGAGCACGCCGTCGGAGTCGTTGTCGAGCTCCGGACAGCCATCGGCGTCGAGGTACCCGTCCTTGTCCTCCGGCTCGAGCTCACAGGAGTCGACGGAGTCCGTCAGGCCATCGCCGTCGGTGTCCGGGTCATCCGGACAGCCGTCGGAGTCCTGGTAGCCTTGGAAGTTCTCCGGTTCGTCCGGACACGCATCCTCGGGATCCAGATAGCCGTCGCCATCGCGATCGCCGGGTGCGGGCTTGGGCTTTGGCTTGGGGGGAGGAGCGGCCTCCACGAAGCCGCGCTCCGCGCAGTACTCGGGCGGAGAAAGGAAGTTTGCAGCGTGCGCGTTGGGCTCGGCGATCCAGAGGTGCTTCTGCGCCTTCGAAATGAAGCCCTGCTCGAGTTCGATCTGCGCGAACTTCAAATGGCTCTGCGCCATGGCGAGCTCGCGGGGCGCACAGCGAACTGCGCCGTTGCGCTCGGCTTGCTTGGTGATCTCTTCGAGGCCAGCGATCTGACCCTTGAGCTTCGGCGCCTGTCCGCAACCGACG
The DNA here is from genome assembly GCA_050183255.1 of Polyangiaceae bacterium. GTDB lineage: Bacteria > Myxococcota_A > Polyangia > Polyangiales > Polyangiaceae > JAHBVY01. Next base: position 10,460 of record JBFXBK010000308.1, on the reverse strand, counting down.
GCTACGCTGCTCACCAATAGGAGCGCGAAGCCGCGCGCGATCCGCTGCTTCATCGTCCAGCTCCTCGGCGCGCTTCGCGCGTGAGACGGATGGCCTTGTCGGCGTACTCTTCGGCTACTTCCGCGAGGTTCGACGCGTCGCTGTAGTCGGCTTCGGCGGCTTCCGCTTCGGCTTTTTCAAGGTGCTCTTTTGCGTAGTAGTACTCGTAGGGAGCGTACTTCTCCGCGTCGAGTTCGCGAGCTTCTTCCACCTTGTTCGAGGCGGCGTTGGCTTGGATGGCGTACAGCGTGTTGCCGCAGCCAGCGCTGCCTGCCGCAACGAACAGGGTCAAAGCAAAGAGCGCACGCGCACCGAGGCCGGTGGCTTGCAAGTTAGCTTTCAGAGGCAGCCTTGGATTGCGGGCCGCGCGAGTCATTCGCACGCAAGAACCGTCACCTTCGATCACATCGAACTCCACGTTGGATGTTTCTTCGATCTCACTTCTGACTTGCTCCGAAGGAGCTAGCCTCCGCCGCCTCGCGCCATACTCGTTCTTCATCCGGCCGAGGTTCCCTTCACGCTGCAATCGCAGCAGCCGAGGTGGTCCTCACGGGGTCCGTGTGAACGCGAGTCGTCGACTCTCACCAAAGCCGGATGCGACGCTAGCAACGCGATGACTCATGCGTCAACTACCGACTTTTCTAGTGGATCGAGGCTCTAGACCCGGCCTCTGGAAGTTTCCAGCCGAAGCGCCTTTGGGCGTCACGTCCTGAAGCACACTACAGAGTGTTCGCCGGTCGTCTGCCACACCTTGCAGGTCTTGGGGCGGCTTGGGGCGGCTGAGCAGCGCGCCTCTCCCCCAAACACTGAGGGCGAATCCAGCGCTTTTGCGCCGGGCCGGTTCAGCACGGAAAAGCCGCGCGGAGGCTGACCTCGGCGCGGCTTGGAAACCCGCGGGATGCGAGACGCTCAGATCTCGCGATACAGACCGATCACGACACCCAGCAACATGGTGTCTCGGAAGTCGGTCGCGCGCACGAGGATCGGCGCCATGCCGCTGTTTGCGGGCTGGAAACGCACGTAGTCCTTCTCGGGGTAGTAGTATTTGACCGTGGCTTCGTCGCCGATCAGCGCCACGACGATGTCTCCGCGACTGGCCGTCGATTGCTTGCGCACGAAGATGTAATCGCCACTCAAAATACCAGCTTCGATCATCGAGTCGCCCTGTACTCGAAGCCCGAAGACATCGCGGCCTCCGCCCTTCACTCGGACGCGGTCGATGCGCACGGTGTCGATCACGTTCTCATCTGCCAAGAGGGGCAAACCAGCCGCGACGCGACCGAGGATCTGAATCTCCATCGAGTCGTCATCACTCGCGACGCGGGCCGCCTCGGCCACGCTCTCCGGCGTGTCGTTCTGGTTGACGAGGCGCAACGCGCGGCTCTTCATGTCTTCACGCCGCAAGTAGCCTTTGCGCTCCAGGGCGCGCAGGTGGTCGTTCACCCCGTTCGTGGAGCGAATGCCCATGTACTCGCCAATCTCTCGCAGCGTGGGCGGGTAGCCGCGCTCTTCGATCGACTTGCGAATGTAATCCAGCGTCTGCGCCTGGCGCTTGGTCAGCCCTTGCATGGTCCGCGTAGGCTACTGAACGGGTGTGTGGGCGTCAAATTCTGTGCACGTCGATTTTCTAGAAGCTTGAAAATCAAGCCTTTTCATGCGGGCGTGCGTACCTCGTGACCAGCCGTGAGAGCCCCCTCGGCGGTCAGAATTTCCCACTGATCGACAGGAAGGTCAGCTTGTTAGTCGTTTCCCGCAGGCGCCCAACGAGCATCCGTACGATGGACCACAGCACCTCATAGGCGAGGTCCTTGTGCAAGAAGAGCAGGTCATCGAAGCCGTCCTTGGGGATGGCGAGAACACGACACGTGTTGTGGACCCGAGCGTCCGCGGAGCGTGGTGACTCGTCGAGCAGCGCCATCTCCCCGAACATCTGTCCCGGACCGAGGATTGCGAGTGCCTCCTCACCCATCCCGGGCACTTCGCGGCTGATGCGCACACGGCCGTCCAGGATCAGGTACAGCTTATCGCCCGCGTCGCCGTGCTCGAAGATCTTGGTGCCGAGCTGATGCGTTTCCTCGACGGCAACCTTGGCGATCAGCTCCAGGGCTTCGTCCTTCAGGCCCGCAAACAGTTCCACCTTGCGCAGCTGTTCGACTCGCTCGGAGGGCATGATGACGGACTCTACACGACCTGGTGGCTCGGCGTAGCCTTTCTGGCGCTGAGCGGTGCCACGGTTTGCAGCGCTGGCGCAGCACTTCGCTCAGCGGGTGAAGGTCACCGTGAACGGTGGCGTGCTCGCGGTGATGGCGTTCCCACTTGGATCCAGCGCGGGCGTGTAGCGCATGCGGAAGGCGCACGAGCGGGCGAGGGAGCCGAAGCCATTCCCTGGATCGGAGATGACCTGAACCGCCGTGGCCTTTCCACTCGGATCCACCGTGACGCTGAGCCTGACGCGGGCGAAGTCGATCTGCTCCATGTCCGCCTGAGCCGGGAAGCCGCAGCTCGACCAGTTGGTGCCGCGGGCTCCTGCAGCGCGCGCTTTGCTTTCCTTGGGCGGAGGCGGCAACGCCGGCGGAGGCTTCGACTTGGTGCCTTCGCCGCCTTTCACCCCATCCTTGCTCGTCACCGGATTGCGGACTGCTGTGTCGGAGGTGCCGTAGGAGGCTGTCGTTCCGCCGGCGTAGCGATCGCCCTCACCCTGGGTCATCGTGAAATCCGTCATGTCGACGGGTTCCGTGGGATCCGCCTCCGCAGTAAGCGTCTTGCCCGCGCTGGCCGGCTGCGCAGCCGTTTCTTTGATCGGATCGACGTTGTCCTGAACCACCTCTTGCTCGGGCTCTGGCTCGGGTTCAGGTTCCGGGGGCTTGGGCGGCTCTTTATCCATCTGGATATCGATCTCGTCCACCACAGCGTTGTCCACCGCGTACGTCACGCCGGAGGTGAACTCGTCCATCCAGAACGGCGTGCGCAAGCCTTTGGCAGCCGCCGCGCCGTGCAGAAACAGCCCGCCTAGGATGCCGAGCAGCATCCCCCAACGCGTGATCCCGCGATCCAGGGAGAGCACCGCGACGAGTGGGTCGAGGTTCGGTTCCCGGAGGGCGGGGGAATCAACGGCAGAGGTGGGGCGGGCGGCGACACTCATGGGCTATCCGTCACTGCTGGCTGGCTTGGCGGTGGTTTCCCCCGGAGCGGCCTGCTGAACCCCGAACGCGACCTTGCTGATGCCTGCGCGGTTCAGCAAGTCGAGCACGTGGATCACGCGGCCATGTTCGACTTTTTTATCCGCACGGATCACGGCGCGGATGTCTTTGTTCTTGGCCTTGGCGGCCTTCGCTAGGCCACTCACCGACTCGTCATCGGCGACCTGTTTCGAGTCGACCACTGTCTTGCCATCTGCGCTCAGCTCGACGCTGAAGACGGTCTGGATGTCCTGGCCACTCGCAGCCTTGGGCAGGTCCATCGGCATGCCCTGGCTGACAATCATCTTGGCGGTAACCATGAAGATGATCAGCAGCACCAGCGTGACGTCGACGAGCGGCGTCACGTTGATGCCCGAGATCATCCCATCGTCGTCGTTGGATGCTCCGCCGGCCACCGCTTATTCCTCTTCGCTCGCGGGCTCACCTTCGGCGGTGAGGTGACTCAGGAGCACGCGGGTGAGTGCCTCGGTGTTCGCGAGGATCGACTTCGACATGCGCATGAAGAGGTTGAACATCGCGACCGCGGGGATGGCCACCAAGAGCCCGATGGCCGTCGCGATCAAGGCTTCAGCGATGGCTGCCATCACCTCTTGAGGTGCAGCTGCCATGGCGTTGGTCGCGGCGTCGGACTTCCCGAGCGCCTTGAACGCTTGAACGATGCCGATAACCGTGCCGAACAGTCCGATGAAGGGCGCGTTGTTGCCTAGCGTGCCCAGGTAGGCCAGCCACTTTTCGAGCTTCATTCGCTGTAGCGCCGCGGCGCCTTGCATGGCTTCCTCAGCGGACTTCGCGCCGCGATCGGCTTCCATGAGCCCGGCCACCACAACGGCAGCTTCGGCGCTGGGGGACTGCTGCATGCGCTTGATGGCGCCTTGGATATCGTTCTTTCTCAGCAGCCCCCGCAGCTCGTGAGCCAGGGCGCCGATGTCGTCGCGGAGACGCCAGTAGAAGTAGGCGCGCTCCAGCATGATGGCCACGGAGATGATGCTTAAGCCGATCAGGAGCCACATCACCCAGCCGGCTCCAAAGTTGGTCATTAGGCGTTCGAGCCAGTGGACCAGGTTGTTGGTCATCGGGATTCCTCGTGCAGTCGGGACGTGTGTCAGCGGGAGGGGGAGGGAAGTGTCTGCTTGATGGGGCCCAGCTCGGCTCCCGTCCACCCGGTAATGCGGCAACTTGTGTGCCCAATCGGGGCGAGAACAGAGCGCAGCGGCGGGCGCCTGACAAGGGGCAAACTTCCCTTACGTTTTAGCCAAGCTCGCGGTTTGCGAGCGTCACTTTTGAATCCTTCGCGGGGTTCAGTGAGCCTCGAAGTTCACGAGAGGCCCGGGAGCAATCCGCCACACTGGTCGATCTCGAGCACTTTGACCGCCTCAGTGGGCCTTTGCGGCGGCTCGCTTTCGCGCTCGTTCGCGCTTCTTGCGCTCGAAATCGAGGGCCCGCGGAGAGCCGGCCGGGATCGGGCTGCGAAGCTTCTTGGGGCGGGCTTCACCGCCCGGACGGCTACAACAACGAAAGCCGATGGAATAATCCGAGTACTTCGCGTTGTGTCCAGTCGTCTGATAGCCGCAGCCTTCACCGTTGATGTGGGTGTCGAGGTAGTAACCGCCCCGAAACGTTCCGCCGCGGTTCGAGGTCCACTCGTGGAGGTTCCCTACCATGTCATACAGGCCGAACGAGTTCTTGCAGCCCTTGTAAGCGCCCGTCTTCGCCAGTGTCTTGGGCAGGCGGTTGAGGCGTGGGTCGTTCATGCGGTCGATGTGGTACAGCTCGGGGTCGGGCAACTTGCCGAAGACGCGCAGCAGCGACGACTCCCCGGCGTCGTTACAGCGCCCCGCGATGTGTTTGTCTCCGTAGGGATACTGGGTGGGCTCGCGACCTTTGCAGGCGGTGACCCATTCCTCGTCCGTGCATAAGCGTTTCCCTGAGGATTCGCAAGCGATGGTCGCTTCTTCTTGGGTGAGGTACGCTTGGGGAACTACCCCGCGTCGGCTGGTGGCCATGACGAGCTGGTCTGGGCTGGGAGAGAAGTACGGCGAGTGATTGCGCAGCCGTTTTCCCTTGCTGTTCACCACCACCATGCTGGCTTCGTAGCGGTCGATGCAGTAGCGCCCAAGGATGCTGGCCATGCCGCCCGGACAGCCTTTTGCCCCTTGAGTATTTGGGGCGACCAGCACCGTCGCCAGCACAGCGCCCAGCACGCACAGCGGGAGCGCGGCGCGTTCCCACCCTGCTGCGCCAGCACGCTTCTGGGGGGAGGGGTCGTGTGCGGCGCCGAGCATCGGACCCCCACTCAGAAGCACGCAGGCGGCTTCGTCAAGTTATTGAACTGCTTTTGTGGCCCTACGCGTCGATCTCAGAACTGACCGTGTAGGCTCAGGAAGCTTCTCCGACCATCAGAACCAGCGACTAGGCGGGGTGAACCTGCGGCGTCGTGCGTCTCCTCAGGCCACAACAACCAGGTGGCGACGAACAGCACCGCGCCCGCGCCGGCAGACACGAATCCCGCCGTGGCGACGCTCCGTGCGCTTTGCTCCCGCTGCTTGAAGTCGACGAGCTGGGTACACGCGGCCCGCACACTTGGATCTGCGCTGGCGCACTGCGCTTCCGGAGCTCGCGCGCCTATCTCCGCCAAAGCGCGGTCCGCCTCGGAGCTGGCCTGGTCGGCGCGAAACGTGAACCCGACACCGACTCCCAACGCCACCGCCGTGAGCGCTGCCTCGCCGATCAGTACTGGCACCTTCAACGACGCTCGCGCTTCCCGTGGACTCGCCTGGTCTTTCGGGTCGGCTGGTGGTGCGTTGCCCGGGATTTCGGGTGCCGGTGCGGGTGGGGGCTTGAGGCTGATCTTGTGCTGAGACTGCGCAGTGGCGACGAACTGATGCACCTCCGGCTGACCGTTTCGCAGGGCCCTCACCGTGTGCAGGCCGGGGTCGACGCGGATCGTGACATTCGCGGCGACTTCATTCCCATCTAGAAACACCTTGTAGGGGCCGGCATCAGGAGAGAGGATCTCCACCTCAGCCACGAGAGCGCTGACGCGCTCCAGCGCCGGCCCGAGCAAGCGCGAAACGTCAGCGGCCTTTTGTCCCTCGGTCAAGAGCTGCTGCGCGCGCTCGTAATTAGTCAGCGCTTCGGCGTAGTTCGCCAACTGTTCCTGGCAGTACGCGAGGTGGTAGCGCAGCCCGGGGGTTTCCTTCACGGTCAACGCGGCGTTGAGTTCGTTCACCGCTGCGGCCCAGTCTTTCTTCTCCTCGAGCGACCGCGCGATCTTGAAGTGTTCTCGTGCTGCGGCGATGTCTTGCGGCGCTTGAGCGTTGGCGAGTGGCGAGATGCCGAGCCACATGGCGACGAAGCAGCTAACGCGACGAATTCTGAGGGAGCGACCAGTCATGACAGTGAGCGACGTTGGGGAAAGTGGCCCCCTGTCGGCCGTCCCCAGGGGCAGTTGCTCCGAAACGTCGAGCGCTGGTCAGAGCTCGTGGGGCATGAGATCGTGGGGCGAGCGGAAGTGCTGATGAGGTGAGTACTCGCGAAAGCAGCTCACGCGTCGGCTGTAGAGATCGGCGTACGTGTCGACCTGCAGTCCGAAGCTGCTCATCTCATTGTCCTCTTTGAGCAGCGAACCCCAATAGGGATGGAACGTCAGGTTGACGGTCTCTGCCAGGCTCGTGAGCTCACGCTCGATCGAGCGCAGCTCGCCGCGCACCTGCTCGAGCGCGCGCTTGACCCGAAGCCGGTCTGCTTCGCTGTCTTCCGCCTGCAGCTTGGAGAGCTCCTTGAATCGCGCCTGGTAGAAACGCAGCTCGTCCTCCAGTCTATCGCGGCTCTCGTTCAGTTCCCGCTGACGCGCCATTTCCCCGAGGCACATCTCTAGCGCGGCGACCTCTTGATCGAGCTCCTGAATGATCATCGCGGTGTGCCAGGCGCTCTCTTTCTTACTACGCAGGATGTCGCCATAGATGTGGTCGCCCACGTAGAGGATCTTGGAGCCCACCGTGCGTGTGAGTCGCTCAAACTCACGGAGGTTGCCCCCTTCATAGATCTTGCCGCGCTCCAACGGGCCGCTGAGGTCCTTGAGCACCTCACCCTCACGCTCCATCAACGGCCGGCCTTCTTTGAACCAGTTGGGCTTCTGGGCACTGACGACGATCACGTCGAAGTAGTGACGCCAGCTCGGGTACTCCTGCATGGCTTCGCCTAGCAGGTAGGTCATCATCTGGTTCGTGTAGTGCCAGGGCGAGTTCGTGAGCAAGAAGAGCTTCTTGCCGGAGGAGCGGAACTTGTGCAGAGCGCGCGCGAGTTCGTCGTCCCGCTCGACATACTTGGCCAGGTCAGCGGTTACCGCGCGGTAAACGGACCCGTCACGGTGCGCCTCGTCGATCGACTCGCGGATGTCGCCGAACAACTTCGCGAAATCGACCTGCTCGCCTCGCTTCTCCATCGCGTCTACTGCGACGGAATACAGCGTGACCTCGCACAGAGCGAAGAGCGTGTCGATCCAGTGATAGCGCGGGGTGCTGGGACGGATCTTCTTGTTTAGATACAGCTCGTCGAGGGTCTCTCGTGGCAGCTTCTTTAGTCCGTGGTAGCCCGTGAACACGGCCTTGTAGCGGTTCATCTTCAGCACGTGTCCGAGGCGCTTGTCGATCAAGAGCCCGCGGATCGGGAACCGGGTGTCGTAGTGGACTTCCTGCAGGTAGGTCGGATAGCCGCGCTTCAGGAGGCGCTCCACGGTGAGCTCGATGCTGAGCGTGTCCATGGCGCGCTGGTTGTAGATGGCCAGCGTGTAGTCCATATCGAAGCCGATCCAGTCGATGTTCGCCATCGCCAGGTTGCGATTCACGAACACGCGGTCGTTGCGCGGGATGCGCGGCGCGACGGGCGGTGTGACGGCGATGCCGGGGAGCGGCAGGAACAGCTGGGTCGGAGCGCTGGAGCTCGAATTGGCTCTCACAGTCCCCGTTCTAGTTGCAGTTCGCAGATCTTTCCACGTTTCGCGACAAAAGCCGGAGGGCTCAGTCTGGTTCGCTGAGCCAGTGGGGCGCGATGCGCGTTCCGTGTCCTTGCGCGTCGGCAGCGAGCCGGATGCTGGGGCCCACCTGCGTGTAGCCTTCGCTGCAGGGATCTTCCGCAAGCCAGAGCGGCGTATCGAGGTCGATGAAGCTGAAACCTCCATGGCCCGCGGCGATGCTCGCCGCGGCTCCCATTGCCAGGCGTGACTCCACCATGCCGCCCATCATGAGTCCGAAACCGCGCGCTTTGGCCTCCTCGATCAGCCTCACGGCACCTAGCACGCCGCTCTTCATCAGCTTCACGTTGATTACCGCGACTCCGTGAAGCGCCTCGAGTGATTCCAGGCCTTGGCAGCTCTCGTCCGCTGCCACCGGGACCTGGGCGCGCTGTTGGACCTCCAACAGCCCGCGCACGTCGTCCTTCGCGGTCGGTTGCTCGAAGAGCACCACTCGCCTTTTGAGCTCACCAACTGATGTCAGTAGCTCCACCGCTAGGTCTGCGTCGTAGGCCGCGTTGCCATCGAGGATGAGCGTGGCTCCCGGGGCGCTTTCGCCCACAGCACACAACCGCGCCGCGTCGAGCTGGAGGGCGGCGCTCGGGTCTTGCGCCTTGCTACCCACCTTGACCTTGAGGCAACGGAAACCGTCGGCGGCTGCCCGCCTTGCCGATTGCCGTGCGGATTCGACGTCGCCGGTGCCTACGGTGATGTCTGTCTCGAGCTCCAGCTCACGCGCCCCGCAGTCTTGCCAGAGGGAACGTCCTTCGCTGCGCAGCGCCGCGTCGACGAGCGCGAGCTCGAGAGCCGTACGCGCCGTGGGGGTGTTCGCGAAGGCGGGCAGCTTGCTTCCGAGCGTGCGCCAGTCGTCGAACTCCAGGCCTTCTAGGCTTGGGAGCACGCGCTCGAGGCTTGCCTCGACCATGGCTTGGGTCTCCCCGTTTACTGCAGGGAAAGGCGCCGCCTCACCAACGCCTTGGGCTCCGTCCCGCAGGCTGACTCGCACCAGGCCGTTGTTGGCGACGAGCTGGGCGCCGCCCGCGATACCAAACGGTTCCCGCATGGGGATATCAAGGCGCTGCCAACAGAGCCTCTGCACGCGATGCATGCGCTGCTCATGGCACACCCAGACGCATCAAAGCGAGTGTTTCCGGGGTGTCTCAAGTTGCTGGCGACAAACGCCCGTTTGGCTCAGATTTCTTCGTGTTCCCGTGGCAGTGGCGAGGAATGCGGCCATGGATCGGCGTCGCGCCTCGCTTGCTCATGCGCAACGGAAGCGAGCGCAATCGACCGCGCGCATGCCTTGCTCGGCGTAGCGAAGCGCACGGCCTCATGGTCTAATTGGTCATGGCTTTTGGAACTACGTTGTCTCGCCCCCTGCTGGGAGCGTTGGTCTCGATGTGTGCGGTTGGAGTGGTCGCTGCCTGCAGCGCGAGCTCCGGAAGCGGAAACCAGGTTAGTGGCGGGACCGGCGGTAGCGCCGCGAACGGCGGAACCGGAGGCGGTAGCGGTGGAAGCGCGGGTAGCGGCAACACCGGCAACACCAGCTTCGGTGGCAGTGGTGGCCTCATCGATGGCGGCAACAACGGAGGCACCGGCGGCTTCGACCCCGACGCAGACACCTGCGCCGGCGAAGTGACCCAAGGCGAACGCAAGCCCCTCGATATGTACGTGATGTTCGACATGTCGGGCTCGATGGGGGTCGACGCGGCGCCGGGCGTAACCAAGTGGGACGCCGTGCGGCCCGCGCTCCAGGGCTTCCTGACGGCCCCCGAATCCGCGGGGATTGGCGTGGGCATCCAGTACTTCCCCTTGCTTGCTGCCGGATCCGCGTGGACCTGCACTAGCAGCAGTCAGTGCTCTGGTGCCGGCGGCCTCTGCGTGCTCAAGGCCTGCACCGACCAGTTCCCGAACCTCGTGCCGTGCAACAGCACCGCCGATTGCGGGCTGTTCGGTTCTTGTATCAACCTCGGAAACTGCGGGACCGACGTGAACAGCGTGTGCGCACCGGTCGGCGACACGACGGTGTGCGGCGGTGGTCAGACCTGCAACCCGATGACGAGCAGCTTCTGCACGAACTCCGACTCGTGTCTGGTCGGTGACTATCAGTCGCCTGACGTCGGGATCGCTGAACTACCTGGCATCGCGGCGGCATTTACCGCGTCTCTGAACGCGCAGATGCCCCGCGTCGCGACGCCAACCGGCCCGGC
>JBFXBK010000307.1:0-11317 GCA_050183255.1 Polyangiaceae bacterium | reverse complement strand
AGTCGAGGGTGTCGCGAGGCGGAGTCGGCAGCTCCTGGTAGGGCTCGAGGAAGACGAAGTTGCCGTGACTCTGAGGATTCGAGTTGGGATCCGTGGGGTCGTTCTGACAGTCCGCAGCTCCGTTGCAGGCTTCGACTTCCACCAAGTCGGAGGTTCCATCGCCGTCGGTGTCTGACTTTTTTGGGTCGGTGCCGTAGAAGGTCTCTTCTTTGTCGCCCAGGCCGTCATTGTCACTGTCTGGGTCGAGGTAGTCCGGAGTTCCGTCTCCATCGGTGTCTACCGGCTTCGCGCCGTCGCCTGCTTCGTCCTTGTCGGAGATCCCGTCGTTGTCGCTGTCGTTGTCGAGGTAGTCTGGGGTTCCGTCTCCGTCGGTGTCGCGATTCTCCGAGCGACCTTCGAGGCTGTCGTTGATTCCGTCGCCGTCGCTGTCTTCCTTGGCGTACGGATCCAGATCTGCGTCGAACAGATCGCTGCCCCCGTTACTGGTGCCGCCGCCCGCGTCCTGGGTGCCACCGGAGCCACCGTTGCCGATGTGGCTCCCGCCGCCAGCGGCGACGCCTCCAGAATCGCCCGCGCTACAGGCGACTGGCCACCACAGGGCGGCAGTGAGGGAGACGATTCCCAAAGACGTAAGACGGCGCGACGTGCGAGGGGAGAGAGTCGGCATGAGATACATGTGGGGGGCAAGCGGACGTTTGGTCAAGCAAGATCCGTGAGCCGACCGAACGGCGGACCTCCCCCCAAAAAACCACGCTGGGGGCGCTGAAACGCTCAGCCCAGCAATTGATGTTGTTCACTCGGCGTGCGCTCGAATTTTCGCGCCGCGTCTAGTGTCCTGTCTCCGTAGTTCGCTGCAAAACTCGCCCGCCCCGCTGTGTTGATTTGTTTAGTGAATCACAGATCCACCTCACTAGTGCGCCGTCTCCTGAGCGGGTGAGTGCGTACCCGCACGGATGCGAGCGACCGCTGTCCCGGCGCTGCCAACGGCTGACCTAGTCGCTCAAGCCGACGCGGCGGCGCGCTTCCAAGCAGGCGGGGCCACGGAACTCGAAGTCGGCACACGCGCGTGGTCGATCCGCGTAGTGGCGGCAGCGGTAGCCGACCGCCGTCACCTCGAGCGCCACACACAGCCCGTCGGGGCGGGGCACGAACGCCACGTCGCCGTCCTGCTCGACCAGCGCCAAATGGCGCTTGGTGAAGGCATCGTTCGGGCTGAGCTCCACGCGATGAAACCCCTCGCGGCAGCACGCTCCACAGCTCGCGCACTCGGCGTCCGCGAAGCTGGGCTCGAAACGCTCACAAGCTCTGTTGGATGGCTGGGGATTCAGGGCGGGCTCATCGCCGCGCACGACGCTGCGAGTGCATTGGGAGTCCCAGAGCCACGCGCACGCTCCGCAGGTCAGCGTCGGGTCTGCGTGCAGGGGCACGCCCAGCTGGTGAAGCGCTCGTGTCCGTTTCCATAGGGAATCGTCTTGGGCGAACGAGCGGGTTACCCGCGCGATCTCCTGAGTCGCGGTCAGCGCTCGACGGAGGGGGGCGCTCCACGGCCCCTGGGTTGCGCGTTGGTAGCCGAGGCGCGCTTTCTCGATGCTGGGCTCGTCATCCGGGTGCTGTGAGCGGAGCGGGTCGTTGCCCAGCGCGTCCCAGTAGGGGCGATGATCCGTGGTCACCGCGAAGAAATCTCGCAGCCCATACTCGCCGGCCAAGGCTGCCTGGAGCCGATGGCACGCGTGCTCGAGCACGAGATCGCGCTCGTCATCGTGCTGCATGCCCCAGTCCTTGGCGCTGAGACCTGCCTGTCCCGCCACCAACGCGTGGCAGAGCTCGTGGAAGATCATCTGCGCGAGGCTGTCGTCGGCGTCGAAGTGCTCCCGGTGACAGAGCGTCAGCGTGCCCTCGCCGTCGAACGCCGCGAACACTTCCGCGCTCCGTTCAAGGCGATACCCGAGCTCACTCAGCAAACCGGCCCACACGACCTCCAGCGGATCGCGATAGGCGTACTGAATCGTGCGCTCAGACACTGGCGTTCGCTCGCGGGTGCGCCGACCCTCGTTCGACGACGCCGGGTCGGAGTGGCAGGGCCTCGCTGGCGGCCCCGCGGCAGGTGCCGCGGAGCCGGTCGGGGCGAATGGATTCGAACCATCGACCCCTTGACCCCCAGTCAAGTGCGCTAACCAGACTGCGCTACGCCCCGGACTCCTTCGGATCGCACCAACCCTAAGAAAAACCTAGGATTTGCTGCGATTTCGAAGGTCCCAGCGAGGGTGAGCGGAAGGTAGTCGAATGTTCCGCCTTTGCAAGAGCGATCGCCCGCGGGGTGACGTTTTCCTGTTGCAGGAGACGGCTCACGCCTTGCGGGGACCGAGGCCCGGCGGACTCAGCGGCGGAATGTTCACTTCCATTCGCTCCGACGCGGGCGGTGCAGTGGGTAGCGGCGTTTTCGTCGCCTTGGGAGCGGCGCGCTGGGGACCCAGGCGGGCCAGATGGCGAGCGAGACGCCGATACAGCTGGCTCGAGAGTTCGGGGTCCGCTGTGCAGACTTCTTGAAAATCATCGGCACGCAGCCGCAGCAACCGCGCATCGGCCCGAACCTCAGGCAGCGGGTCGCGGCTGTTCACTTCGACCAACGACTCCGGAAAAAGCAGCGCGCCTGCACCGACCTCTCGGCCATCGGCGAAGCGCACGATGCCCTCGAGCACGATGTACGCAACCAAGTCGTTGGTCACCGCTCGGGGCACGATTTCGCCTTGCTCGAGCTCGATCTCGACGCCAGCAGAGAGTGTCGCCAAGACCAGGGGTAGCGGTAGCCCCGAAAGCAACGGACTCGAGCGCGCGCCCTCCAGATCTTTCGCCGCAAGTCCACGGTCGCTGCCGGGGCGGCGTACGAAGCGCTCTCCCACGGCGACGATCACCGCGGTCGAGTTGTCCTTGCCGATGACTCCCGCCGTCTCCACCAGACTCTTGGCGGCTTTGCGCGGGGCGCCGCGACGCACCAGCTCCGCCAAGCGCGCTTCGCTCTCGATCTGCCCGTGCACCCCGTCACTGCATAAGAGCAGGCGATCTCCGCGGTCGAGTTCGACGAACAAGGTGTCCACGGTGACGGTGTCTTGTAGTCCGACGGCGTTGAGCAGTCTGTTCTGAGCGCTCGGCTTGGCTCCGGCGTGGACCGCGCCGCTGGCCTTCAAGGACTCGAGCTGCGCGTGGTCTTGAGTGATCTGGAGCATGGCGTTCGCACGCGCGAGGTACATGCGCCCGTCTCCTGCGTGGGCGAGGAACGCGCGATCGCGAGCGAGCCAAGCGATATCGAGGGTCGTGCCCATGCCCGTCAGCTCCGGTCGCTTGGTGGCTTCTTCGCGCACCCGCCGATTCGCGCGTTCGACCGCTTGCTTGAGGCAAGCGAACACGCGTCGCCGAGCGTCGAGTCCGGGCTTCGAGACGTAAGCTTGAATGATGCGTTGCGCGCGCCCACCGCGGATCGCGCTCTCGACTTCTTCGAGGGCGAGCTGCGCGGCGACTTCACCGCCCGCGTGGCCGCCCATTCCATCGGCCACCGCGAACAGTGAGATCTCGGGCAACACCAGGTGGGCGTCCTCGAGTGTCTCCCGGCGACGCCCTTGATCCTCTGCCACCCCGAAATCGATTCGGAAGTCGAAGTGCGGCACAATCAGCGTCACGACCACACACGATACACCTGCTATGCGCGAGTGTGCTAGACGCCCGCCGTGCCTCAGCGTGTCTTGGCTTTCGAGACCTCCACCCGTCGCGGGTCCTGCGCGCTGTGGGAAGGTGAGCGCTTGGTCTACGGGGCGAGCCATGAGCGGCTGAACGCCCACGGGGAACAGCTGCCGATGCTGCTGGAACAGTGCATGGCGGAAACGGGCTGGGGGCAGAGCAGCCTGGACCGCGTCGCCGTTGGGATCGGACCCGGCTCGTTCACTGGGCTGCGCGTTGGCATCGCCCTCGCCCAGGGCATCGCGCTCGGGCTGGGGCGGCCGCTGGTGGGAGTTGGGTCGCTGGAAGCGCTCGCCTGGGAGAAGCCCGGGGTGGTGCGGACCGCGTTGATCGACGCTCGGCGCGGCGAACTCTTCGTTCAGGCCTTTGGTCGGGACGATCTGCCCCTGACTGAAGCCGTGGCCCTGCCTCGTGGTGAAGTGCCCGACTGGATCTCGCAGCGGGTGGCGGAAACGCCCGAGTGGATCGGCGAGCCGGCATCGGAGCTGGCTCTCAGTGCTTCGTCGGCGCTGCCGCACGCGGCGCGCGTTGCCGAGCTCGCCTTGGGGCGGGAGGCTCTGCCCTTCGAGCCGCTCTATGTTCGCGCTGCTGATGCAATCAAGCCGGATTTGCCTCCCAGTCCCCTCGGTTGAGCCTGTTTCGAGCAGTAAAGTCTTGAGCCCTTGGTGCTGAACGGCGTTTGCTCGTAGCATCCGCCGAAGCATGGAAGGCTCACCCGACGTCTTGGACCAGGAACGGCTGCTCTCGCGGTTCGGGCGCCGCTTCGGCGCTGGTGAGGTGATCTTCAGCGAAGGTGACGCGGCGACTCACGCGTTCCTGCTGCAAGAGGGCCGTGTGCGCCTGATCAAGCGCGTGGGCGCCGTGGAGCGTAGCCTGCGGGTGGTGCGCCCAGGAGACCTGTTCGGCGAGTCGGCGCTGCTGCAGGGCGCGCCACGCAACTCCACCGCCGTGGCGCTCAGTGACGGCGCGGTTCTGGCCCTCGACCACGACACGTTCCAGCACGTTCTCAGCTCGAATCCCGCCGTCGGTACGCGAGTGCTGCACCAGTTGATCCGCCGCCTGCGTGACGCCGAGGACCAAATCGAGATCCTGATGCTGCGGGACTCGCAGTCCAAGGTGGTGGTGGCGCTGCTGAAGCAGGCCCAGCACGCCCTGGGTAGCCGGGGTGGCCCCGATGGCAGCGTGAATCTCAGCGTTTCCCCGCTGGATTTGTCAGTGCGGGTTGGCCTCGACGTGGACACCGTCAAGCGCACGGTGCAGCAGCTGCGCGAGGCGGGCTACGTGAGCATCGTTGACGAGAGCATCGAAATCCCGGACGCCGAAGCGCTTCGCGAGCTCTACAACCTGCTCGGCGTCAAAGATCAAATCCGCGGCATGACGCCGGAGCCTCGCCGCTAGAACTACTGGACATGCGTTGACGGGTTCCGGGGCGTGCGCTAATCGCCAAGGCGTCGCATGTTCACCCCTTCACGTCAGCCGTTGTCGACGTCGCCGATTTTCGATCGGGGGGTGAGGCACGCCGTGCTCACACTGAAGGCGCTCGTGGTCTGCCTGCTTGCTAGCGTCGCACTGACCGGTTGCCCCGCGTCCAACGGACCCGTAACGGCAGACGACGCAAAGCGCTCCCAGTCCGAGTACGACGTGGCGCGCGATTTGTGGTTGAGCCGTGGTCAGCCACGTGCCGCGCTGGAACACGCGCTCGGCGCTGTGGAGCTGGACGCTGAGAACTCCGAAGCCGCGCACTTGGTGAGCTTGATCTACCTGCAGTTCTGCGCAGCAGCAGAAAGTGGGGAAGCGGATCCCAACGAGTGTCGTTTAGCTGAGGCTGAGAAGTACGCGCGGCTCGCCATCGCGCACGACAAGGATTTCCGTGACGCCAAGAACACGCTCGGCGTCGTCTTGGTCCACCGCAAGCAGTACGCCAAGGCAGTGGCCGTGTTGAAGCCGCTGACCGAGGACATCCTCTACCAGAGCCCCGAAAAAGCTTGGGGAAATCTGGGTTGGGCCTACTTGGAGTGGGGAAAACTCGATCCCGCGATCGACGCTCTGCAGCGGAGTATTGCGGCTCAGCCAGACTTCTGTGTCGGCCACTATCGTCTAGCTTTGGCGTTCGAAAAGAAGCGTGACTTCACCGCCGCGGATGCTGAGTACAGCGCGGCGCTCGAGACGGATCACGAGGCGTGCCGTGGCTTGCAAGAGGCGTGGCTTGGGCGTGCGCGATCACGCATTCGGCTCAAGCGCGAGCCGGACGCGCGCACGGATCTCGAGCAGTGCATGAAGCTCTCAAAGCGCACTCGCGCCGGGAAAGATTGCAGCGCGCTCCTCGGAAACATGGATTAGGCTCGCCCACCGCTAGGATGGAGTCGGAGAGCGTCGGTCAGTTTCTGCGCAAGGCACGAGAAGCGCGGAATATCAGCCTCGAAGAGATTTCGAGAGCGACACGCGTTCCTGTGCTCAGCGTGGAGCGCATCGAGGCAGATCAGTTCGATGAGCTGCCGGGAGAGGTGTTCGTGCGAGGCTTTTTGAAGTCCTACGCGCGTGCCCTCGACCTCGAGCCGGACGACGTACTGGCGCGCTACACGGCGAGTCGCAAGGTGGCGTGGGTCACGCCGCTCCCGCTCACCAGCCCGGGCGGTTCCGGGAGGAGTCGACGCTTCGGGGTCGCGATCGCATTCGTGCTGCTCCTGATTCTGTTCACGCTCGCGCTCAGCATCGTGCTGAAGCCTCGCGAGCATGATGTCCCGCAGGAGCTGTCGCTGCACTCGACTTCCGCTGGGCGAGGCGCGCCCCTTCTTGCTCCGAGTGCCAAAGCCAAAGACCTGCAGGAAACCGCGGCAAATCCGCGGGTTTCTCCTGTTTGAAGCGCGCTGGGCTGGCCTCGCGAGGCGGCTGGATGGTCCCCTGCTCATGGATTCATAGTAGGGTGCCTTATATCCTTGCGGATGCGGACGGAGGCTGCCTCAGCTCGCCAGACGTCGCTCGGGTTGGGCTGAGTTCGCGTCGAGGGCGGCTCGCGGAGGGGAGGGGGTTTCGTTTTCGGTGGAGCGGCCCCACAGATCCGGCGGTGCCTGATTCGAAAGGAACGTCTAGGCTGTTTTCTCGCGGAAACGTTGCTGGGTTCCCGCGTGTGGTGGAGTCCGTGTGATGGCGCTCAGGAGCGCACGCGGCCGCAGCGCACGGCGCTCACCGGCGCTCCTGCTGCACTCGCGGGTGCTCGGCGAAGCCGACCTGATCCTTCAGTTCTTCACCCGGGACTATGGTCGTATCAGTGTGATCGCCCGCTCGGCGCGCAAGAGCCGCAAGCGCTTCGGCGGTGCTCTCGAGCCGTTTCACCAACTCAGCCTGGAGTTCGACGACCGGGGGCCCGACGTGGAGCTGAGCGTGCTGCGGGAAGCGAGCGTGCAACTGCCGCGTGTCGGGATCGTGAAGCACCTCGAGAACTTGGAGCTCGCGGGTCGAGCGCTCGGCTGGGTGCGTCACAGCCTGCCGCAACGCACCCCTGAGCCCGACGTGTGGCGGGCGTGCGCTGGCATGCTGGACGCCCTGGACCAACTCTCCCCCGATGCTGCGCCCGGGGTGCTCGCGGAGTTTGGCTTCGCCCTCTGCGAATGCCTCGGCTGGGCGCCAGAGCTTGACGCGTGCGTCGTGTGTCGCAGGGCCTGCCCTGACGCTCAGAGCGCCGGTATCAGTCCGAGTCGGGGTGGGGTGGTTTGTCGCCAGTGTGGCGGCGCCCAGCGAGTGTTGCGTGGGCCAACCCGGATGCGGCTGATTGGCCTAGCGGCGGGCGGGCAGCTTCAGGCGGAGGACGCGGAGCCCGTGATCGCCTTGGTCGAAGACATTCTACGCGCGCACGCCGGCCTGGACTGAGCTCGGACGGGCCCCCCGGAACTTATCCAAGAAGTCGACCTGGGAGGGATGAGCGCGCTATGGCAGGGCGTGCCATCGCTCCCGTCAGACTCCAGCCCCGAGGCTACTGGCGCACCTGCTGAGCGCGCCGAAGGCCAGGCGAAAGACGGGAGTGCTGCGGCGAATCCGGCGCCCGATGTGAAGCAGACCGAGACCTCCGGCGATGAAGAGCGCCGCCAGATCACGGGCCGCGCGGGTGTAGTTGCTGCAGGCACTTTGGCGAGCCGCGGCCTTGGGCTGGTGCGCGATCAGGTGCTGGCCGGCATTTTTACCCGCGCGGAAACGGATGCGTTCTTCGTCGCATTCTTGCTCCCCAACGTGCTGCGGCAGCTGCTCGCAGAGGGCGCGGTACAAACCGCCGTGCTCCCGGTGTTGGCGGAGACTCGCGAGAAGCAGGGCGAAGCAGAAGCCAAGCGCTTCTTCCGGGCCATGCGCGGTCTCTCGCTGACGATTCTACTGATCGTCAGCGTTGCGGGCGGCATCGGGGCTCCTTTCCTCGTGGAGTTGTTCGCCGGGGGTTATCATCAGTATCCCGGTCAGTTCTAGCGCACGGTCAGCCTCGCGCGCTGGGGGTTTCCGTACATCTTCTACTTGGGGACGGCGGCGCTCGGTGTTGCGGCGCTGAACACTTACCGGCGCTTCGTCGCCACGAGCTTCGCGCCGGCCCTGCTCAACGTGGCGTTCATCGTGTTCGCGTTGGCCCTGCCGGGCTGGCTCGGCGCGCGGGGCTACGAGCGCATCCTTGCGATGGCGTTCGGTGCGCTGATTGGTGGTGTGTTGCAGGTCGTGGCCCAGTGGCCGAGCCTGCGCGCGATCGGCTACCTCGAGCGGCCGAGCTTCGACTTTAGGCATCCGGGTGTGCGCCAGGCGCTCAAGCGCATGGGCCCGGTGCTGATCGGTGTTGGGGTCTACTACGTGGACGTGATCTTGGCGCGTCGGTTCCTCTCGGAACTAGATTTGGGCGCGCAGTCCTACTTTGCGTACGCGCTCAGGCTGTGCGATTTTCCGCAGGGGATCTTCGTCATGGCGCTGCAAACGGCGACGCTGCCGAGCTTGGCCTTGTTGTTCGCCCGTGGGGAGCGCGAAGAGGTCGCCAAGACCTTCGCTTATGGGATGCGCTTGGCACTGTTCGTCGGCTTTGCGGCGACGGCGGGCGTCGTCGGCCTGGCTGAGCCACTGGTGGTGTTGATCTTCCAGCGCGGCGAGTTTGACGCCCAGAGCGCTCACGAGACGGCGCGCTCATTGATGGCCTTGGGACTCCACATCTGGATGGTCGCTGCCGTGCGGCAACTGGTCTCGGTGTTCTACGCGATGGGGGACACGCGAACTCCCGTGGTCGTCGCGGCCCTCGATCTGGCGGCTTTCGTCGTGCTGGCGCTGCTGCTCCGCGGTCCTTTCGGGCACGTGGGGGTGAGCCTGGCGGTGGCTGGCTCCTCCGGAGTACAGATGGTGCTGCTCTGGTATTGGCTCGGGAAGCGCCTCGGGCACCTCGGCAACTTCGAGATCTTGAAGAGCGCTGCGCGGTCGGCGCTCGCGGCGCTGCTCGCGGCGGGTGCCGGCTATTGGCTCGCCAGCGCGGTGAAGAGCAGCGTGGGCGCTGATTGGTTCTCGCGCTTGCTCCCCGGCTTGGCTGGCACCATCGCGTTCTGTGCGGTGTTCGTCGTGGTCGCGCGCCTGATCGGAAGTGAAGAGCTGACGGCCATTGGTCGGCCGTTGCTGCGGCGGCTGCGGCGTCGTGGGTAGGCACCTGGCTGGCCTCTCCCCCAAAAATAGGTCGTTCCCCAAGCCCAGATCGGCTCCCCCGGCATCTGCCCGGAAACAAAACCCGAGGCGGATCATGCGTCTTGGCTGAATGTGAGCTAGAGCCGCGGGGTGACTGCAACTCCCTCCAAGGCGCGAGCGCTACCTCGCATCACTGACGCGCGCTTCGTGGCGGGAGCGACTCACGAGAGCCAGCTGCCGCCGCCGACGGGGATCGAGATCGCCTTCGCTGGGCGTTCCAACGTGGGCAAGAGCAGCCTGATGAATCACCTGATGGGGCGCAAGAACCTGGTTCGTACCAGCTCCACCCCAGGCTGCACGCGGCAGATTTCCTTCTTCGAGGTGGAGTTTACCGACCAGTCATTGGTGACGTTGGTGGACTTGCCTGGCTACGGCTACGCGCGGCGCTCCAAGAGCGAACGCAAGCTTTGGGCTGAGCTCATCGAAGGCTATCTGCTCGGGCGACCGACGCTGAGCGTGGTCTGCCTGCTGATCGATTTTCGACGTGGACTCGAGGCGGACGATCTCGACCTGTTGAAGATGCTCGCAGAGGCACCGCGTGTCGCGCGGCCCCAGCTGCAAACGCTGGTGGTGGCGACCAAGCTGGACAAAGTGGCTCAGGCGCAGCGCAAGCCGGCGATGCTCAAGGTGGGCAAGGCTGCTGGGCGCAAGGTACTGCCGTTCTCGGTCAAGGACCAGGACATGGCGGATGGCCTGTGGGCGGAGCTCAGACGACGCACTGGACTCGGTATCCCTACGGAACCGAGCCAACCTCATCCAAGCCCTTGAGTTCGCGCTCGCAGTCGCCGTAAAGGCTGAAGCGGTGGCGGGTGCCTGGGATGCGGAAGCGCCACGCCGGGCCGGCCTTCGCACGGTAGTACTCGAGCTGCGCCGGCTTATCCTTGGGGATATTCGCGGCGATGGCATGTGCCCAGACTTCCTTGGGACCACAGCGAGGCTCGGGCAGGGGCTCGGAGCCCTTGCTCGAACATGAGTATTTGGTCTCGTCTTCGTCCTCTTGAAGGCCCTCCGGCTTCACCTTCACGACTTGCTTGCCGCAGTAAGGGCGATTCGGCCGGCCTTCAGGGTCGCGGGGCGGCTGAGGTCCTTCGCCGGGGCGGCTCTGGAACACGTAGCGCACCTCGGAGCCCTTCTCGGTGATGTCGACCGTGCCGTCGCTCTTCACGCCACGCAGCACGATCCCACGCAGCACGTCGCGCGGCGTGCGCTTGCGAGCGTTGGGGAGCGTGGCGACGGCCTCGACCGCCTTGGGGAATCCGACCGCAGCGCTTGGATCGGGCTCAGCGGGCGGCTCCGCCGGGACCGGCGTGTTCTTCCACTTGGCCCACCAGGCCAGGCACAGCGTGGCCAAGAACGTCACGAAGACGATCAGCATGCCGCGCAGGCGGTCGCTCCGACCCTCAGGGCTGAGCTTCGGTGCGCTCGGCGCTGGGCTCGCGGCCGGCTCAGGGGAAGGCGCGGGGGCGTTGGGGGAGACGCTGCTCGGATCCTCGGCTGACATCGGCCGCGCTCTATATCACGGGGGGCTCGCTCGTCCCGCTCATGCGTCGATTTTCTGCAGAGAGTGGATTGCCCAAGCTCGGAATCGAGGCTATGAAGCTCGTCCTCCTTCGTGAGGCTTGCGGAGTTCGCTCCGCTCGGGCGCATAACTCAGCGGTAGAGTGCAACCTTCACACGGTTGAAGTCACAGGTTCAAATCCTGTTGCGCCCACTCGACCGAATCGGCGAGGTCTGCTCATGCAGGCTTCGCCTTTTTCGCGTTTGTCGGTCTCGTCATTTCTCTCAGCGCGGGCGCCCGCAGGCCCGCGCTGGGCGTTGGCTCGCCCTGCGGGCTTCGCGGCGCTTGCGGGTGTTGGGTTTTGCCGGGCTGTGGGGGGTTGAGCCTTGTTGGGAGTGG
>JBFXBK010000306.1:0-11321 GCA_050183255.1 Polyangiaceae bacterium | reverse complement strand
ATGATTGGATGTTTCATGCGCCTGCCAGGCGCGGACCTGGCGAAGCTCTTCGCGAAGCCGGAGTCGATACACGATTACCTGTATGGCGAAGACGATGAACCCGCCGCGGGTACGACGAGCATGGACGTGGACAAGGCTTGGCAAGGGATCCACTGGCTCCTGACGGGAACGGCGTGGGAGGGTGATGGTCCTGCGGCCTTCATCATTCAGGGTGGAGAGCAAGTCGGCGACGAAGACGTGGGTTACGGCCCGGCGCGCGGGTTTACGCCTGCCGAGGTGAAGGCCGTTGCAGAGGCGCTGCGCGGCCTGACCACTGAAATCCTCCATGCGCGATTCGACCCCGAGGCGATGGAAGAAGCCGACATCTATCCGTCGGGAATTTGGGTCGATGAAGGCGACGAAGCCTTCGAGTACCTGGAAAGCTACTTCGACGCGCTCAAAGACTTCGTCCTCGGCGCAGCTAGGGAGGGCGAAGCGATGTTGGTCTACATCTCCTGAAGCTCACCGCAGCCGCAGGCGTCTACTCGAGCTGGTCCGCGAAGTACGCCTTCTGTCCGGGATAGTACTCTTCGAAGCTCGGCAGCGGCGCGCCGTCCCGCGCAGCGACCATGCGATCCAGGTAGTACTCCCAGCCGGGTCCGTAGTCGCCCACCATGTCTGGTTGGTCGAGGTGATGCACGAAGCGCATGAGCACTTCTCCCGCAGCGAGCTCTTCCAGCGTTACCTCGAGGAACACGCCGTATTGCCCATCGGAGCGCACCGCGAGGTGACGCGGCGACTCGCAAGCTTCGATGTGGTAGTCGCAGTCCGGCGCACCCTCTTCGAAGGTCATCGTGAGCACCACCGTCTTGCCGACTCCGGGCTCACCACGCCATGGGCCTATCCAGCGCGTGGTGCTCTCGGAGCTAGTGACGCTCTCCCAGACGTCTTCCAGGGTACCCTTGAAGCGGCGCTCGATCAGCAGATCAGCGCCTGCAGGTGTCTTCTCGACCTTTCCAGTTGGTTTCCTCATGCGGACTCCTTCGCCTTCCTGGGCGTTTCCGTGTGGTTCTTCCGTGGGCGGCGGCGGACACGCTGGACCTCGGTCTCCAGCGCATCGAAGCGGCGTTGCCAGCGCTGACGTTGGGTGCTGGGCGCGCGCAGCCGCGCGAGCCAGCTCTCCAGCGGACTCAGCGCGTGGAGGCAGCGGGCGTAGAAAATCTCCCGGCCGTCGTTGGTCGCGGTGACGAGCTCCGCCTCACGCAGCACCCGCAGGTGCCTGCTGATCGCCGGGCGACTGTCCGTGAAATGTTCCGCGATCTGCCCGGCTGACAGCGAGCCACCTGCCAATAGCTCGAGAATGCTGCGGCGAGTTGGGTGAGCAATGGCTGCAGCGATGGCGTCCAAGGCTACAATGTGTAACAGCATGGTTACGCGTTTGGAAGCCCATTTTTCACCAAGGCAATGCTCCAGGGCTTTCACTGGTAGGCTCCGTCGATGAAGACCTGGCGTGAGCTGATGAGCGACGATGACGCGATGCCCTTGATTCGAGAGTGGGCAGGCGCTTGCCCTCACCCGATCCAAATCCTGGGCGTGGAAGAGGCGGCGGGGATCCGCGCGTTGGAGGCCTTGCAGGTCTCGACGCGCTCAGCGCTGGGGGCGTTGGCCTTTCACACCGGGGGTCTCTTGATCGACCACGGCTGGCTGAGGATCCTCGGGGCCGGGTGTGAAGCGTTTCCCCGCGCAATCGACTCCTGGAACGGGGTTGGGGGAGAGGAGCGCTGTGAACAGGGCTTGCTAGTCGCCGACGACGTGCTGGGTGGCTTCTTTGCCTGGTTCCGTGAGCCGCGTACCATCCACTACCTGGCTCCGGACTCGCTGGAGTGGGAGGACCTGGACCTCGGCCATACCAACTTCATCGCGTGGTGCCTGGGGGATGGCGTGGGCGACTTCTACGCGGACTACCGCTGGGACGGCTGGCCTGCGTATGTCGAGCAGATCCCTGCGGATGCAGGCCTCAGCATCGCGCCCCCGCTGTGGGCCGAGGGTCCCGAGCTGAGGGAGCGCAGCCGCCGCAACGTACCGATCGAAGAGCTGTGGCTGCTGCAGCTGGACTTCCAGCGCCAGCTGGTTGGCGTGAAGGGTGGTCAACGGGTGACTCTGAAGCCCGTCCCGTGAGGTCGAGCGCCGAGCCGACCGTCAGCGCGGCTCTGTTCCCGCCGCGATGCCACGCAGCACCCAGCGCTTGAGGCTAGCAGGCGTGCGATACGCAGGCGCCGCGATGCGCACGAAGCCGCGCATGGTGCGCCTACCCATCTGCATGGGGCTGACGTGGGGCCCTGCGAGCAACTCATCACGCTCCGCAGGACTCACGCGCACGAGCAAGCTGTCTTCAGACACCGAGCAACACATGCTGCCGCCGACCATGAACGCTAGCTTGCCCATCAAGCGCTTCTCTTCGACGCCTGCGTAGCTGGTGAGCAACTTTCGGATCCGTGCGGCAAGTTTCTCGTCGTAGGGCATCGGCGCTAACCTGCAGCTAGTCTAGCACTCGCCGGCTGAAAGCTGATGCGGTCGAAGAACAACTTCACGCTCGTTACCTGCTGCTCGCGGATCGTCAGCCACTCCACGATGGGGACGGCGCCGGCCTCGGTGTTCGTGACGAAGTCGTAGATCACGCACACGTCGTCGCCGTCGCTGAAGGTGTGCTTGACGTCGCTGCGTTCCCACACCGTGCCCAGGCGTTTCAAGATCGCCAGATAGGGCGCGCTGCCCGTGACTGAGTTGCCTGGGCCGACGAACTCGACGTTTGGCGCGAGCAGCTCCGCGACGGCGCTGAAATCCTTACGGCTGCATGCGTCGATGTAGGCCAAAGCGACTTGTTTGGGGGTTAGGTGCATCGTGTTTCTCCTCACCCCCCACCAGACAAACGGAGGGCCCCAAACTGTGCGCGGCGCCTGAAGATTCTTCGTCTAGACCGCGGCACCGCGGCAAAACGGCTCGAAGTACGCCTGCCCCACGTAGGTCACCATCTCGGCGACGTGCTCGGCTTCGAAGCGAACCAGCATCACCGAGTGGGTGCGCTCGCCATCCAGGCGGAACAAGAACGCAGGGCGAGCGTTGCCGCTGGTGGGGACCACCCTGGCGAGGCTCGACCAGAAGCTCGCAAAGCGCCCCGAGCGCAAGAAGCCAATGACCGACTCGACACCGCTGAACCACACTGGGTAGGGCGGCATCGCGAGGCTGACGTCGCGCTTGAGCAGGGCGACCAGCGCGTCCAGGTCGCGGGTCTCCCACGCTTGCACGAATGCCGCGACGGTGGCTGGTGACGGTGGGTCCGCCTTCGGCTCCACCCGCTGCACCAGTGTCCGTGCGCGATGCAGGGCGCTATTCACCGCGGAAACGCTGAGCTCGAGAGCCTCGGCGATCTCCTCCGCCGACCAGCCCGCCACGTCCTTCAGCAGTAGCGCGGCGCGTTGCTTGGCGGGTAGACGCTGCAGCAGCTCGATGAAGGCCAGGGCGACGCTCTCGCGGCCTTCGGTCAGCTGCTCCGGGCTTTGAGACAGAGAACCATGGGGAAACAACAGCGCGTCGGGTGCCGGGGCGATCCAGCGCTCGACATCGCTGGGGCCAAAGTCGTAGCTCGCGCTCGCGGCGCGCTCGAGGTGCGGCAGCGCCCGGCGCTTGCGCAGCGCCAGCGCATTCAGGCAGCCATTGGTGGCGATGCGCATCAACCAGTGACCGAGCGGCGCGTCTCCGGCGTAGCTCTCCCGCGCCTTCCAGGCGCGCTCGAAGGTGTCCTGAGTCAGCTCCTCGGCCTCGGCGAAGCTGCCGAGCATGCGGTAGCAGTGACGCAGGATCGCCGGGCGCTGCTCTGCAAAGCTGGCTTCGAGTTCTCCACCCACGGCACGAACGTACATACAGCAAGGCCGCGGGGAAGCGGAAGTGACTCGCTTCAGCCTTGCCCTCTCGCTGCAGCCTTACCCTCTTGGCGCGCCCACAGGGCGTGTCATGCTTCGGTGATGCGCTCGTCACTCGCAGGTGTGTCCTTCTTGCTTGCACTCATGGTGGCTGGTTGCAGCTCGGAGGCGGACTCGAGTCGCGGTAGTGCGGGTGGAAGTGGAGGTAGCGCCGGTGCCGCGGGAACCGGTGCTGTGGGTGGCAGCGCGGGGATGGGAACGGCTGGTGCGCCGAGTGAGCCACCCACGACGCCGGAGGACATCACGCCGCCGCCGGTGGAGCTCCCGCCGCGACCGAACTTCAGCTTGGGTTTCGAGCTGGGCAGCCCTGGTTGGCGGAACTCGACCGAGGCGTTCTGCGCACCTTGGGTAGGCGACAGGGTCAACGCGTCGCTCTGGAGCACATCGGACGCGGTGTACGTGACCGTGGCGATGATCTGTGATCTGTTGGATCCTCCCGGATACTGCTCTGGGGAACGCGGAACCTACTATCAGTCGCTCTTCGTCAACCAGGGCAACGGCTGGAAGGCGGTGCGCCACAACATCAACAACCCCACGCTCTCGGCCGTGGGCACGCTTGGGGACGCGCTGATCTCCATGGGGCAGTGCGCCGCGGGGAAGAGCGAGCTGGATGGCAGCTTCGAGTGCCTGGGCAATCGCCCAGTGTTCAGATCACTCGGCGCGGTGGTGCGGGGCGACACCGTGTTCCATCTCGCCCTGACCGGGGGGCAAGCTTCGCAGCTCACCAAGTACCAAAACGGAGTCTGGAGCGAGGTCAGGCGATTCGAGCCGGAGCGCAGTGCGAAGGTGTTGCTCGATTTGGGGGACCAGCTGCTGGTGGCTGGCGACGCTGCTTTCGTGGCGGAGGTGGATCCGAAGACGGGAGCCACCACGAGCATCGCCGCGCCCGCGGGCGACTACGTGGATGGCGTTGTATTACCAGATGGAAAATATGCGCTCGGGAACGCCGATGGGGCCGTTCTTCTGCACGACTCAAAGGCATGGACTCCTCACGGGCCGCCGGGAACTTTACTGTCCAAGCTGCACGCCTCTCCCAGCGGATCGATCTACGCGGTGGGTTGGACCCCTTCAGGCGCGCGGGAGCTCCATCGGATAGACCATACAGGCGCCTCCAAAGTCGTGCTCGAGCTCGAGGAAGGCTGGGAAATCCAGGACTACTCCGTCAACTCGGACACCGAGATATTCTTGATGCTAGGGGGCTACGCGATCTCCCAGTTCCAGTGCGGTGGCCTCGTCATGACCTGGTTCGACGGTAACCAGCTGCACCTGATGTAGCCTAAGGTTCCGCGAGCGTCGCCTCGAGAGATCGCGTTGGGGCCCCGCGACTATTGCTGCGGCGCGCTGGCGCAGCTAGCAATCACTGCTTGGAGGAGCGGACGATGCGAAGCGTAGCTTTGGGCGTAGCGGTGTTGATGTTGGTGGCGTGCTCCAAGAAGGAGAGCGCCGACACGCCTCAGCCGGAGCCCTCCGCGGTGCCTTCGACCGGGACCGCGGTGACCAGCAAGAGCGCCGTTCCCAGGGAGAGCGCCGCGCCGGTGCAGGCTGAAGACGACGGCTCCGAGTTCGAGGCGCTCAAGGGAGTCAGCGGTCGGTTATTTCCGGTTGGAAATGCAGTCGTGGCTTGCGGGGGGCAATGTACCTTTCCCAGTGATCCTCCCCCCCAAATGCAGATCGTCGAGAACGGCGTCGTGCGGGACGCGCCGGAGCTGTGGCCCGCGAATGCCTGGGCCGACTACGCGGCGGGGATGAAGAAGGAGGGCATCACCTCGACCGTGAGCTTCAGCGGAGAGTATCCCAAGCAGCTCTTTGCTCGGGGTTGGGGGGAGGGACGCACCGGAGAAGGCAACCTGCCCTCGGTGAAGTTCTTCGTGAAATACTGGGTGAACGGTGAAGACAGCCCGCAGCTCTTCACCAAACCAGCGCCGCCTCCCCGGGAGTACGACGAGGCGCTCCTGACGCTGCCAACCAGCAAGAGCCCCACCGACACCTTCACATTTGGCGGCGGTGGGCCGCTGCTCGGTGCCGAGGCGAAGTCGCTCTGGATCCGTGAGGCAAAGGACTGGGTTCGCAAGATCGCTCCCTGGGGTGACCGAGTGAAGTTGTGGCGCCTGGCGAGCGGGGGCACCCTGGCGCTTCAGGGTGCCGCCTATCTGATCTCGAAAAAAGGCGAGATCAGCGAACTAAAGCTACCCGTGAGCAGCGTTGAGAGGGTGGTGAACCAAGGCGGCGTTGCATACCTGATCGCCTCGAATCAGGTGCTGAAACCGAAACACCCAGAGCGCTTCAAGCTTGCACCGCCGGAGGAGCGCGTCGCTGGCCGCTCGATGACCTTCAAGAAGCCCGGGACTGAAGATGCGGGCGTCGACGGGGCTGCGGCTCCGCCCAGCGCGTCTCTGGAAGCGCCTGGGGAGTTCAGCGATCAGTGCAAGACGCCGGTCGTGGTGATCACCAACAGCGGCGGTTACCTGCCGCGAGTCGGTCAGCTTGCCGACTTGTTGCGCAAGCATGCCGATCAGGCGCTGAGCTACGCGTTGTTCAAGGTCACGTTCATCTCGGGTCAGCGGTACCTGGCGCGCGCTAGCGATGTCGCCTCCGCGAAGCGCTTCCTCGAGTGGGCCAACGGGGGCGAGCTCAAGGCGGAGCTGAAGTGCGTCGATATTGATGCGATGTTTCCGTCCGGCAAGGATGAGCGCCTGGACCGTGTCTTCATCCACCCGTGGTCTGGAGTAGAGATCGAGTTGCCGTGAGCATGGGAGCCGCTCCCGCCCGAGGCCGCGCAGGCACCCGCGCCTGGATCCCCAGGAGCGTCGGCGTGGTCGCTGGGGGCGTGCTGCTGGTCCTTGGAGCGGCGAGCCAGCGCAGCTCTCACGCAGCCTCGGAGCGACTGAGTGAGTTGCCGCCGGTGGCTCAGAATGCGCGCTGTGAGGAGTGCCACGCCGACGTGGCGCGAGAGTGGCGTGGCTCAGGTCACCAACTGGCGTTCACGCGACCGGAGTTTCAGCGTGCGCTGGTGCGAGAGCCGAAGCACGCCCAGGGCTTCTGCTCGGATTGCCACGCGCCGGAGAGCGTGACGGAGCGCAAGCTTGCGGGAGCAACCGACGATGGCGTGAGTGCCGAGGCGGGGGCGCTGGGCGTTGCTTGTACGAGTTGCCATGCGGAACAAAGCCCGAGCGCTCAGGCGACGCGCGTTGGTAACGGACTCGGGCGCACGGCGCCCCACGGTTTCATGGGGACCGCCGGCGACGCCGCTTGCGGTGCGTGTCACGACTTCAGCTTTCAGGGCAAGGCGTCTAGCTTCGCGATGCAGCGCACACTGGCGGAGCATCGCGCCGCGAGCAGCGAGGCGACCTGCGTGTCCTGCCACATGGCGCGCTCCGCCACTGGTCCCGCGGGAGCGAACGCCACCCACTGGAGTCACAGCTTCCCCGGCGGCCGCGATGCGAAGTTCGTTGCCTCTGCGTTGAGCGTGACGGCGAGCCGGCTCGAACCGGGGAGCGTGCGCATCACGCTCACCCCCCGAGACGTGACCCACGCGGTACCCACCGGAGACTTGTTCCGTCGTCTGGCCGTGAGCGTCGAGTTGCCGGACGGCTCGAAGCTCGAGCGCTACTTGGCCCGGCACTTCGCTGACTCACCCCGTGGGCGGCGCGAGGTGAGCGATGATCGGGTGCACCTGACCCCGCGGCAAGTCGACTTCGTGTTGCCGCGCGGCATGGCCGGAGCGAAGGTGCGCTGGCAGGTCAGCTACCAGCGAGTGGCCCACGTCGATCCCGACCGCGAAGGTGAAGCGACGTTGGATGGCTGGAGCTTGGTTGGCGGCGGAGAGCTGTGAGCGCCCGAACTGGTTCGGGGTGTCCGCTCGCAACACCGCGATGCCTTCGCTTGCCGCTGAGGGCGGTTCCCCGCCCCCAACGCCGCGAACTCAGAGGTTGATCGCGGTGTCGACCTGAGCGAGTTCCATGCGTGCGAGGGCCAAATTGGACTTCGCGCGCGTGGTGACGAGGTAGAGGAACACCGCCGGTCGATTCCGAAGCGGACGGATGATGTGGTACTGGTCCTTCAGGGTGATCAGGATGTCTTCCATCGTGTCGCCGAGGCCGAGCTTCTTCATCGCACGGCGCTTCGCGGATACGACCTCGGTGTTCAACGCACTCGCCAGCTCGAGCTGATAGTCGCCACCACCTTGCATGCCGAGCACCATGCCGGACTCCGAGTCCACTAGCGAGGCGCCGACGAAGCCATCGAGCGATTCGAGCTGGTGCAGGGATTCATTGATGTTTGCCATTGAGAAGATCTCCTTGAGGTGATGAGGGGTTTTGGCGCGTCGATTGCGCGGTGAGCCGATGTATTGTTCCAGGAGTCGAATGCTGCGTTCGAGTGCGCGATCCAATGGGTAGCGCCCGCGCGCCTCGACCAGCAGGCGCAGCGCTGCCGAGTACTCACGCTCCGCTAGGAAGCTGAGCAGTAGCCGGTACTCGTCGCGCGCGTCGGCGCTCGCCGTACCGGGTCGATCGTCTTGTGACCGAACAGGCCCTGGAACAACTGAGTTCATTGGTCTGCGAGTGGGCTCGCGAGGGGGCGCGACCCGAGATGAGTCATGGGTGACTAAGCGTCGTCTTGTTACCAACCGTCAGAGGCGTTTTGTTCCCCGTGGAAATCGATTTTCGCCGAGGTGCGGCGCGGATCGGTGAGTGCGATTGGGACGCAAGTGTGGGTATGCGGCAAGGTAGCGTGCCGCTCCAAACAAGCGCGAAATGGCAGGTGTTGCAGCGCGCGAACTGTGGCGTGTAGGAGACAGCTGCAGTGCTCCACCCACGCTTTCGAGTGCCCTGGCGTATGAACCAGCTCTATTGTGTTCGGGTGCCTGCCTGGGGTTGCGAGGCGGTTCCGTGCGAAAACGAAAGAGGCGAACGGGAGTCGCCTAAGCTAAGGGATAGTAACCGACCTCGCGCCCGTCTTGCTATATGGAAAGTGGCGGAATCCGCCAGTCGTACGAAAGTACGTGGCGCCTCGCCCCGGGCGCCGATGTGGGTTCGTCGCCCGCTGCGCTCTGAAACAGTGTTTCCGTATGGGTTCTCATGGCGAGCTGGGTCGTGTCTGGGTTTGTCCAACGGCTGTCCATCGCATCCAACGTACTGGCCAGTACGTTGGACCGCTTGGCGAGCAACCTTGGCGGCGCAGTCGGGATTGGGTTTGGGGGGGAGGAGCGTTGTAACCAGCCAGGGGGAAACCGGTGCGACTTCATTGCCTCTTGCTGCCGTTGATCTGCCTCAGCGCGAGCTGCTCCAAGCGCTCGCCAGAGGAATTATTGCGCCCTGAGGCGAGTGCGCCGCCGCAGGCTTCCGCTGGAACGGCGCAGAAGAGCGTCAGCCCGGTCTCGAAGGAGCGCGGCTCACCCCAAGCAAAGCCGCAGTGGGATTTCGAGGCCTTTCAGGGGCCGAAGGGGCGCGTGTTTTCACTGCAGCACGCGGCGTTGATTTGCGCCGAGCCGTGTACCTTCCCTGATCCCGGGCCACAGCGGCTGTGGCTGGTGAAAGGGGACACCGCGGAGCCCGCGAATGCGTACTGGCCGCGCAGCGTGTGGGGTACGTACTCCGCGGCGATGAAGCAGGCGAAGCTCAGCACCCGGGTGACGTTCCTGGGTGATTACCCCGCGGAAGTACGTGCGTATGGCGCCGTGGAGTCCCGCAGCGGCGAAGGCAACCTACCGCTGGTCAAGTTCGTGGCGGGTGCTTGGCAACGAGATCATCGAGAGATCCCCAGCGACAAGCTCCCGCTGCCGCCGCGAGAGTACGATGCAGCGCTGCTCTCGGCGCCCGTAGATCGGAACCCCCTCTATTCATTCGCGTGGGGAGCTGGCGCGCCGACGATGGTGACGAAGAACAACTTGCTCTTGATCCATGATGGCAAGCAATGGACGACGAAGCCCGCAGAGTGGGGCCGCTACGCTCAGCTGACCCGCCTGGCTGATGGCAGCACCTTGGCGCTCGACCAAGATGTCTGGCTGATTTCAGCCAAAGGTGAGATCACGCTGCTCGACCTCGAAGGGCACCACGCGGAAACGACCGTGGCCATCGGGGGTGAAGCGTGGATCATGGGAGACAATCAGCTGAGTCGCCCGCGGGTGCGCGGCCGCTTCAAGGTCGCACAGCTGCCGCGGCGTGCCGCGCCAGCTGGCGTATCGACCGTGACCGCGCCGATCGAGGATCCAAGCGAGTTCGACGCTCGGTGCAAGACGCCCCTCGTGCTCCTTCAACACAGCGACGGCCGCGACGTCTACGCTGGAGAGCTGGCCGGATTGTTCGCTGAGGATCCCGGCGAAGGCGCAGGGCTCCAGGCGTACCAGGTGAAGTTCGCGCTGGGTGATCGCAGCGCGGTGCAGGCCGAGGACAAGGCCGCGGCCGACCGCCTGCTGGATGTGTTGAAGAGCCACCAAGATCTCAAGGCTGAGCTCCGCTGCAGCGACTTGAGTTCGCTCTTGCCCAATCCGTACGCGGGCTCGCAGTACCTGCAGCGCTTATTCATCCACGCGCGATCCGGCGTAGTACTGGAACTCACCTAGGTTCTCCCAGCACACTGGGAGCGCTTGGAAATCCCTGCAGCTGTAGGTCTGGGATTCGATGCGCAGGGTCAGGAGCCGGTGCATGTCAGCGATCAGCGCTGGAGCATCCAGTTCTTCAGGTCCGAAATCGAGGACCAACCCCTGCAAGTTCGGGAGGGCTGCTAGCGCCCTGAGTCCGCGGTCGCTGATCCCGGTTCCAGTGAACACCCGAAGCTTCTGCAGCTGGGCGAAGGCGTCGAGGTCGCCTTCACCCACGCTGATATTCTGCAGGTTCAGTTCCTGGAGCTCGCTCAACGCGGTCAATTGCCGCACGGTAACACCTGTGATGCTCGTGTAGGCGAGGTTGAGGCGCTGGAGCAGCGGGAACTCGAGCAGCGTCGCGGCGGCGGCGTCACTGATGCGTGTTCCTGCGAGGTTCAGGCTGCGCAGCTCCGGAAGGCCGCGGAGCACGCGGAGCTGGGAGTCGTGAATGTGGGCTCCGGAGAGGTCTAGCTCCCGCAAGTGTCGGAAGCCGACGAGTGAGGAGTAGTCGGGGCCTGTGAAGCGCGGAGGCACCAGGCGCCGCAGCTCGAGGATGGAGAGCTTGGCAACTCCCGTGGCATCGATGCTGCTCCGCGAGATGTCCAGATCACGCAGGGCGTGCAGCTTGACGAGGTGCTGGACGGCCGCGTTGGTCAGCTGAGCACCCTGCGCGTCCAGCTTGCGGAGCTTGGGGAACCGACTCAGCGTCGCAACGTCCTGGGAGCGAACGCCGTCCCACAGCGTGAGCTCTTCAAGCTCCGGCGCTACGAGCTTTCGCA
>JBFXBK010000305.1:3810-11402 GCA_050183255.1 Polyangiaceae bacterium | reverse complement strand
GAGGATGCTGCAGCGCGACGATGCTGCAGCGCCACGATCAGCCCATGAGCGGCGCCAGCGCTGCGGCGTCCAGGTACTCGTCGAGCCGACGAATGCGCCCCGCTTCGACGCGCGCGACCAAACAGGCTGGGACCTCTAGCTCGGCGCCGTTTGGCGCGCGACCACGCATCACGTGCTGCTGCACGAAGCCGCTGTCCGTGGCCATCAAGCGCAGCTCTTCGTAGCGCAGCCCTTCCACGCTCTTGGCGAGTAAGCCGATCACCTTGAGCACCTGCTTCTTCACGAGCTCACGCTGATCGAAGTTCCGCCAGACCACCGCGTCGTCGTGATACAGCTCGCCCACGCCGTCGACGTCTCCGGCGAGGGTGCGCTCCGTGAGCTGACGGGCGAGTTCTAGTGCAGCGTTTTCCATAGAACGAATCACCTCACAGCGCGTGCCCACCGTCGAGCAACAGGCTCTGGCCGGTGATGTAGCTCGCGCGATTGGAAGCCAAGAACACGACGGCTTCAGCAACTTCCTCGGCCGTACCGAAGCGCTTCAGCGCGGTATTTCGCCGCGCGGATTCAAGCCACTGTTGGTCGAACGCCTCACCCTTCAGGCGCAGGAAGATGCCGGCTTCAATCACGCCGAGCTGCACCGAGTTCGCGCGCACGCCGTTACGCCCCTCTTCACGCGCGACGCCACGCAGCAACGCCTCCACACTCGCCTTGGGCACGACGCTCAGCATGTCCCTCGGCGGAAACCGCGACAGGCCCACGCTGGTGAGCGCGACGTAGCTACCGCCAGCCTCGCGCAAATGCGGCAGCGTCGCGTGCACCAGCGAAAACGCGCCGAGGGCGTCGGCGTTCATCACCGCCTTGAAGCGCTCGGGCGTGACATCGCCGATATATTCCATAGGGATATTCGAGCCGGCCGCAAGGATCACGGTGTGCACACGCCCAAAGCGTTCCCTCACCCCCTGAAACTCCTGAGCGATCGCGGCGGCGTCAGTTAGATCCAGCGGCCCCGCGTGGGCGATCACGTTGAACGCCCTGAGCCGCTCGCAGACTTCATCCGCAGCAACGCGATTACGATGATAGGTGAGCGCCACGGGGCAGCCACGCTTGGCAAGCGCCTCGCAAATCGCCGCACCCACCCCGCCGCTACCGCCGATCACCCACGCAGCACCCGCCGGAAAATCCAGAGCGTCGTCCATTGCTCTCTCAGCCTTCGGTCAGCTCGGCGTATTTTCCGCGAAAATAAACCAACGGCGCGCCGTCCCGAACCCCGGTCTGCAGGAGCTCACCGATGAAGATGTCGTGATCGCCCCCCGGATGCTCCGCAAATAATCGACACTCCATCCAGGCCAAGGCGTCCGGTAACAGCGGACAGCCCGTCGCGTCCCCAGGCGTCCACTCGATGCCGTCGAACTTGTCGTCCACCGAGGTGGCGAAGTGGGCAGAAATCTCAGCCTGACTCTGCTGCAGAAAGTTCACCGCAAAGCGCCGTTCGCGACGGATCACCGCGTGGGCTCGCGCTCGCTGATCGACGCACACCAGGCACAGAGGCGGATGCTTGCTGAGGGAGCTGAAAGCCGTCGCCGTCAGCGCGTGGGGCTTGCCCTCGGCGTCGATGGTCGTGATGACGGTCACAGACGCCGCAAAGCTCGCCATCACGGCCTTGAACGCTTCAGCGTCGATCGTCGGCAGTTCTGAAAGTGGCAGCGGGCCATACGTGCCCACTTGGCTCTCGACCGCCGTCGGATCGGCGGAAGCACGCTTCGGCTCGCTCATGGAAGCCTCGCTGGTTGATGCTTCTCCACCCGCCGAGTGAAACACGTTCTATTCCGGGGCCGCCAGGACAAAGTTTCGACCCCGAACGGAACGCATCCCGAAACGTTCAGAGCGGCTTTATGGTACACCAGTCCGCTGAATGGCGAAGTCGCCCGCAGTGCTCGCTCCGGTCTCCGCAGTCGGAGCCAGCTTCCTCGCAACGGCTCAGATCGTCGGCGGGATGGGCGTGATGTTCGGTCGCATCGTGACCCGCGCCGTGCGCTTCGACTTCGACTACTCCGAGCTGGTCAAGAACATGCACAAGATGGGCGTCAAATCGCTGCCCATCGTGATCGTCACTGCCCTCTTCACCGGCGGCATCATGATCATCCAGGCGGCGCCCATCGTGGAGCGCTACGGCGCACAAGGCTTGCTCGGCTGGGCCGCAGGCTTCACCACCTTGCGCGAGATTGGCCCGCTGCTCACCGCCCTGATGTTGAGCGGTCGCGTCGGTGCCAACAACACCGCAGAGCTCGGCACCATGGTCGTGACCGAACAAATCGACGCCCTGCGCGCGCTGTCGATCGATCCCATCAGCTTCTTGATCGTGCCGCGCTTCATCGCGATGGTGACGACCATCTTCCTCTCCACCATCTTCTCGGACGCATTAGCGCTATTCGGTGCGGCATACGCCGGCTACGGCGTGCTCGGCGTCGAACCGCAGATCTTCTACAACGGCATCGTGGGCGGCCTGCTGGGCGTGGGCGACGTGTTCCATGGACTGGCCAAATCCATCGTGTTTGGCGTGATCATGGCCCTCGCGAGCTGCCAGTTCGGCGTCACCACCTCCGGCGGCGCGCCGGGCGTGGGCCGCGCGGTGAACGCCACGGTGGTGGTGAGCGCGGCAGGCATGTTCATGCTCGACTACCTGGTATCCTTCGCCTTGGGATGAGCAAGCGATGACGACCGTGAATCCAAGCGCCCAGGGCGGTACGTCGAGCGGCGTCGGCCACATCGAGGAAGAGGATTTCCCCGAGGAACCGAAGGGCGTTGCCGCGGTAGGCGCCGCGGTGATCGAGCTCTTACGTTCCGCCAAGGCGCAGTACTCGGTGTTCGTCCAGACGCTCTACTACACCTTCCGCGGCACGCGCCGCCCAGGCGCGATCCTGCAGCAGTGCTACGAGATCGGGAACCGCAGCCTGGTCTTCCTGTGCATCGTGATGGGTTTCATGGGCATGATCCTGACCTATCAGGCAGGCATTCAGGTGCAGCGCGCCGTGCCCGATCTGAGCCTGCTGGGTGCCACCTTCCTCGAGCTGATCGTGCGCGACATCGCCGCTTCGATCTGCGCGCTGATGCTTGCCACTCGCGTCGGAGCGGGGATCGCAGCCGAAATCGGCTCGATGGTGGTCACTGAGCAAGTCGACGCGCTACGCATGACCGCGGCGGATCCCATCGACTACCTGATCAAGCCGCGCTTCGTCGCCAGCACCATCATGACCATCATGTGCGTGGTGATCGCGGGCGGTGTCTCGATCCTCACGGGGATCTGGACCGGCAAGATGTTCTTCGGGATCTCACCTGAGACCTTCATCAACTGGAGCCTGGTCGACTGGGGTGACGTGATCGTCGGCGTCACGAAGTGCTTCGCCTACGGCGCGGCGATCCCCATCGTGAGCGGCTATTGCGGCCTCTCCACCTTCGGCGGCTCCGAGGGCGTGGGCTGGGCGACGACCCGCGCGGTGGTGAACTCCTCCCTCGCGGTCATCATCCTCAACTTCTTCATCAGCGGCGCCGGCTACCTGATCTTCGGCTAGGCCACGCTCGAGTCCCTGCTGGGCAGCTCGAGTTCTTTTGGGGGAGAGGGACGCGTCCGATTTCTCGCGCTGGTCCCACACCTCGCCGATGCGGTCCAGCACCCGTGGTGCGCTCATGAAGCCGGCAAAATGCCCCAGGCCTTCCAGCACCTCGAGAGTCGTATCGGGAATTGTTTCCGCAAGGTACTCCGAGTGGCTCAGCGGCACGATGGTGTCTGCGTCGCCGTGATAGAAGTGGATCGGGACCTGAATATTCGCTGGATCGAAGGGCCACGGACGGCTGAACAAGGACAGGTCATAGATCGGCGCCCGGATCCCCTTCTCCGTCGCTGCCACGATATCGCGACAAAACATCGCCTTCATCTCGGGGCGCTCGAACACCGGGCGATCTTCCTGGGGGCCATACTTCACGTACAAATCGAAGCATGGACTCACCAAGGGCCGGAGTGGCTGCACGACGACGCTCAGCAGCGCCCCTAGCGGCGCGCGGTGGCGATCCACGGCGTTGAGCAGGCCGAGCAAGGTGCGGTTATAGCTTGGGGCTCCGCTCGACTCATGGCAGGGCCCGACGCCCCCCAGACTCACACCCACGACGACCCGCTCAGGCAACTCATGGGCGCAAGCCAGCACATACGGTCCGCCGCCGGACAAGCCGACTACACCGAACTCGCGGTGCCCCAGGGAATCAGCCAGCTCCGCGATGTCCTGGGCATAGCTCAAGAAACAGCGCTCTGGCTGGTGCGTCGACTCACCGATGCCGGGTCGCTCGACGCTGATGATCTCGATGCCCCGCGCCTCCG
Source organism: Polyangiaceae bacterium (assembly GCA_050183255.1). Lineage (GTDB taxonomy): Bacteria > Myxococcota_A > Polyangia > Polyangiales > Polyangiaceae > JAHBVY01. The sequence continues at coordinate 7,033 of JBFXBK010000305.1, read as the reverse complement.
CAGCGCTCGGCGCATCGAGCGGCAGCTGATGCCGACCACCCGGGGTGCCATGAAACCAGAACACCGCTCGACCCCCGGCGGCGCCGTAGCGCCCAAAACCCAACTCAGACCCGTGAGAAAGCCTCAGGCTCCCTTCGGCAAAGGGGCGAGGCGTCTCGACGCGGGTGCGCCGCTCGGACCAGCGCGGCATGCGGATGCGCCGCCGGATGTGATGAAAGCGACTGCGTGGACTCATGCAGACTCTAGTTTGAACACCCGCAGCGCATTTTCACGGAGAAACTTCGGCCATACCTCCGGTTTGAACGGCACCCGGTCGAGTTCATCGAAGATCCGCTCGAGGCTCAAACCCATGGGGAAATAGCCGGCGTACATCACCTTGTTCGCCCCCCGGGTGTTCGCGTAGTCGATGATCGCCTTGGGGTAGTGCTTCGGGGCGAACGCGCTCGTCATGTAGTAGAGGTTCGGATACTTGAGCATCAGCTTGACCGCGAGGTCGACCCACGGCTCGGCGCCGTGGCGCATCACGAACTTCAGCTCTGGGAAGAACCAGCACACCTCGTCGATCAGCTCGACGTGCTGCGGAGCCATCGGGAGCCTCGGCCCAGGGACGCCCACGCAGCAGCAAAACGGCAGATCGAGCTCCACGCACTTGGCGTAGATCGGGTACCAGCGCTTGTCGTTGATCGGCACTTGAGGGCACAAACCCGACGGAAACGCCGTCACCGCGACGATGCCATGCTCCTCGTGCATGCGGACGATCTTCCGCACCTCGTCCATCCCGTTGTTGGGGTTCGCGTGGTAGCTCGCGAGGATCCGCTCAGGAAAGCGCCGCTTCGCCTCCTTGACGATGCTGTTCTCATCATCGATGCCCATCAACGCCGCCTCGATGTTGAACTGGTCGAGCTTCTTGATGGTGTAGTCGATGTAGTCTTCCTGGGGCCCGACGTCCGGGATGTTCTTGAACATGTACTGCGCCGGCATCTTGAACACCTGCTGGCTCTCGCGGTCGAGCAGCAGCGGCTTCATGAACTCGTACCAGCCGCTGTTGTCCTCCCCCGGGATGTTCAGCATCAGGTCAATGACCCGGACGTCTTTGGGCATACTCATCGATAGGTCTCCAGCTCGCTCAGCTCATCGCTCCGCCGTCCACCAACAGCTCCGCGCCGTGGATGAACGCCGCGTCCTTGGAACACAGGAACGCGATGGTACCAGCCACGCACTCGGGGGTTCCGTACGGAATATGTGGAATCGCACCCTTGAGCAGCTCGAAATCGCCACCTTCAGGCAGGCGGAACTGCGAGTGCATGTTGGTGGCAATGGCACCGGGAATGATCGCGTTGACGCGCACGCCCCGCTTGATGAACTCGATGCTGAGGCTCTTGGTCAGTGAGAGCACACCGCCCTTGGAGGCCGCGTAGGCCGCCATCCAGGGATGGCTGCCGAGCGCCGCGGTGCTCGAGGTGTTGACGATGCTGCCCTTCGTCTCGAGCAAGAACGGCAACGCTGCCTGACACATCAGGAAGGTGCCGGTCAGGTTGATGCCAATGACCTTGGCCCAGTTTTCGAAGGATAGCTCAAGGGTCGGATCGCTGCGCAGGATCCCTGCAACGTTTGCCAAGTGATTGAGCTTGCCGAAGCGCTCGCGCGCAGCGGCGGTCGCGCTCCTCACGGACTCCGGGTTGCTCACGTCGCAGTTGAACGCCACAGCCACGCCTTTGCCCGCTTCGATCTGACTCACCGTCTCGGCGAGGCCTTGGTCGTTCACGTCGAAACACGCAACGCTTGCGCCTTCTGCAGCGAAGCGCAGCGCCGTCGCGCGACCAATGCCGCCAGCGGCTCCCGTGACCCACGCTACGTGCCCTTCGAACCGCTTGTGAGGTGCTTCGCTCATTGACTGTAGCCCTTCCGCAAATCGCGTCTTCGGAGCACTCGCGCTGCACCTGCCGTGCGGCTCTTCGCATACCGGTAGAAGGCCTTGCGAGTGCGAATAGAACGTGTTCTATTTTCTCGGGCGGCGGGAGTCAAACGGGATCGTCGCTCAAGTTTCGGAACGATTCGAGAAAGGCATAGCGACAGATGGCGCTGCTCAGCTTCAATGGGTATCCGACGGGGTGGTTCGTCGTGGCTTGGGCCGAGGATCTCGGTCCTGGTGACGTGAAGCCGATGCGCTACTTCGGTCGCGATCTGGTGGCCTACCGCGGCCTAGACGACGGCCTGGTCCACATTCATGACGCGTTCTGTCCGCACCTCGGCGCCCACCTAGCCTACGGCGGAAAAGTCGAAGGCAACGACATCCGTTGCCCCTTCCACGCCTGGAAGTTCGGCGCGGATGGCAACTGCAACGAGGTGCCCTACGCGAAGCGCATTCCGCCCAAGGCGTGCGTACGCACTTTCCCCATCCTCGAGACCAACGGGCTCATCTACCTGTGGCACGACAGCAAGCGCCGCGAGCCGTTCTTCGAGGTGCCAAAGCTCGAAGGCTGGGGCGATCCGGAGTGGACCGGCTGGACCAAGAACATCCTGACCATCAAGACGCATCCCAAGGAAATCGTCGAGAACGTCGCCGACAAGGGGCATTTCCCCCGCGTCCACGGCACCCATGTCGACACCTTCGACAATGAGTTCACTGGACATCTGGCGATCCAACGGACCAGCGGCATCGCGTATCCGCGCGGCGGTGGCAAAGACAAGTTCAGCCTGGAAGCGACCTACTACGGCCCCGGATTTCAGGTCACCGACATGCAGGGCTACTTGCACAGTCGCCTGGTGAATGCCCATACGCCCATCGACCAGCACAGCCTCCACCTGCGCTTCGGCGTGATGCTCAAGAAGATCGGCGACGACGCGAAGATGGAGCAGTTCGCCCAGGGCTACATCAATAACCTTCAGGTCGGTTTCCAGGAGGATATTGCGATCTGGGAGAACAAGCTCTACCGGGACCGTCCCATGCTGTGCGACGGCGACGGCGCCATCGGCGCCCTGCGCAAGTGGTACGCGCAGTTCTACGACCAGGAGGCGCCCGCGAGCCTGCCGGTCGCTCCCTGAGCGGCAGCGGGTAGCGGCAGCGGGTAGCGGGTAGCGGCAGCGGGTAGCGGCAGCGGCAGCGGGTAGCGGCAGCGGCAGCGGGTAGCGGCAGCGGCAGCGGGTAGCGGCAGCGGCAGCGGGTAGCGGCAGCGGCAGCGGGTAGCGGCAGCGGCAGCGGGTAGCGGCAGCGGCAGCGGGT
>JBFXBK010000305.1:0-3800 GCA_050183255.1 Polyangiaceae bacterium | reverse complement strand
AGCGGCAGCGGGTAGCGGCAGCGGCAGCGGGTAGCGGCAGCGGCAGCGGGTAGCGGCAGCGGCAGCGGGTAGCGGCAGCGGCAGCGGGTAGCGGCAGCGGCAGCGGGTAGCGGCAGCGGCAGCGGGTAGCGGCAGCGGGCGATGCATCGCTTCGCTCGCATCGTGGGTGGCGCGTTGTGTCTTGCTCTCCCCATTGCCCCTGCCCCTGCTCCCAGACAGGGTTCGCTCGTGGGTTCTCGAGTCTGCCGGCGTGCTCGGCGGCGTCCAGGCCGGGGCCGGGCTGCGCCCGGTGCTCGCTGCGCTCGCAGCCTGGACTCCGCCTGCGACTCGCCGGCGGCGTGATCGAGTGATCGAAAGGAGGTCACTCGATGCTCAACATCTATCCATTCATTCTCGAAACCATCACCGCCATCCAGCCGCTGGTCGCGGAGATCACGCGCCGGGACGCTGATCTTGGGCGCCAGCTCAAGCGCGCTCAGTCATCCATCGCCCTCAACGTAGCTGAGGGCGCTTACAGTCAAGGGCGGAACCGGCAGGCGCGCTATCACACAGCGCTTGGTTCCGCGCGGGAAACCTTTGCGTGTATCGAGGTGGCGCTAGCTGTGGGTCACCTGGGCGCGCTCGAGCCAGCAGTCCCAGAGCGTTTCAACCGCATCATCGGAACGCTCGCCAAGCTGGCGTCCCGCTGAACGTGAGTGGAGTGCGGGGGCTCGCTCTCGCGCTCCACTCGGTACTTCTCCAACCCTACTCGGCGGCTGCTCAAGTTATTCCGCGAGGATTCAGACTTGGTCGCTCCAGCGACGTGCAGCGCTGCCGCGCAAGTGGTACACGCAGTTCTCAGGAAGCGTCAGCGAGCCTGCCCGTCACGCCCAAGGCGCGGCAGCCGGGAACGGCAGCGGCAGCGGGTAGCGGCAGCGGGCAGCGGCAGCGGCAGCGGCAGCGGGCGGCGATGCATCGCTTCGTGCGGCGCGCGTCGCCTGTTCCCTCTTTCTCAACCGCTTTCGCCCTGCGTCTCCCCTTTGCACTAGCCTCTGCCGCCGCCTCCGCTTCTGCTCCAAACTCGGTTCGCTCGTGGGTCCTCGAGTTTGCCGGCGTGACCGGCTCGTCCAGGCCAGGGCCGGCAACGCCCGGAGTCCATGAGGATCTAGAATTCGCCGTTGTCGTTCGCGAAGAAATCTCGTAGCTCAACAGAGTGGGTCCTCGGCTTCTATTCTCAGCCCTAGTGGTCGTCGCGTGCGCGCCTCACCGCCCCGCCTACGCCCCTGAGCCATCGGCTGTGGATCCCGCGCCGCCGGCCAGCGCAACGGCTGGCGCGGAAAACGGCGAGAGGCTCGCGCCGACGGCTCTCGAGGCCGGGCTCGAGTTGTTGCGAAGTCGACCTAGCTGGCTCTTCCCTGCGGATGCGTGCCCCGCAGACGTCATGCCCGAGGCGGGAGTCCCCAACAAGGGAGTGCAACCGGAGCGCTGCACGCTCAATCTCCAGAAGTGTGTAGTCGACTGCGAACACGGAGACATCGACGCCTGCTACAACGCGGCTCTCCGCGTTCAGGAGCTCCAGCGGGATGACGAAGCGGCCGAGGCGCTGTTTCTCCGGACCTGCAAGCTCGGAGGTCCATCTGGCTGCACGAATCGCGCTGCAGGGATGTCCCACTACGATGGGAGCGAGTCCGCACTGCATTGCGCCGCGCGCACCTACGAAAAGACCTGTGCGCTGGACGACGCTTGGGGCTGCGCCATGTTTGGCTTTGCCCTGGCGCGAGGCCAAGGGGTGGATCAGGATCTGCGCCGGGCTCTCGAAGTGCTGCCCAAGGGATGTCGCCACGGCGCCGGGGACCCCGCCTGTCAGGCGGCCCAGAGCTTGATGTCGCGGCTCCAGGAACAAACGGACCACTAGCACTGGAGCGCGCCGCGAGACGCCGCGACGCGCTCCCCCACGCCTCACCTGACCGACAGCCGGTGCAGCGTGCCGATGATGCGGTTGAAGCGCGCGTGGAGCGCGTCTTCGAGCGGTGGGATCTCGCCGAGCGCAGCGGCCACCTCAAGACACGCTAGCGTTTCCCGCGCCGAGCCCATGGCGCACTGAAAACGCGCCTGCTGGTTGCGGCCGCGGCTGTATGCGCCCTCCGCGACGTTGAGGGCGATGGAGGACTGCGCACGCTTCAGCTGCCGGTGCAGGTCCGGATCCGCACGGCAAATTTTCGCAACGAGCGGCCGAATCAAGGTGAGCGTTTCGAGAATGAACGGATAGATATCGAGCATTGGGTGACCTCCTTTCGATCACTCGATCACGCCGCCGGCGAGTCGCAGGCGGAGTCCAGGCTGCGAGCGCAGCGAGCACCGGGCGCAGCCCGGCCCCGGCCTGGATGCCGCCGAGCACGCCGGCAAAATTGAACGGGAGAGGGCTAGAGCTAGGGTTAGCGTCAGAGCTAGGGTTAGCGTCAGAGCTAGGGTTAGCGTCAGAGTTCGGGCTGGGCGAGCGAAGCAAAGCCCAGCCAGCGCTACGCCAAAGCAAGCTGGGCGAGCGAAGCAAAGCCCAGCCAGCGACTACCCCACGGAAATGCGCTCGCTCTAACCCTCGCTCTAACCCTCGCTCTAACCCTCGCTCTAACCCTCGCTCTAACCCTCGCTCTAACCCTCGCTCTAACCCTCGCTCTAACCCTCGCTCTAACCCTCGCTCTAACCCTAGCTCTAACCCTAGCTCTATAGCTCTAACCCTATTCGGCCGCCGCCCGCACACTGTTCCGCGCGGATTCCGACTTCGTCGCTCCCGCTGCGTGCAGCGCTGCGGCATAGCCGAACGTCATCGACGGACCAATCGTTCCGCCCGCGCCGGGATAGGTGTTGCCCATCACCGCAGCGGAGCAGTTGCCCGTGGCGTACAGGCCGGGGATGGCGCTGCCGTCTTCCTTCAGCACGCGACCGTCGACGTCGGTGACGAGGCCCCCCTTGGTCCCAAGGTCACCGGGCCAAACCTCGATGGCGTAGAACGGCGCCTCGACAATCGGCGCGAGGCTCGGGTTTGGCTTGATCTTGCTGTCGCTGTAGTAGCGATCGTAGAGGCTGTCGCCCCGCTGGAAGTCTTCGTCCTTGCCCGCCTTCGCAAAGCCGTTGAAGCGCGCGATCTCGGCCTCGAGCCCCGTTGCGTCTACTCCAAGCTTCTCCGCCAACCCGGCGAGCGTGCCGGACTTCTTGAGGAAGCCTTGGCGCAGGCGCTTCGGGAGGCTGCTGTCCGGCTGCAAGCGACTCGGGCCGAGCGGTCCGCACGGATACGAACGCCGGTAGCGCTGATCGAAGATCAGGTAGGCGGGGATACTGGGCGCCTCAGCGGAGTTCGCGGCGTACTGACCCTTGACCACGTCCACGTAGGGCGCGGCTTCGTTCGTGAAGCGCTTGCCGGCGCGATTGACCATGACGCAGCCGGGCATCGACTTCTCCACCACGAGCAGCCACGGGTAGCCATCCGGTAGCAAGGTGACCGGGGTCCACCAGGCGTCGTCCATCAGGTCGACGGCGGCGCCAAGCGCCTGCCCCATACCAATGACCTCGCCGGTGTTGCCCTCACAGGCGGCCGTCCAATCGCTACCGATCGGACCTTGCTGGTGCTGCTGACGGAGCTTCGCGTTCTTGGCGAAGCCGCCGGCGGCGAACAGCACGCCCTTCTCCGCACGGATCCGCATCGATTTGCCGTCGCGGCTGACCTTCGCTCCAACCACGCGCCCGTCTTCGACGATCAGCTCCTCGCAGGTGCTCGAGAGCCAGACGGGAACATCGGCGTCCATCAGCGCGCGGCGTAGCCGTCC
>JBFXBK010000304.1:0-11412 GCA_050183255.1 Polyangiaceae bacterium | reverse complement strand
GCGTCGGCTGTGCCGGGAGTGACTTTCTCACACACTAAGCTACTCACCTCGGACCCCGTCATGATCGGCACCTCCGCCCTCCCCGATTTCAACCCCGGCTCGAACGTCGCGGGCTGGTCTGTGCGCGCCTCCCGTGGCAGCGGGTCGCTGACGCATGCGTTTGGCGTTGAGCGTGGGGGAAAGCGCGGCGTGCTGCGCTTCCTTCATGCGAACCTCGCTGGCATTCCTGAGCTGGGAGAGCGTTTCCTTCGGGATCCAATGATCGCCAACGAGGTGCAGCACCCGTTCTGCGTCCGCGTGCTCGACTCTGGACATCACCAAGGGCTGCCTTTCCTCGTGAGTGAACTCGCGGATGGCCAGTCCGTTGCCGATCTGCTTGCCGCTGGCCCAGATGCTTTCAGCCCAGCGCACACGCTGAAGGTGATGTGCGGAGCCCTCGAGATCCTCGACGTTGCCCATGGACAAAACATCGTCCACCGCGACCTGCGACCGGAGAGCATCGTGGTTTCCGAAGCGGGCGAGGTCTGGATTCGAGACTTCGGCTTCGCGCGCTTGCGTGAGATCGGCGGAGTGGCGGCGCCCCTTGCCTTCGTGCCTCCCGAGCGTTTGAGCCAGGGCACCGGCTCCCTCGACTCCCGCGGTGATCTGTTCGCGCTCGGCGCGATTTGTTTCAACCTACTTACGGGCGAAACCCCGCTCGCTCGCGCCTCCAGTAGCTTCGACCGACCGAGCTTCGGCCTGCTGCTACCGGACGCTCCACTGGAGTTGGTTGAGCTGGTGGATCGCGCGTTGATGCGCGATCCAGAACGCCGCTTCCAATCCGCGGCGGATATGTACCGGGCGGCGCGTCGCGCCCGCCGACTGCGCGAGCTCGAGGCACCGGGGCGCTTTGTGAGCAGCATCAGGCAGCTCAAGACCGCCGTGGCCAAGACTCAGCCGCCGATACCTCGCGAGGACGCTCCGAGCGAACCCAAACAGCGGGTGTCGGAACGTATCCCCGCGGCACCGGCGGTTCCGAACCTTGCGGGTCTGGGTGCTGCCGCCGCGGCCGCGGGAGACGCGCACGTCGAGCACAGCGACGTGGGGCGGGCTTCTGACAAGCCGCCTACCGCGCAGCATTCCTCGAACGCGCCCGCCCCAGAGCGCGAGTCGGGCGGCGAACTGCGGGTGCGCTCACCCGTACCACGGGGGCTGCTCCCGTCGGATCTCGCCGCCCTCTCGAGCGCCGCCACCCAACAGTTCGGGGAAGTGGCTGGAGGCGCGCTGGAGCCGGTGAGCGACGACGAGGTACGAGTGCTTCGCGAGCTGTTCGCCCACTGGGAACGCTCGCTCCGCGCGAACCTTCAGTACGGACCTGAGCACCCCGAAAGCGAGCGAGCGAAGCAACGCGCTTGGGCACATATCGAGCGTGCACTCAGCGACTCGGACGGCGCGCTGCTGTGCAACCTGAGCCCGTATGCTTTCGTGCTCGCCGACGAGCCCGTGTGGGAGCCTACGGGCAGTTTCGAGCGTATTCCTTACCGCTTGTTCGCCGATGGTGTGCGCGTCCTGGGTTTCCGTGCGGGTATGACCGTGGAGGAGTGGGAGAAGCTCTCGGAGTGTATGCTCACGGATCTGGATGACGACTCGCTGAACGACTTCACCACCCTGTTATGGGACGCTGACTTACCTCACGTGGTGTGTCAGGTCGTGGACGTCTTTCTAGAAGGCGACGGCCGCGCGCGCGAGGCGCTCGACGACGTTCGGCGCTCCGTAGTCGCGGTGGCGCGCTTCGACAGCCAACTTCAGCTGAGCGACTGCTGGCGCGAGTACCGTGGGGATCCAGCCAATGACTGGCAAGGTGAGCTGGAGCGTTCTCTCGGGGCGACAGGGCGTCGGCTCAGTGAGCTGCTCGATGCGGAGGCCAGTCGCGTCAAGGAGCTAGCCTCTGCACTGGAGGGCGAACGCACCCAAGGCGTGAATCGCTTTGTCTACGTCGCCAGCAGCGGCCTCTTGCATGCGCTGCGTTCGAGTTCACTGCCGATGGTACTAGTGCCCCTCGAGCAGGCGCTGAACCGCCTGGGCGCACAGTCGGCCATGCTGCGCCTCGAATGCGCGCTCGCCTTGATCGAAACGGCTGGTCGCGACGTCACGCTGCGCGAGACGCTCATTTCTCGAGTCTTGACGCCACAAGTCGTCGAAGAAAGCGTGCTGGCTTTGGACGGCTTGGAGCCAGCGCAACGGGACCTCTTCTGGGCCCGTCTCGCGCGCCTGTTGGACGACAACCACGCGCAGGCGCTGGCCGACGTGCTCGGGCAAGTGTCTCCTGACCTGGAGCGCGCGGTCTTGCTTCAGCTGGTCGCAGTATCGCGCGGAAACGAGCAGGCGCTGGGGCAGGCGATTCTCCGCTCCGGGCTAGCTCAAGCTTTGACGTTGGTGCGCGCCCTAGCGCGAGGTGAGAACGCGGCCGCCCGCGCCGCCCTGATGGAAGCTTGCGCCCACCCGGAGCCCGTCGTTCGCTTGGAGGCGCTCAGCGCCCTGGGCGCGTCGCCAGAGCGTACCAACCTAGAGCTGCGTCAGCTGCTGGAGGATCCGAGTCCGGAGGTGCGCCTAGTGACACTGCGCACCATCGCCGAGCATGAGGTGAAGGCGGTGGGTCCCGCGCTTGCCATGCGGATCCGCTCGGACGAGTTCGACGAACTGCCCCTGCAGGAGCGCGGGATGGCGCTCGACGCTCTGGCGAAGTTGTTGCCCTCTCGCGCGGAGGACGTCGCCGTCGAGCTACTGGAGCGGTCCCATCTCGTGGCGACGCGCGCCCACGATGAGACGCGCGAGCTCGCGGCGGAGTTGCTTGGGCGAACCGCAACCGGCAGCGAAGCGGAGCGCGCGCTGGAGCGCGAGCAAGGCCGCCGGTTCCGCAACAGCGAACGAGTCCGCGACGCATCGGCACGTGCCCTCGAGACGCTGCGTTCGCGCAGCGTTCCCCCGCCAGCAGGAGACCCTGAGCGATGAGTGAATCGGATCGTCAGACCCGCACCACCCAGCCCAGGGTGGAGACCGAGCCACCAACTCCCGAAGGGACGGAGGACAGCGCACCGCCATCGATGGAGCGCATAGGACCGATTCGCGTGTCCTCGGCTGCTCCAAGGCGCGTCAGCAGCAACCCGCCGGCACCACAGCGACGCTCGGCGGCGCCTGGCCGCATTTCCGGGGACGAAGCGGCGGAGCCGCTCACCGCGCTCTTTCGTTTGTTCAGGAACGCGCGCATCCATCGCATCGACAACGCTGCCGTGGTGCTTGCTGCCGAGCAAGCGACGTCGGCTCTGCGGCGTTTCTCCGCGGTAGCGAACCGGCCGGCACGCCTCACGTTCATGGGAGATTTGGTCTTCGTGTGCGGCGAGCTGCTTCGCGCGGGTCGCGTGACGTATGAGGCCGCGCGGGACCTCGGAGCTCAGCTTAGACCCACCGGGGTGAATGAGCTGGCGTTTGGCGCTGGCGTATCCGGTCACGACCTGATTCAGCTGGTCGACGCCTGGGTTACGGCGCTGCATCAGTCCGGCGACCTGAGCGCGTTCGAGAATCCGCGTATCAAGGTGCGCGATGTGCCCGAGCTGGCTTACGCGCCCCTCGGAGCAGAGAGCGACGACCCCGCGAATCGTGCCCTGGACTTGTACGGCGTGAGCATCGCGGTGATGCGGGGCTTCTATCGCGATGTTGCCGCGGGGAGCAATTTGCTGCCCAAGCGCGTCAAGCGCGTCGCTCAGCGCTGGGTGATGAGTGCGCTGAGCGGTGAAGAATCGTTCTTGCACTTGACCACGCTCTCCACCGCACATCGCGATGTCGCCGGGCGCGTCGTGCACTCCGCTCTCTTGCTGCTTGCGATGGCTCGCGTGATCACGCGGGACCGGCGTATCCTTGGGGAAATGGCCATCATGTGCCTCTTGGCCGAGGTCGGCCGCGTCAGGGCGGCGGGCGCGGTGGTGACGGCGGCCTCGGATGCTGCGGAGCTGATGAGCCTCGAGGCGACGAGCGCCGCCATGATCGCCAGCGGAGGTTGGGAGCCCCAGGCCTGGCTGCGCACCGTCGGTGCGTTCGAGGTCGCTTGGCTCGAGCGCGAGGATCAGCTTGGCAAGCTCTACGGTGGCCAAGCAGGCGCGCTGCTCAGCTCCCGCATGTTGCTCGTGGCGCGCGCGTACCTCGAGTGTGTCGCGCCCGGCAGTGGCCGACCCGGCTTGGCTCCGCCTCAAGCGCTCGGTGCGCTGATTCGGCGCCCGGGACTGCATCCAGGCATCGTGCGCTTGCTGGCTCGCGCCCTCGGCATCCTTCCCACGGGAACCGTGGTGGAGCTCGAAGGCGGCGAGTGGGCGGTCGTGTCCGCACCCAAGGCAACCCAGGCCTATCATCGGCCGGCGTTGCGGCTGGTCACCGACGCGGCGGGCAACCCGCAGCCAGTTCCGCTGCAGGTCGACCTGGAGCAGACCAGCGTCTCCGGCATCCGTCGCATCGTCACGTCGGATCAAGCGCGCTTCAACCTGGCTCAGGTCTTCTTCGGCAAGAGCTGAGCCGGATCACACCTGTTCGCCGGTGGAGCGCCAGAGGTTCAACTCTCCCCGTCGCCACGCCATCAAGGTCTCAGCCGGCGTAGCTGGCTGCTTCGCGCACCAGCGCAGGTAGGCGCCAAACGCAACGTCTGGATCGTTGGCCTGCTCTGGCGGATAGCTGATGCCTTCGCTCAGAGCATTCCGCAGCGCCTGCTCCAGGCGCTCGTGGTACCCCTCGTAGACCACCAGATCACGCAACCAACGACTCCGTGCGGAATCGCGCTGTGTCACCCCCAGTGTGACCTCCAGGGCGCGCTCCAGGCCCCCCGGGGTCAGCCGCAGCAGCTCCAGGTCATAGGCAAACTGCGCGCCGTCGTGGTGCGCGCCGAGGAGGTGGCTGATGATGCGCTCGGGGCTGCTGACGAGGCCTGAAAAGTCGAGCGGGGCGACCGCTTTCTCACGCAACAGGAATGGGAAGCGCAGCGGACGCCACTCCAGAACTCGTGCGCGCCAGTTGCTGCGGACTGCGTCTGCTTCGCAGGTCCCCACCGTATCCGAGCGGAACAAGACGCGGTGCCACATCGAGATCACCCCGAGCTCGATTTGCCAGAGGTTGGGCACGCGCTCGATCTCGCCCTGGCGCTTGATCTTCTCGAGGGATGCCAGCACCTTGCGGGGGTTCACCAGGAGCACGTAGGCGTGCCACGGAATGCTGCCTCGCAGCGCTCGCACAGGGTTTTGGGGGTGAGGCGCGCTGGTCGCCCAGCTTTCAACCGATTGGGTCACGATGCTTCTTTCCTCTCGCGGCGGGGCGGCTTTGCTTGTTGTCGGCGGCGAACAGTCGCTTCAGGCGCATGAGCGTGTCGGCGTCGCGCCGCGCCAGTTCCGCGACGAGCAGTGCAGCGTCAGGCCTGTGAGCCGGGTGCGACTCTAGCCAGCCCAAGAGCAGGCGATAGCCAGCGACGTTGGTGTGCGGCTCCGCATAGATCAGCGGCGGCAGCTCCGAGATTTCTGAGACCGCGCTGCTGATAGGATTCATACACAGCGCGAGGGCCGGGCTGTGGGTCGCGCGCAGCATGCTCCGCACCACCTCGAGGTCAGCGTCGATCAGGGCAGCCACATCTTGGCTCTCTGCCAGGCGCTCGAACGCCGCTATTGCCGTACGGATTGAGCTGAGGTCCTCTGCGTCCGCTCGCTCCGGCAGCACCTCGAGGACCGCCATAGCCATGTGCCGGCGCATGCGCAGCAAGTCTTCGACCACGCGTAGCAGCTGACCTCGCTCCCGAGCCACCCGAGCCATGTCGGGCAGCAGCTCCGGACCACCGTGAGTCTTGAAGTCGTGCACCGTGTAGCCGCTGCCCTGACGCACGCTCAAGAGCCCCGCTGTTTGCAGGCGACTGAGCGCGGTGCGCACGGTGACTCGGTTCACTCCGAAGCTGGCTGCCAAGCTGCGTTCCGGGGGCAGCCGCTCACCGACCTTCAGCGCTCCTTCGAGGATTGCCCGCTGCAGCGCAGCGACGCAGGCATCCACCGCCGAGGCGGGGGAGATGGGAGTCACGTTCAACGACATGTCGAGGATTGGTATATTGGTCCGACCAATCGGCTCGGTCAAGGAGAGAGCAGAGGCCGCAGGCAGCTCCTCTCCCCCCCCCCAAGAAATCTGACGTGATGTTGGGGGGTTGAGGAGCAGAGCTAGCTGCTGCGTGGGGCGCGTCGGCGAGAGCTGCGAATCTTTCGAGTCGCTCAAGGAACTCAGGACGGACCGCAGTGGCCAGCCGCCGGATCGCTCTCGTTGTTGTCTTCGCGGCACTCGTTGAAGGTGCGATTCTGTGGGTCGATCAAGATGCGCGCGACGTACGTGTCCTTCGCCGAGAGGGAACCGTCGGCGGCGGTGAGCACGAGCAACTCCGTCTGCCCGGGCAACAGCTCCCGCGTCGTGACACCGCTGGCAACCTGGTTCCCCGCGGCATCAAAGACACCGACGTTTACACCCGCCGGCAAGCCCGAGAGGCCCTGGTTCTGGACTCGGACTTCGAAGCTTACGGGGGTGGTGCAGAGCACGTTAAGGGTGAGCACTGCGTCCGGCGCGTTGAAGAGGCCGCTGTCCTGGACGTTCTGGCGGAAGTTGTTCAGCCACCCGAGCTCCCAGTTGCGCTTGGCTGCCGTGGGGATCAGGCCGTAGGTCTGAGGCGCACTGCAAGCGCTGTCACGGGAGTCGCAGATGTTGGTGACGTAGTAGGAGTGCTGGCTCCAGATAGTGCGCGTACCCACCCAGCTGCTCTCGCGGTCGCCGAACACCGTGATGCCACGGTAGGCCGCGGCGCCTTGAGGCTTTACCCAGGCCTTTCGGTTCATGCTCGGGTCCGGCTGGTTCCACGGAGCGACGTCGCACTTCCAGCCGGAGGCGCTGGGGTCGGCGCCGTTCGACACCATGACAATTTCCGCGTGGCCATCACCGTCTACGTCGGCGACGAGGGCGTTCTCCGTACCCGTAAACGACGTGGTGAGCTCTGCCAGGAGCACCGCGCCGGTGGTGCCGTCATACACCCAGAGGAAGCACTCGTCGGCGTAGATCACCTCAGCCTTCCCGTCGCCGTCGAAGTCGAACACGCTGGAACCGGTGACGTTCGACGAGAGGTCGTGGTTCGGCGCGGACCAGACGATGTCGATCGTGTTGTTCGCGTAGTTCGGCTTGGTCATCACGTAGACGTTCTTCTGCGCGACGCCGATTTCCGGTTTCCCGTCACCGTCGAAGTCCGCGACCGTCGGCGGGCCGCCGCCGCTGTCTGGCAGGGCGACGCTCAGCTCGGGAGCGCCAGTTGCACCCTCGAGGATATCCACACGATTCGAGCCGGTCAGCACCACCTCGGGCTTCCCGTCGCCGTCGAAGTCCGCTACCGCAGGGAAACCATCGCTGACGCTGGTCTGTCGCCAGAGCTCCATGCCGTCGCGCTCGTAGATGGTGTTGCCGGCGACGAGCTCGAGCTTGTCGTCCTCGTCCACGTCGGCGAAGAACGACATCGCGGTGTTGGAGTTCGTGCCGCCGCGGCCATGCGTACCGACCCACTGACGGATGATCTGGTTGCCCTGGATACTCCAGAGGGTTCTGCCGTAGGCAACCTCCACGTTGCCGTCCCCGTCCATGTCGCCCAGGGAGATGCCACCGCCCCAGCCGAAGGCGTTGCTGCCCGTGTCCGCCGTGTCCGTGGGTTTGTCGCTGATGGCCTTCACGGCGCCAGTGCCATCGATCCAGGCGATGTAGCCGTCGCCGGTCATGGTGATGATGTCGACGCGCTCGTCACCGTCGACGTCGCCCAGCGCGACGGTTGTGCCCGCAAAGCCGAAGCTGCCCGTCTTGGCTTTGTTGAGGCTCCAGATTTCCTCGCCACTGCGCCCGTCGAGCATCCGCAGCACACCCGTCAAACAAGAGTGCGGCGTCGAGCCGTTGCAGTGACAGCAGGTGCCCTGGTTGTTCGAGGAGACGAAGATCACATTCGGTGGATCGCTCTCATCGACCTTGCCGTCACAGTTCGCGTCGTACACCCGCGCGACCGTCGGCGTGGACCATACGTCGGCTTGGTTTGGGTACTCTTTGGGAGTGTTGGGAGGCAGCCCCCACTGCCACTCGATGATCGGGTCGAGCGCACCCGGCGGCGGGAAGTACTCACAGTTCTCGATGCACGAGTTGCCCGCGCCGCCAGCACCGCCGGTTCCGTTCGGATCACAGATTGGTGGAAGCTCGATGCAGCGGCCGCTCTGGGGCACTGGCTGCGTGCAGGTCGTGCCGATTCCTCCCGCACCCCCACTGCTCGTCCCGCCACTGCCTGTCCCGCCACTGCCGGTAGCGCCGCCGCTGCCATTTTCGCCAAGCGCGGTCTCGCAGTACTGACCATCTTCACAGTCGGCGGGCGTCTGGCACGCCTTGCCCGGGATCACGCAGCGTTCGAAGCTGCAGAACTCGCCCGCGCTGCAGCACACACTGCCACAGGCTTGCGCTGCCGTGGCGCAGCACTCGCCGCTCGCGGTGCACACGCCACCGTCGCACTCGTCGTCGCTCTTGCAGCCCTTGCCGCCGCCGCCGTCGCCAATGATGCCACCGGAGCCGCCGTTGCTCGAGCCGCCGCTGCTCACGCCGCCACTGCTATTCCCTGCGGAACCACCGAAGCTGAGGCTTCCGCCGGAAGCTGCAGTCTCGCCCTCCGAAGAGCAGGAGCAACCCGCGAGATAGAGTGCGAGTCCCGTCAGGCTCAAGGCGCGGAGTGCTGGGCTGCCGCCTGAGGCTGAGGGTGAGAGTGCAGTGAGGGAGCGGAAGCGGGGAGTCTGAGCCATGGAGACCTCCAGAGGGGGCCTACAGTCTAACACCCTGGGTATCCGGCCCGGTGGCAGAACGGGCGTTGGGTCGAGCTAGGTAACTGACCACTTTGAAACAGCTTTTGCCACGAGGTTCCCCACCGCTTGGTCTGTGCGCTGGCGCGCGGGCTCTGGTGTCCTGTGAGACGCGGTTTCCACTCTTTCAGATGCGCACAATTTCCGGGTGGATTTTCTGGGGAGAACGCTGAACGGATGCTGCGACCGCCGCAAGATGACGCGTTGCGCGGTGAACCCCCGCCTCACCACCGCGACCTGTGGTCATCAAAGCTTGGAGGAATGCTCCAGCTTCTACGGACCGGTGCAGTCCCAAGCGATTTCAGACATCTACGTCCTCGCGAGGGCGATGGAGCCTCTGGTCACTCACCCCTGGGCCAGGCCTGCTATGGCTGGCGACCTCCCCGGGCGGTGAATTAACACGACCGAAACCTGGAGGATTCGGTATAGTAACTCTGGGGTGAGTCACTAATGGAGCTTCGACGTTTCTGCGGGATGGGGTTGGGCGCGGCGCTTGGAGTCGTCGCGTTCAGTCCACGGCTGTTGGCTCAACCGGCGGATCCCCCCGAGGAGCCCCCCGCGGCGGCAGAGCCAGAACCGGCTGACGTCCAGCTGGACGACCCACCGGATCCGGCTCCCGAGGTACAAACCAAGGCGGAGGCGGAGCCTCGCGCACAGGCAGAAGCGGAGCCGCGAGGAAATGCTGAGCGGGCACCCGTCGCGCCGACAGCCAAGGAGCCTGCGCCGCTCAAGCTGAGCTACCCGCGAGGCAGGTTCAGCTTTGGCTCGTATGGCCGCGTGATCGCAGCCGGAGACTTGCGCGGCGGGCGAGGTCGCGACGCCGACATCGTGGCTCACGGCGCGCGTATCGACGAAGGCAGCTACGGTGAGCTCGAACTGGTCCGCGAAGACGAGTGGGAAGACGGCGTACGTTCTCGAATCGTCTCGACGCTCGCCATCGGCGAGCCGATCTTTCACGACTCCGGAAAGTTCGATGCAACGATTGCCCTGCGGAATTTTTATGTCGAGGAGCGCGGCGTGCTCGATGCGGGGCTGAGCGCCTGGGTCGGCTCACGTATGTACCGCGGCGATGACATCTACCTGCTCGACTTCTGGCCGCTAGACAACCTCAACACCGTCGGCGGCGGGCTAAAGTTCAGCTTCAACGAGGACCACACCTTCGTCGCGTGGCACGTCGGCATGAACCTGGTGAACGACCCGTTTCAGCAGCAGAGCGTGCTACGGCCGGCGGCCCAGAACCAGCCGGGTACCGACGAAGTTCCGCTCTTGGATCGTCCACGCACCATCTCCTCTCTCAAGCTCAGTCACATCATCCCCATGGGAGAAAAGGCCGGCTTGAAGGCGGTGCTGTACGGCGAAGTTCACAATCTGCCAGCTGGTGAGCGCGAGCTCGATGATGGCCGACGTGAAGACCTGCCCGGTGACTCTGGCGCTGTCGTGGGTGGACAAGTCGGTGGCTTCACTGGAGAGGACGACACGTTTGCGAACCTGTTCGTTCGTTATGCGACTGGGCTCGCGGCATACGGCGAGTTCTCGACACCTCAGGGGATCTCCGACTCGAACGACTCGTCCGGCGCCCATGAGCTCTTGATTGGCCTGAGCGGCAACTGGGACTCCCGCTGGGTGAGCGTGCTGCTTGGAGGCTACTTCCGCTCGTTTCGTGACGCATCTCCCGAGAAGTTTCGCTTCGACAACGTGGATGAAGGCATCTTCGTCGTGCGGCCACAGGTCTATTTCACCGACCACCTGGGACTCGGCCTCGAAGGCTCCTATCAGGCACAGCAGCATGGAGTCCTGAGCACCGTCGACAACGAGCCGCTGATGGGCAGCTTGTGGCGCTTTGGGGTGATCCCGTTCATTTCGCCCGCTGGTCGCGGCAGCTTCAAGCGGCCTCAGCTACGCTTGATCTACGTCCTCACGGCACGGGACGCTGGCGCGCGCTCCCTGTATCCAAACACCGATCCGTTCGCGCGCCGCCAGACCGAACAGTTCTTTGGCGTAGGCGCCGAGTGGTGGTTCAACTCTTCGAGCTACGGGCAGTGATCATGAAGAAAGTATCCGTAAGGAATTTTGTTTCTGGCTCGCGCCTGCGTGGATCGAGCTGGCTCGGTGCCGCGGTTCTGGTTTCAGTGTGCAACAGCGGATGCATGGACTTTGAAGGTCTCGAGGGTGAGCGCGAGATCAGCACTCACGTCGAAGACTGGCGCGAGGAAGTCATCTATCAGCTGATGGTGGACCGCTTCGCGAACGGCGACCGCGGCAACGACTACCGCGTGGACCTGAGCGCGCCCGCTCGCTATCACGGCGGCGACTGGCGCGGCGTCGAGGAGAAGCTGGACTACCTGAGCGACCTTGGCGTCACCGCGCTCTGGATCTCACCCATCGTCAAGAACGTCGAGACCGACGCCAGCGTAGACGGTTATCACGGCTACTGGCAGCAGGATCTGACGATGCTCAACCCGCACTTCGGGGACCTCGCCAGTCTGCGACGCATGGTCGATGCGGC
>JBFXBK010000303.1:0-11419 GCA_050183255.1 Polyangiaceae bacterium | reverse complement strand
TTCGCGCGAGAGATCGCTTATTCGACCTCTACGTCATGGAGCCGATGAGCAAAGTCGTGACCGACAACCTTCGCCCCGAAGGCTGTCGCGATCCCCATGGTGTCGCGGAGAGCCGGGCGCGACTCGACACCGCCTACAACATCATGGATAGTTTCCTCCAGGAAACGGAGTGGGCAGCGGGGCGGACATTCACCCTGGCGGACTGCGCCGCTGCGCCCTCGCTCTACTACGCAGACAAGATACACCCCATCCCGCCAGCGCTCGAGCGAAGCCGGCGCTACCTCGAGCGTCTGAGCGAGCGCCCGTCGTTCGCGCGGGTGCTGAGGGAGGCCGAGCCGTATTTCGCGATGTTCCCAGGCTAGCTAGGATCGGAAGGACGACGACGCTCCGGCTAGCGCCTCGGCGACGCCGGGCTCGAGGTTCGTCAACGCGAGGCGGGACAGCGCAAGGTTCGAAGCGCCGCGATCGGTGATCAGACAGATGAAGACATCAGGCCGATCACCGAGCGGTCGCAACAGGTGATACTCATCAGGACGGGTGATGATCAGATCGTCTGGCTCACCCAGCCCGAGCTCGTGGGTCGCTCGCCGTTGGAGCTGCAGGAGCTCGGCGTAGAGCGCCCCGAGCCGTGCGAGCGATCCTGGGTCCTCGCCGCACGATCCGAGTACAGCACCAGACACTGAATCAACGAGTGCCGATCCCCAGAAGCCGTCGAGCGCTTCCAGCGGCCGTAGGAGTCGGCCGTACTCGGGAGGCATAGCCGCCGCCTCGGGAGGCGGAGGGCGCCGTGAGGCCGACACGACAACGTCGTCTGCGATCACCCCAAGGCGCGCCAAACTGAAGAGCGCGCGCAGCGTTTCGAACTGCCCGAGGGGGGAGGTTAGCAGCACCTCTCCAAAGGACGAGACACCGTCGACCAAGGCCAGCACGCGGCGCTCGTACTCCGCAAGCGGGACGCCTCGGTCCACCACGCGCGGGACCACGTCCAGGTCCTGCAAGCGCTCGGCGTACTTGGCGCTCAAGTGGTCACGCAACAGGCGAATGCTCCTGCCAAGTGCCTCATCGCGAGGAAACTCGTCCCGAATGGAGCACAGGAAATCGAGGGCATCTTCAAACCGGCGCCTGGCGAGCAGCTGATGCAGGCGCCGGTACTGCCCTTGATGATCGTGCTCAGTGGCGGAGACCCGTTCGACCGGGACGATGCGACTGACCTGCTCTTCATCGTTGAAAGCCCGATCTGGATCGGCGTCTGAGACGTCGTCGGACTGAACACCTGAAGCGCGTAGGACGGCAGTCATCGGAGTCGTTCGCTCACACACCGCGAGGGGTGGTGACCTAGGCTATCGATTATGAGCCAAACGCGTCCCACGTCGTTGTAGGTGTTATAGAAACTTGCCGCCCCGCTGACGATCACGGCGACCCGCTGTCACCTACGCCGGCGTTTGTGATTGTCTTTCCTCGCGGCAAGGCCTGGCTAGGGTGCCGCGGAGGAGTTGGCCTCGTCGGCTTCCAGGGGCGCACAGATGAGCGCCGTGAAGAGCTCCTCATCGAAGCCTCCGTCCAAAGGTGGCGCACACGCTCCGTCGACGCAGTTACTGCTTTCGCACTGGTTGCCACTGTTGCAGACCGCGCCCAACGGCAGCGCCGTCACGCACTTGCCTTCGCTACATGCGAGGCCCGCCTCGCAGAGCCAGACCTCATTGAGTCCATCAACCAACGAGGTGGAGTAGCCACCGTTGGCCGTGTACTCTCCCATGCAGGATTCGCCCACCTGTTTGCTGATCAGGACTTTGCACACCTGAGCCGTGCCATCTGAGTTGCACGCGGTGTTTCCGCGGAGATCCGTATCGCAGTCGTTGTCAGACTCGCAAGCCTCGCCGACCTTGGCGTGGCCCGTGCGCGGGGGAGCAACGAAGACGTTGTCGCACTCAGCAGGCTGGGCGCGGTCGAACCACGTCTGACACCAGTCGGTCCCCGTCGCCTGCTTCTCGATCGCAGCAATGCACTCTTCGGCCGCAGCCTCGCTGGTGACCCGGGCCTCGGAAAACAGCGCTTGGCACTGCGTCGGCTCGTTGTAGTAACCAGCTGCCGCGCAGCAGGGTTGATACACCGCGCACATGCGCTCCACCATCTCAGCAGAGATTGGATCCCCCGCTCCAGAGTCCTCATTCGCGGTATTCCCACACGCTGCCAGGGAGATCCCCGCCAGCACCAGGCACGCAGTCAGTCTAAGTAGGTTACGCATGCCTCGGAATACGCAAACTCGCCCCACATCATCCACGGGAAACGCTCAAGGCGAGCCATGCACACAACCGGTCCCGCGTCCCAGCGCTGGACTCTGACCCGGCGGCCGAGGATGCTACGCGCCATGGCGAGGGTGGAGCTCACACGTCACTTGTACGAGTACTTTCCAAAGCTCTCGGAGATCGACCTCGACGTGGACGCACCCAACGTCGCAGGCGTGATCGCGGAGCTCGAGCGACGCATGCCTGGCTTCGCGTTTTACGTGTGCGACGAAGCCGGTCGCCTGCGCCAACACGTCAACATCTTCGTCGGCGACGACATGATCGCCGACCGGCGTTCCCTCACGGATACAGTTGGCCCCACCACCCGAGTGTTGATCATGCAAGCCCTGAGTGGCGGTTGAAGGAGACAGACGCATGCCCCGTATTCTGGTAGGCACCCGCAAAGGCACATTCGCCGTCGAGAAAACAAACGGCAGCTTCAAGCCGAAGTTGCTCGGCCACTCGGGGGTCGGAGTCAACTTCGTCACTCGGGACCCGCATACGGGCACGCTGTGGGCCGCCCTCGGTCACGGCCACTGGGGCGCAAAGCTCTCCAGGTCCAAGGATGACGGCGTAACCTGGGAAGACGCGCCGCAAATCAAGTACCCGCAGGGCGCGCGCTATTTGGCGCCCCCGGACCCTTCGGAGAACGAGGATCCCGACGCGGCGCCTCAACGCTTCACGTCCCGGACGGCTACCCTGCTCAAGCTGTGGGCCATTTCCTTCGGGAAAGATGGAGCGATCTACGTCGGCACCATCCCCGGTGGTCTGTTCACGTCCCGAGACGGCGGTGAGAGCTTCGAGCTGAACCTCGGCCTCTGGAACCATGAGTCTCGGGGTGGCGATCTCTTCAACGGCGAGGGCAACGGCATGACCCACTGGTTCGGTACGCCGGCGTCAGACGGTGAGTTTGCCCCAGGCATCCACTCCATCGTCACTCATCCCCGAGACCCGAAGCGGCTGATGGTCGCGATCTCGACGGCTGGCGTCTTGGAGACCACCGACGGCGGTCAGACCTGGCGCAGCCGCAACAAGGGTCTGCTCATGGACTACCTCCCAGATCCGGGCGCCGAGTGGGGCCACGACCCGCACTACGTCGAGCTGTGTGAGAGCCAGCCCGAACACGTCTGGATGCAGAATCACTGCGGCGTGTTCTACAGCGCGGATGGCGCGGAGACCTGGAAGAAAGTCAGCGCGCCAGACCAAGGGGTGCACTTCGGCTTCCCCGTCGCGGTAGACGAGAACGACGGCAAGACCGCCTGGCTAGTCCCAGGCAAGAGCGATCAGCACCGCACAACCATCGCCGGAAGCCTGTTCGTCGCGCGCACCAGCGACGGCGGCGAGACCTGGCAGGAGCTGCGCAATGGTCTGCCCCAGGAACACGCCTACGACGTGGTCTACCGCCACGCCCTGAGCAGCCAAGGCGACCACGTCGCGTTTGGCAGCACGACAGGCAATCTCTACGTCAGCGAAGACCGCGGGGAAACGTGGCACTGCGCCGCCAACAATCTGCCGCCCGTATACTCCGTACGCTGGGGCTGAACGGCCACACTTTGGCTCGGTCAACAGCCTGGCTCGTCGGATTCGGGCTCGCCGTTGGCTGCGCGCGTCACGTCGAGTTTGAACCTCACGACGACCGCTACGCTCGTTGCTCCGCGCGGGGGCTGGACCTCCACTCTACGTATCCCGATACGTTGACGGGCGTGGTGGTCTATGTTGACGACCGCAGCTCCGTCGATGATGTCTCCGTGTTGCGAATCGCAGACGAGAACGGCGAGCTACGGTCCGCTCGGTTGCTGCCCGGCATGAGCACGCACAAAGCCACGCCAGACTTTCAGGCGGCGCATCATGAGCTATCGAAAACCGAGCGCGGAGACTGCGTTTGGGTAGCTGGCCGCAGAGCAGGCGAGACCCTTAGCGTCGAAAGTCTCCGCAACTTCGATCGGTAGCAGATCCCGTGCCGACATCCGCGTCGGATTCCGAACTCGCCGATTCCTCGAGACCCGTGTACGCGGAGAGGACCACTGCCGTATCACGCGTGGCACAATGACCCGCGTTTCAAAACCGCGGGGAAATTATGGCCGGGGCTTGAGCTTGACCGCAACCTGCTACCACCAAATGGTTAAGGGGTCGCGTCGCAAGGCGCCGGTCCTTAGCGGGCCCCGAGCTGGAGGGCAATCAGGTGGGTATGTCACGAATGGATGGCCGGATCAGCGCACTACCAGCTGAGCTCAGCGGTGACCGTCTGCTTCAGTCCAGCCTGGACCTCGCGACACGTTTGCTCGGCGCAGAAATCGGCGCGTGCTTTCACCAGCACGGGAGTGGCACCGACATGCAGATGATCGGCTTGAGCGGTGTCGACCACGCGCCGTCGACCTCGTTTCCGCGCGGCATCCTCCAGATCGTGGGGAACGCGGTCCTCAACCGCGAGAGTGTACGGGTACCGGACATCTCCGCCGTCTACGCCTCGAGTGCAGAGCCTCTTCCGTTCGCGCTGCCATTTACGAGTTGCTTGGTCCTGCCGATTCCCTCGGGAGGCGATATCGTCGGTGCCCTGCTGTTTGGACATCACCAGAAGGACGCTTTCGACGACTCCCACGCGAGGGCGGCCCTCGAGTTTGCGCCCCACTTGGCCGTAACGCTCCAGCACGCCGCGCTCGTCGCCCAATCACACGAAACGATTCGTCAACTCGCAGCCTCGAACCGCGAACTCGATGAGTTTGCGTACGTCGTGAGCCACGACCTGAAGGCGCCGTTGCGCGGGATCGGTCGGGTCGCGGAATGGTTGAAAGAAGATATCGGCACGCAGTCGAGCGAGGAGACGCTCGATCAGCTCACGCTACTGCAGGAGCGGGTGATGAGACTCGAGAGCCTGATCGACGGCGTGCTCAGCTACAGTCGTGTCGGTCGCACCCGCAGCGCGCTTCAAGACGTCAGCGTACGCGCGCTGGTTGATGAAGTGCTCGAGCTGCTCGCGCCGACGACTCGACCTCAAATCGAGATCTGCCCCGCGCTGCGCATCGTGACTGAACGCACTCCGTTCGAACAGGTGCTGCTCAACCTGATCAACAACGCTGTTCGGCACGCTGCGCCCGACGAGCCGCATGTGGTGATCGGCAGCGAACAGCATGGAGACGAAGTCGAGTACTACGTCTACAACAATGGTGCGGGGATCCCTCCAGTCTCCCAGGAGTCCATCTGGCAACTCTTCCAAACGGAGAACGGTTCCGCGGTGCCCGGTAGCGGCATCGGACTCGCGGTCGTACGCAAGCTCACGCAGCGCCAAGGCGGTCGCGCCTGGGTTGACTCTGATGGATCCCGAGGCGCAACCTTTCGCTTCACCTGGCCTTGCAAACGTGTGGGCTAGCTTGGGCGCGCTACTTCTCGAAGTAGTCTTCGATCTTGTAGCCCTTGTGGAGCGCGTACTTCTTCAGCGACTCTCGGGCTAAGCGCGTGGCGACGGCGACGACGATGATGTCGTCCATCGCGCCGACGATCGGGATGCTGTCGGGGATCACGTCTGCTGGGCTCACGGAGTACAAGACCGCGCCGGTGAGTAGCGCAACGACTGGCCAAGGCACGTCGCGATAATTCCCCGTGGCAAAATCATCGATCAGTTCGAGCACCAGCTGAGTCTGATTCGCGACGATGTGCATTCGCTTCGGGATCCGATCCAGAGAACGGATCGCCTTGCTGCTCAGGTGCTTCAGGCGGTCGATGTAGGTCTTGCCAAGCTTCTTCGTGTAGCGCTCGAACGCCGTGTGAGGCGGCATGGCGCTCGTTAGCTCAGGCTCTTCATGGACACTCTCGGCCGACTCGGACTGCATCCTTCTGTTTTCTACGGACTCGCGTATGGATGCAACCAACGTTTGGTGCGGCATGTCTCCTCCTGTCGATCTCGGGGCGCTGACTGCCCGGGCTCGCCCGCGGGCGCTTCTCGCTGCTCCTGGTGTAGTAACCCGCAGCAATATCCATGCCGCCCGCGACCGGTCACTCACGGGATGGATCCGCGCGGTCATTTCTCTGCGGAATCGCGACAAAGCACTCGGCGCACGAGTCCAAGGAGTCGACTCCGGCGTTCCAGGATCTTGCCCCGGTTTTTGGGGGAGAGGAGCGGCGTCGACGCGTTCGGCAGCGACACAAGGGGGCGAAATGTCCCAGCAGCGCCGACCAATCTACGGCTCTTCCTCGAGGAATTTGCTGGCACGAGATCTGCTGAAGCGGGACCACATGCGTGTCTCCCGTTGCCTGGCGCTGCTCTCCGCCGCCCTTTCGACAGCTTGCCTGACGGCTACCCCATTCGCAGACGACCTGGACGCCCGAGGGAACGTCAACGCGCGCGCCATCGAGCGCATCCAGGCTGAGCCTCCCACACCCGACTTCAAGTTCGTGGCTATCGGCGATACCCACGATGCGTACGACGAAACCGAGGCCGCTGTGGAGGCGATCAATCGCCGCGACGATATTCGCTTCGTGCTCCACGCCGGTGACCTGACAGACCTTTCGCTGAACGTGGAGTTCGAGCGCATTCACGGCATCCTGAGCGAGCTTGACGTCCCCTACATCGCGGTGATTGGCAATCACGACGCCATCGCGACCGGACCCGAGCTGTATCAGAACCTGTACGGCCAGCGCGACTTCTCCTTCTGGTTCGGGAAGCTCAAGTTCATCGCCTTCAACTCCAACGCACTCGAGTTCCCCGGGGAAGCACCGGACGAGCAGTGGCTACGCGCCCAGCACACCGATCTGCAGCCAGGTGAGCGAGCGATCTGGTTGACCCATCAAGACGTCACCGCGCCCGACGGAGCGAACGCAACCGAGGCGAAGGCGCTCTACGCCGAGCTGTTGCAGCAGAACCCTGTGCCGCTGGTGGTCCACGGTCACCTCGAAGCGTACGAGCTGCAGCGCTACCAGACCTCGACGGTGCTCCAGTGCGGGACCTTTCAGAAGGTGTTCACTTACACCGTCGTGAGCGTCTTCAACTACGGGGAACGCTTTGAGTTCGAGAAGTGCTTCGAGGACGAGTGTGTCCCCGTGACCCCAGAGGAGGCGGTGTTATGAGGCTCGCCCACGGATGCGTAGCGACGCTGCTGGCGGCGCTAGCGCTGTCAGTGAGCGCAAGCGCGGAGCCGCTACAGCGCCCGGCTCCAGACGACACGGCAACGAGCCCGGATCGAGGGCAGACGTATCTCCTCCCCCCCGAAAGCGACGAGGATGACTCGCGCGACCGCGATCGCCTGGGCTGGTACGTGCCCGACTTCGCGAAGGTGCAAACTGGCGGATTGCGCGGGCGATTCACCGCAGGTCTCGGCTACGCAGCGTTCGATGACGTGGTCAACGTCAGCCTCCTGTACGGCTACTCCCCCAACGAAGTGAGCGACAGCGGAGTAAGCACGTTGTCGCTCGAGATCAGCGCGCGGCCGTTCGAGATCCGTGCGGATAGCTTGCGTGTCGTGCCGCTGGAGGTAGGTGTGGGCGGGCTCTACGCCATAGGTCAGGAGTTCGAGGTGACCTACCCCGATCGCTACTCGAGCGGCTACTACCCGCCGACGGCGGTTCACGCCCTAGCGTACCTAGGCGTGGAGGTGGACTGGGTCCCCCGCAGCGGCTTCTTCGAGCGGATCGGGTTGTACTATCAGGCGTCGACCATCGACACCTACCTCGAAGACCTGATCAGGAACTCGGAGACCGCTTCCATCACGGAAACGTTCGCGAGCACCATCGGCTACCGCGCCGCGTTCTGAAAACGCGACGCGGTAGCCTAGCAGCGGCTAGTGGCAGTTGGCTGCGATCCCCTTGAACAGCGGGATGGTGTCGCAGTCAGAGAGGGAGAACGTAGCCCCCTCCTTGCCACCTTCACCGCAGGTACAAGTCCCGCCGCTGCACGTAGCGCCAGCGGTGCCCTCCGGAAAGTACAGCGAGCCTTCGCAGGAGCTGCCGAGGCCGCCGCTGTACGAGTAGCCAGGTGCGCACTTGCGATACTCGGAGTCAGCACTCGAGCACGCATCGACGCCGCTGAACGTCTCGAAGCCCGTGCACTCCCACTGGGCCTCAGCCATGCACTTGAGGACCACGTCGTACTCGGTTTCACAGCCAAAGATCTCCGCGATGGCGTTGTCCTCGCCTACGTCCGCGACGCACTCCGTGTCTTCGCCACAGTCCGCCGTCTGCTTGTCACAGGCAGCTTGCACGAGGGGGTCAACCGTGGTTCCGCCACCACCACTGTCGTCAGAGCTGCAGCCGGACGCGAGGCCAAGGAACGTGAATGCTAGAGAAAGCGCGAAAAGATTCTTCATGCTCGCTCGCCTAGCAGCATCCGTACCACTCAGGCGCCGGCAAGAAGTCCCGCAAAAGCGTGGGGTTTCCGTCACGGGCCGCGAGGGTGTTACGCTGCTGCGAGCGTAACCGTGCGGTAACAACGGTTGCAGGTGGTACGACGATCGCTCGTGTTTGGGAAGCGCGTCTGCGTTTCGCCGTATCACCCCAAGCTAGCGAAGTAGTGTCCACACGTGGACGACCACGAAAGCCCCGGTGACCGCATGGGCCAGTCCGGCGCCCCCAAGCGCACGCAGTACCCCGGCTCGACCCCGCTGCCGGCGCATTCGCTCTGGACCCAGCGCGATCAGCAGCAGGAGCGGCAACCCAAAGCAAGCGTACGCCAAGAGCAACGCATGGCGACGTTCGTCCCAGTCCATCCCCAGGGAACCGCGACGCCTCAAGTGCTCGGTCAACGGCAGGGGATCGACGCGGCGGAGCTCAGCGTCGAGTCGCACCAAGCACCCACCCCGGGACACCAGTGAGAAGCCGCCTCCGCTGGGGACCAGTGTGCCCGTGCCTAAGTCACCGCATGCGTAGCTCGGGGCATGACCCACTGCTGTTGCAACTGGCTCTCCGTCGCTCGGGTACTCTTGAGCGAGTACCAACGGAGGCGCCGAATCCCCAGCGTGACGCATGCCCACCAAGCGGCCCGAAACGCGCTGGGCCACGACGTAGGGGTCGCTCGAGACCAGGAAGCGAGGAATTCGCTCGAGCCTTCCGTCGCGCACAATGAACTGTCGAGAAACGCTTTCCCCCCATCCGTTACGCGGAGGGGCCGGAAAGGGCGCGAGAGTACCATCCCGCTCCAGCTGCCAGGACGCGAGAGACACTTCGGTTGACCCTACGGAAACAAAGTCAACTTGAGCCCGAAGCATCATGCCAGCCGTAGGCCAACGCGTGGCGACTGGGCCTCGGCCAGGCCGTACCCAGTGGGATCCGTCGTCGCTGTCGAGACGACCGCTGACCACGAAATTCCAGCCGCCATCGCGATACATAGCTACTTCAGGGCCCCAGCAGTGGTCGATCCCCTCGCACAAGGCGTCGCGAGTCTCGAACGGCTTCGTGATAGTTGCCTTGCCTGACTCGACCCGGACGATGAGAGGTAGGAAATCGCTGGTGTGTCCGCTCGCGTCGGCAGGCAGAACGGCCAACTCGAGCTTATCGTCGACGAACGCACCACCCAGTAGGCGCGACATCGTCTTTCCCGGAAGAGCAATCGGGGGTGATGTCCATCCGTCGGGTCCGGCGATACCCACAGCAAGCGGCCCCGTCGCGCCTCCTTCACGATAGACGACACCCAGAGTCGATTCGCCTCGCGGAAATAGACCCACGGTATTACCGCCGAACGGTACCTCCTTAGGAGCGGACCACAACACTCGCCCCTCGCCAGCGATCACGTCGATGCGCACCAGCGCGCCCGCTTCAAATTCGGGAGTGCGAATCCAAGTCCAGACGAACCGTCCTTGAATCACCAGATCCATTCCGATGTCCACGGCCTCTTGGTAGCCGTTCCCATTCTGACGAGCGAGAGGCGCGCCAGCGGCGTCATACCAGGGCAAGACGCGCGCACCAGTCCTCCAGGCTGGAAGCGCGAGCGCGAGCCAGGCTGCTATCAGCGAAACACACAGACTCGCCGCGGTGCCGAGGAGCGCCACCGAGCGATCTCGCCAACCCGTGTTCACTGCAGTTCACCGCGCGCGACGTCGAACATCGGGATCTCCCCCGAGATCAAGCACTGGGCCTGCGGCGGGCAAACGTAGGTGCGCGGTTGACCCCAGAGGCGCACTTTCTTGCCGACCACGTCCGCACCCTTGAAGGGCCAATCAAGGTCGTCTCGGCTCACCATGTGTTTCCCCACGGTGAAGAGGCCCTTGGAACGGCTCACCACGCCTTCGATCATGACCGCGGGCTTCGCGACCTCGACGGAGAAGACCTTCACCGCGGACATCCAGTCGCCGCTGCGCATCTGCAGCTGGGGCTCGCCTGGAGGCTGAGGTTCCGCGTGATGCGACCTTAGCTCCGCTACGATGCGCAGCTTTGCGCCCAAGAGCTCGTCGTCGGTCTTGCTGCGCTCGGACTCAGGCAGTGGCTGGCGCAGCTCTGCAAACTCGAAGACCACGCCACGCACGTCGAAGCCCCCCTTGGTCCCGCGCAGCATGCCCTCGAACGAGACCACGCCTTCGCTCAAGGGTGCATCCTCGGGGATCTCCCGTGGCGCGCCTGGGGGCCGGGTAGAGGCGCTCGCCGCGGCGGGTTGTTCGGGCGCCGTGGGGGGCGCCTCGTTGACGGCGATCTCGTGCCCCGTGGGTTCGCCTTGCTGCGCCTTCGGAGTGCACGCGAACAGCGCGAGCGCGGCAGCGGTCCCGCGGATCCTGACTCTCATCGTCATGACCTTGAGGTACGCCATCGCGCTCGTCAACTAGAGCCCGCGGAGACAGTTTGGCAGAGGCTACTGCGCGGCTTCGCTGGCCGCGGCTGCTACGGCTTGAACTTCAAGCTCCAGCTCGATCTTCTCACCGACCAACACGCCCCCGGCTTCCAGCACCTGATTCCATCCGAGGCCGAACTCGCGTCGATCAATCGATCCTGACGCAGAAAACGCCACGCGCTGGTTGCCCCAAGGGTCTTTCGCTTGCCCGCCGTACTCAACCTCGAGCGCAACCGGTTTGGTGACACCGTGGATGGTCAGTTCCCCATGGAGACGGTACTTGCTCTTGCCAAGGCTCTCGATTTGCGTGCTCTTGAAGCGCAGCTCAGGGAACTGCTCCACGTCGAAGAAATCGGCAGAGCGCAGGTGGTTGTCCCGATCGGTGACT
>JBFXBK010000302.1:0-11465 GCA_050183255.1 Polyangiaceae bacterium | reverse complement strand
GCCGCGCCGCCCTGCGGGGCCGCGCAGCTTGGTGATCAGCGGCAAACGAGTGCTCCGGGTAGCGAGAGACGAGGTGGAGGCCTTCAGCATCTCACCCCTCCAGCGGGTATCGAGCGAGCCACTGCCAGGAGCTCGCTACGGTCTCGCGTTGAAGGATGGCGCGTTCGTCGGCCTGGGGACGCGCGAGTTGCTTTTCCTGCCGAATCCAGACACGAGGCGCGACGACGACGTGCAGATGCGCACGCCGCGGGTCTCGGTCTTCCCCGGCTCTCAGCTCTTTGCAGATCGCCGGGAGGAGCGGGACATCTGGGTTCATCACCCTTTCGATTCGTCGCTCTACCGTTATGAGGTCGCTCCGTCCGCCAGCGTGCTCTTGCCGATGAAGGAGGTGGTCGAACTCAAGGACTACGATCATGGTGCCTTCGCGGGCCTGGCGAACGGGTCCTTCGTTTACTCCGTGGGGAAACAGATCTATCAGATTTACCCCGGAGGAGACGCAAAGAAGCTTGGCGACCTCTCGGAGCTTCAGGCCAAGGTCTGGCGCATCTTGCCCACACAGCGCATCGATCAAGCCTGGGTGATGGACGAGACGGGCAAGGCCGTGAGGGTCAACCTCGCGGATCACCTGCGCGTCAGCAGCACGCTCTCCAGTCCTGCGGCGAAGTCGGAGGACGGAGCCGTTGCAAGTGAACCCCACAAGCCCTTCGACACGCTCTCCAGCGGGCGCTACATCGCTCGCTTGCTCGTCGCCAGCGGCAAGAACGGGCGCACCTGGAAGCTCATCGTCAATGATCTGGCTGGCAAGCGGATCTTGGAGGAGGACCTCCCCCCCGATCCATTCGACGACGGCAAGGCCTACGACGATTGGGTCGAGCAGGTGACGAAGAACTTCGATCTAGCGTTGGCCGACACGCCGCCTTTGGTCGCGGTTGGAGGCCCCAATCGCATCACGCTCTGGGACCTGAAGACGGGCAAAGCTCAGCGCTTCGAAGACAAACCGCTCGCCGCCGCGGCCGCTTCCGCCGCTTTGCCTTCGGCTGGCGCGCCCTCGAATAGCGCGCGCTGAGCCGCGAGCAACGGCGTGACGTGATCGATGAACGCTCGGATGCGGGCGCTGGTGCGTAGATCCCCGTGGATCAACATCCAGAGCTCTGACCTAGTAGCTAGCTTGGCACTCTCGCAGTCTGCGTCGAGCGCGTGCCTCGTGAGGCCAGCGTGCGAATCGGCGTAGTAGCAAGGCAGTGGTCCAAAGCCGTGCCCGCCCAAGATCGCTTCACGCATCGCAGGTACGGAGCTCACCGCGAGCCTGCCAGGGTCGAGCTTCAGCTTCTTGTAGGCTTCGACTACCGAGAGATGTGAAAGCTCCGCGGAGTAGGCGATGGCGGGTAGCTTCGCGATCGCCCTGTGGCCGACGCGCGCCTTGCGATACAGCGCCCAAGTGACCTTTGCGATGCGACGGCCCACGACGCTGCTCGGCGGCCCATCACTTGGGCGCAGCGCGACGTCGGCTTCGCGCCGTTCCAGATCACGGGCCAGCGGGCTCACGTCCAGCTCGACGTGTAGTGACGGGCACGCAAGCTGCAGACTCGCGATGCACGGCAGTAGCACGTGGAGCAGAGAGTACACCGTGGTCACACGGATGATTCCGCCCGGATTCCGATCATGCCCGATCAGTGAGCGTGACGCGGCGTAGAGTTCCTCCTCGACGCGCTTTGCGTGGGCGAACAGCGTCTCGCCTGCCTGGGTGAGGGCATAGCCCGACGGCGTACGCTCGAAGAGCACCACGCCGCTGGCTTGCTCCATGGCGACCAGGCGACGGTACGCCGTGGTGTGATGCAGGCCAAGCTCCCGCGCCGCGCCGGACAGCGATCCGGCGCGGGCGAGCGCGAGGAAGATGCGCAAGTCGTCCCAGTTCTGCTCGACCAAGGGGGTGGGGGAGAGGGGCGCGGTCATAGTGAATGATTTCAGGTACTTGGGCTCTGATGGCTTGTGCGTGTGTGCACAAGTCTATTGCAAAATCGCGCAGTTGTCGTGCGCTGTTGCAGACCCATGCTGAGCCCATCAAAGGAGCAAACACATGACGCACCTCAGACGCAGTTCCGAGCGAGGCCGCGCTGACTTCGGCTGGCTCGACAGTCACCACACATTTTCCTTCGGGAATTACTTCAATCCGCGCTTTCGCGGCTTCTCGGATCTGCTCGTGATCAACGACGACCGCGTGACAGGCGGCGCTGGCTTCCCCCGGCACCCGCATCGCGACATGGAGATCATCAGCTACGTCGTCTCCGGTGAGCTGAGCCACAAGGACACCTTGGGTAACGGCTCGACGATCCGTCCAGGCGACGTGCAGCTGATGGGCGCCGGGCGAGGTATCGCTCACAGTGAGTACAACTCCGGCGAGTCTCAGCTGCGCTTCTTGCAGATCTGGATTCAGCCGGTTCACGCTGGGACCGAGCCGCGTTACGCGGAGCGCCACTTCGATTTCGACCCGCAGAAGCCCGTGCAGCTGGTCGTGTCTCCAGACGGCGCCGACGACTCCCTGCGCATCGATCAAGACGCGCGCATCTACCGGGCGCGCTTCGGTGAGGCCAAGGACCACACTCACAACGTGCCCGAGGGGCGCTACGCTTGGCTGCAGGTGGTCAACGGGAGCGTGACCCTGACCGCCGGCGACACCAACCTGAGCCTGAGCGAGGGCGACGGGGTGGCATTCGATCACGCAGGGCAGGTCGAAGTTCGCGCCACGGCCGGCGCCGAGTACCTGTGGTTCGATCTGCGCGGAAAGGGACCCAATCCATGGCAAAGCTGAAGCTAGTCGGCCTGAGCGGTAGTTTACGCAAAGGCTCTCACAACACGGCGCTGCTGCGCACGGTGCGGCAGCGCCTCGCGCGAGGCACGCTGGTTGGCGAGCCGGTCGCGGCTGAGCTGAGCATCGTCGATTACCGCGAGGTACCGTTCTACGATGACGACCTCCAGCGCCCAGCGAGCGTGGAGCACCTGAACGCTGAGTTGCGGGCGGCGGACGGCGTGATCCTCGCGACGCCCGAATACAACTACGGCATCCCCGGAGTGCTGAAGAACGCCATCGACTGGGCTTCGCGCCCCGGTTACAACTCAGCATTCTATCAACGACCCGTGGGCATCATCGGTGCGTCCGCGGGCGCGATAGGCACCGCCCGCGCGCAAGGCCAGCTCAAGCAAGTGCTGCTGGGCATGGCGAGCCAGGTGTTCCCCTACCCGGAGTTCAACCTGGGTAACGCCGGCCAGCGCATTCAAGATGGGGAACTCACTGACGCAGCGAGCCTCGAGTTCCTGGACAAGTACCTCCTGGCGTTCACCCAGTGGGTGGAGCGAGTGAAGCTCGGTTAGCCGCGCGGAAACGTGTTTCTAGAGGCTATGCGGTGGCCGAAGCTAGCGAACGCGCACCCAGGTGCCCTCGCCCCGGTCACCGCCCGAGCGGACGCTCTGCCAGCCCTCGGGCAGCTGAGGGTCCGTAAAGCCGAACAACCAGCGTGCGTCCCGCACCGAGAGATTCACGCAGCCGCCGCTCTTCGGCTCTCCGAAGCGGTCGTGCCAGTACGCAGCATGCAGGGCGAACGGCATGTGGAAGAACTGCGTGAACGGTACATCCGTGAGGTAGTAACGCTTCTTCTCAGGGTCCGGGCTCATGGTGGTCGCGAGGTGCTTCCACTCGATGCGGAAGGTGCCGCTCGGCGTGGTGTTCTTCTTCACTGGGCCGCTCTTGCTGCGGTAGCCATTGAGTCCTGGCGAGATGAGAGTCGCGAACACCGGCCGAGTACCGCGATAGGCGACCAGCGTGCCTTGGTAGATCGACACGTCGATCCACTTTTCGTCCTGCTCGAGGGGAATGCCTTCGGGCGCCCACGCGCGGATCACTGCGGCGTCCTTTTGCTGGACCCACATGCCGGGCTCCCGGGTCTCGAGGAAGCGCTCGCCGTGCTGGTAGCGGGCACGCCCTGTGAGCTCGACGTGGCTCAGGCGCTTCCACACCTGATCCGTCTTGACGAGCTTGCCTTCGCTTCCCGGAGGATCCAGCTTCCAGGGGCTCTCATCTGCGGTCTCCTCTGCATCGTCCTCACTGGCAACGACGGGGATCAGCTCCGACTCTTGCTCCGCGCGAGCCTCCTTCGTGGTCTCGAGGCGCCACTTGGCGCGGTCGTCGAAGCGCATGTATGCCAGCGGCAGCTTCGCGTCTTTGCCGATGAATACGCCGTGAAACTTCGCGGGTTCGAGCTCGAGGACGCGATCCTTGGGCACGACGGTGAGCTCCGGCGTCACCAGCCAGCTCCGCCCGTCGGCTTGGAACTCGTCAATCCAGGAGATGCTCGAGCGCGGCGGCACGAAGCTCATGCGTGGCGGAACATTGCCCGGCCAAATCGCGCTCGCCCAGGGTGAGTCTTGGTGCTCTTCGAGGTACGGCGGCAGCGGCGCCTTGACCAGGCTCGGGTCGGCGCCTCGCAGGCGGGCTAGGGCGCGGGGCGGGGGCTCCTCACCCCCCGATCGAGCTTCGCGGACGGCCTTGACGCGTGCGAGGTGTTTGTCGAGCTGGTACTCGCTGCGCTTCTGTTCGTTTTCCGTAGGGTAACGTCTGTAGACTGGTGCCTCGAGTGACTCGCCCCAGCGCAGCGGGGCGTCCTTACTGAAGTCCGCCTGGTGTCCGGCTTTGGCGACCAGCAAGGGATGCTTGGCGTCCAGGGTCGTCGTGCGGTCGAGGCACACATAGCCTTCGGGCTCGACGGGGAACCAGCCGGCTTTGGAGGGCGTTTCCTTACCAGGGTTCTCGCAGCCAGCCCCCTTGAGCGCTCGTTCACTCTTCAGCGTGACGCCTTGCCCGATGCGCAGCGCTCCAACTTCTGGGCTGGTCTCGCTCGGGCGCTCTCGAATGTACACCCGGAGGTCGAGCGCATAGATGCGTGGCTTGCTTGCTGCCTCGCCAGCAGCGGACGCGGCCTTCGCGCGCCTGGTCTTCGCCTTGGCCTTCGACGCGTGCTTCGCGATCGCGGCCTTGGCTTCCGGCGCCGACCCCTGGCTCCCTGGGTTGGGGGGTGAGGGAGCGCTGTCGCCCGGCGTCTGGCAACCGCACATGCCGACCGGCAACAGCCAGAGCCAGATCAAGGAGCGGACTTTCGGCCACATGGCCTCTGCTTCGTCCGCGAAGGCGGGATTGGCCAAGAATGCGGGCCAGATCGGGCGCCTGGAATGCTGCCCTAAAGTTTGGCCCAGCTGGGGCAGATCACGTCATTTATCGCAGCTCACCCAGGTTTGTTTGGTCCACGCCCGCGCGGCGTGCATGGCTCGTGCTGTTTTGGCGGTGCGAGCAGGCGACACCCCAAGGAAACGCATGCTGGCCCGCTCCGCCGACACCGAGCTCTTCGACTTACGTAAACTCGCCGAGTCCCAAGCTGCTACCCGCAAAGAGCGTGTCACCAGCGCGCACCTGCTCGCCGCCATCGCGCTCCGAGAGGGGCCGGCGGCGGACCTCCTGCACGAGCGCGGGCTGACTGGCGAGCGGCTCTTGCGCGCTGCGCGGTCGAGCACGGATGAGATCGAACATCCCCTGAGGCGCGCGCTGTCGAACGCCCGGGACGTCGCGAGTCGCATGGGAGCGCGGGAACCTGGGGCGACGCACCTGCTGGTCGCGCTGCTGAACGAGCGCAAGGGCGCGGCTCACAAGGCGCTCGAGCAGTGCGGCATCGATGTGTCCCGGCTGCGCATCGCGGCGATGAACGTTGGCCTCGGCCTCGTCGGGCGCCGACGCATCGTGACGCGGAAATCGGAGCTCGAGGTGAAGAGCGCTGGTGAGCGAGCACCGCGGGGCGTCGCGATCCCACTGTTCCCGCCGATCCCCAAGCCGAAGGCTGAGGCGCTGCCGCTGCCACGACCGACGCCAACGCCCCCGGCGCCTTCAAATCTCGCGACTCCGACCATCACCCCCGTGATGGAAGAACCAACTCCCGTGGTCGCAGAAGCGCCCACCGACGCCGCGACTGACGCGCTGGCCGAGCCTCAGAAGTCATTGCCGCGAGGAAAAAAGCGGAGACTCAAGGCGAACACCCGTGTGCGCAAGTCGACGGCCGATGAGGGGCGCTACCAGCTCGACCCGAAGCGTCAGCCGGCGCTGTCTTCCCTGGGCAAGAACCTCACGCTGGCCGCCGTGCGCGGCGAGCTCGATCCAGTCATCGGCCGCGAGGCGGAGGTCGAGCAAGTGCTCGATGTCTTGGCCAAGCGTCAGGGCAATAACCCTTGCCTCGTCGGGCCGTCGGGCGTTGGCAAGACCAGCGTCGTGCGCGCCCTCGCGCTGCACATCGCTGAGCAGTACGCCGGGCTGGGTGAGGACGAGCAAGACCACGAGCTCGACTCGCGCATCATCGTGGAGATCCCCGTCGGAGAGTTGATCGCCGGTACGGGAGTGCGCGGCGCGCTCGCGCAGCGGATGGGGCAGCTGAAGAAGGAGGCGCTCGAGGCCAAGGGCCGCGTCGTCATCTTCTTCGATGAGGTTCACCAGCTGTTCGTGGGTGAAGCCGCCGAAGAGCTGAGCGGCGAGCTCAAGCTCGCGCTGGCGCGGGGAGAGCTGCCCTGCATCGGCGCCACCACTCAAGAAGAGTACCGGCGCTCCATCGGCGCGGATCCGGCGCTCGCTCGCCGCTTCAGCCTGGTCGAAGTGGAGGAGCCGAGCCGTGAGGACGCGTTCCTGGTGCTCGAGTCTCAGGCGCGAGGCCTCGAGGCACACCACAAAGTGACCTACAGCGAAGAGGCGTTGGCGCTCAGCGTCGGTTGGAGCGTGCGTTATATGCCCTCGCAAATGCTGCCCGATAAAGCCGTGTCGATCATCGACTTGGCGGGCGCGCGGGTGCGCCGTCGAGGCGGCCTCGAGGTAGACTCCGAAGCGATCGCCGAAGTGGTGAGCGAGCTGGCTGACGTGCCCCTCGAGCGGCTGCTGGAGACGGACCGCGAGCGCATGTTGAAGCTGGAAGACTTGCTGGCGGAGCGAGTCGTTGGCCATCAGAGCCAGATCCGCCGCATGGCCCGCATCATTCGCAGGAACACCGCCGGCCTGAGCGGGAAGCGCCCCATCGGCACCTTCCTGCTGCTTGGGCCGACCGGCGTCGGCAAGACCGAGACCGCGAAGGCGATCGCCGAGGTGCTTTTCTACTCGGAAAAGGCCATGACGCGCCTCGACATGTCCGAGTACAGCGAGGCACACGCGGTTGCGCGCTTGGTCGGCGCGCCGCCTGGGTACATCGGGCACGACGCTGGTGGGCAGCTCACGGAGGCTGTGCGCCGCCGGCCGTATCAGGTGGTCCTGCTCGACGAAGTCGAGAAGGCGCACCCCGAGGTGCTCGAGACGTTCCTTCAGGTCTTCGACGAAGGGCGCCTGACGGACAGCAAGGGTCGCACGGTCGACTTCACGAACACGGTGATCCTCGTGACCTCGAACCTCGGCGCATCGGCCGTCGCGGCGGGGCCGAAGCGCCGCGTCGGCTTTGGTACCGCGCGGAATGAAACTGAGGCGGTGGATGCCAGGGAGCAAGCGGTGATTGGGGCGGCACGGGCTGCGCTGGCGCCCGAGCTCTTCAACCGCTTCGATGAGGTGCTCGCCTTCCGGGCGCTGGAGCGGGAAGACGTGCGTGAGATCGCGCGGCGCCTGCTGATGCAGCTCGGCACCCACCTGCTGACCGAGCGCGGCCTGAAGCTCGAAATGGAAGAAGAGGCGCTCGAAGTGCTGCTCGACAACGGCGGCTTCGACCCGACCCTCGGCGCCCGGCCGATGCGGCGTTCCATCGCACGGCTGATCGAGGCGCCGCTCGCGGAGCTCTTGCTCGAAGGTGCGTTGAGCGAAGGCGACACGCTGATGCTCCTCGCTGACCCTGAGAGTGATACCGCGGGGATACGGTTCGAGGTCATCCAGCGCGAGAGCGCCTAGGCATTCAGGCGCTCAGAGCTCCGTGCAAGTGTCGGCGTAGCCAGTCGACGCGACGCCTGGGCAAGTGCCAAGCTCGACCAGCGTCAGCGTTGCGCGCCAGACAGTCCCGCTCTGCTCGAGTGCCGCGCTGGTGACGCAATACGCGAGATCGACTCCGTTGAGCAGCAGTCTTGCGCTGCCCGCTCCGCCGGATCCGGGTTCTCCCGTTAGCCCTGGAGCCCGTGCGTCGATGTAGCCTACGCCAGGCAAGATGCTGGTGAGCTGCACGAAGCTGTCGCCGTCCAGGGAGAAGAGCGTCGCGCCCGGGGAGACCAGCGTGTCGATGGAGCCTGCGGACAGCACTCCGCGTACGCGGAATACGTTCTCTGGGCAGTCGTCGCCGGGCTGGTCAGACAAGCACGCCGTGAGCTTGTACTCAGGGCCACTCACGCTGTCGCACGCACCGACGTAGCTGAGGGCGCCGTAGTGGATCTTGCCAACGAAGCTCGTTGTGACTGGACGATCCGCTGACGCAGTAGCGCAGAACTGGGCGCCACCTGGCCCCACCACGTGACCGATGCCGTGCGGCAATGGCGTGTTGCCCTCCCCCCAAGCAAAAGCCGAATACTCTTTGCCGACCGCAAACGAGGTCCACGCGGGGTCTCCCGGGTAAGTGAAGGACCACACTTCGCCTTCGGGCGTCTGAAAAGGCTCACCAGCTAGCTCGCCAGAGACGTTGGAGTCGAGGCAGACTTCGAGTCCAGCTTCGCCCGCGGCGCCCGCGGTGCCGGTCGAATCGCCTGAGCCCCCATCGCCCGCTCCCGCAGGCATCCCCCCGCCGCTAGAGCCGCCACCGCTCGAGCCGCCGTGTCCAGCGCTGCCTGCCACGTTGCTGGTACCCCCGGAAGCGGCTGGTGGGTCTCCGACGACATTTCCGCAGCCGCCGGCGGCGCACAGGCTGAGCGACCAGGTGAGGGCGAGCAGAGGTGTGAACGGGCGCATCAAGCAAGCCTACTCCAAAGCGCCCTGGCCCGACCGCCCATGGCTGCTCGCGTTACCTTGCGGCATCGATATCTTCATGCACGAAGCCGAAAACCAGCTCTGCGGATACAAGCCCTTAGGCGTCTCCGCTCAGGCTTGCGTCCGGCCGTGGGGTTGGATACCGAGAACAGATCGGAGATTCGTTTGGCAGGGGGTGAGCGTCCATGTCGTTCAATTCTGCGTACGTCATCAAGAAGGCGGATGGTCGCGAGCGCAAGCTGCTCGGCTACAAGCGGGGCAAGCCGCCCGAAGACGCCACGCGATTCAGTGCTTCGCGCCTCGGCTCGGGGCGCCTCCCTGGGAAGGTCGACCTGCGCCCGCTGATGACCCAGGTCGAGAACCAAGGCGAGCTCAACAGCTGCGTGGCCAATGCCGTGGCTGGCGCATACGAGTACCTGGCGAAGCGCCACCTCGGAAGCGACGGCTACGAGGTGAGCCGCCTCTTCGTCTACTACAACGCCCGGGCCGCGAGCGGAATGGAAGCCGAAGACGAGGGCTCGATGATCGGCGACGCCATCGCGAGCTTGCGAGAGCACGGCGCTTGCAGCGAGGAGACCTGGGCTTACCGTGAGGAAGCGGTGAACGAGGAGCCCACTGAAGACGCCTACGATGAAGGCGCGAACTTCTTGGTGGAGTCCTCCGAGGCAGTCGACATCGACCTCGACGCCTGGCGGGGCGCGCTGGCGGAAGGCAATCCCATCATCTTCGGCTGCACGCTGTTCGACTCCTTCGACAGCGCCCGTCGGGGCAAGATCCCGCTGCCCACCAAGCGCGAGAAGCAGCGCGCCGAGCACGGCGGTCACGCGATGCTCTGCGTGGGCTATTCGGATCCCGACCGAGTGTTCATCGTTCGCAACTCCTGGGGCGAGGATTGGGGAGACGAGGGCTACTGCTACATGCCCTACGACTACCTGATGAACCCGGAGTACAACGACGGGGACGCCTGGATCATCCGTCAGCTCGATCATTTCGAACTGGACGAGTCCACCTGGTCCAATGACGACGAATCGATCCTCACGGATCTAGGCGGCGCCCTCAACGCGCTCTCCGATGAAGACTACCAGGCGCTGCTCGATGCGACCGGCGAGCTGGCGCTGGAGAGTCGCCTCGCGATGATCTTGCTGGCAATCGCCGGCGCGGACGGCGAGGTGAGCGACGACGAGCTACGCGCTATCGCCGAGTATGCGGAGCGCGTGCTGCTGTCCCTCGGAGTCGACGCCGATCCAGAGCCGCTCTTGAAGCACGCCCTCGAGAAACTGAACGAAAACGCCGTAGTCGAGTCGATCGAGCTGTTCGGGCAGTATTTGCCTGCGGAGGCGCTGGCTGCGATCGCAAACGAGGCGATGTCGATCGCCTCTGCTGACGGCATGGACAGTGAAGAAGAGGGCGCCATCTTCGACCTCGTGAGCGCGTGGCAGCTGGGCGATGGCGAAGAAGGCGACTCGGAGGACGAAGACGAGGACGAGTATGGGGAGGAAGACCCAGGGTACGACGACGCAGAAGGCGACGAGGAAGAAGGCGACGAGGAAGATGAAGACTACGACGAAGACGAAGAGGACTAGCCTATTGCCGTGAGGCAATGCTTGGAGCTACTTGGGCAAGATGCACGCGGCGAGCTCTCCAGAGACTGGAGTTTCGCCGCAAGCTCCGAGCTTCTTGACGTGGAACGTCATGCGCTCGCCGCCGATCACCTCGGGGTGATCCGTCACTTCGCCCACGCAGAACACCTGCCACTCTCCAGCGATGCGTGCCGCCAGCAGCTCAGCCGTCGGCTGCGCCAGGCCATCCGCCATGGCGCCACCGAAGAAGGTCCCGACGGTGCCATACGTCTCGTCGATGGCTTGCCCCGCAGCGCTGCCCCAGAGCTTCACGTCGCCCTCTGCGGCGCAGCCGTCGCCGTCGTAGTACTTGCTGCGCGCGTAGCAGAACTCGAGCGCATCCGGCGTGCCCGCCTGGAGGTCGCAGCTGCCCAAGCGACTGAACTCCGAGAGCAAGAGCACCGCGCGCGGAATCGTCTGGTCGAAGCCGGCCCAGTTCGCCGCGGCGCAGTACAGCGACTCCGGTGTTTGCACGAGCGCGGTGCCTGGTGTTTCCACCGCTGAGCTCCAGGCCCAGACCTGTCCGCCATCGAGGCGCGAGTCGATGGAGTACGCAGCGTTACCAATGCCGAAGCTGTAGTTCGTGCTCTCGACCTGGCTGAAGCTGGTCTGTTCGACGCTGCCCTCCGCCAGCCCCAGGTTCGCCTCGCAGTCGATGGGCGGCTCCTGGCTCGAGCCGCCTCCGCCGGCCCCACCAGCGCCTCCCGTCCCTCCTCCCGAGGAACCACTGGAGCAGGCCAACAGCAACGCCGCAGCCCCAAGGCACAAAACGCGCGTCATTTCACGTATTACGCCTCAACCTGCCGTGGGCTCCCCCGAACATGAGCCGGTGGATTTGCAGGGGGTGGGGGGGAGGGCGCGCCGGGTGCAGACTTGACGGCACCTCGCGTGGCCGCGGGGAA